>DATEDC010000148.1:0-3741 GCA_035286585.1 Anaerolineales bacterium
CCTGGATAAAGAAGTTGACCCGGTATTGCAGCTCGTTCAACGCGCCGACACGGAAGTAAGCCCAGGCTAATCGAAAGAAATTCATCTTCCTACGCTCCCACCGCCGAGAACCGGCGCAGCGCAGCCCGCCAGAACAGGTTAACGAAGAAAAGCCCAAGCAGTGTCCAGAAGACCTGAGCTCCGAGCCCGTACAGCGCCTGGGCCGGAGTCAGCTTGCCGAGCAGCAGTTCGATCGTAAAGCCGAACGCCCACTGGAAAGGCAGGAAGGCGGCTACCTGCTGCACCCACTGCGGCATCAGCGACAACGGCACCAGCCGGCCAGAGAAGAGCAGCTCAAGGGTGAAATATAGCTCGAAGAAGGCGCTAACACGCGTCGTCCAGAAGGTGATCATCCCCAGCAGCCACAGCAGCATAAAACGTACCAGGTATCCGCCCCACAGCGCCACGGCGAAAGCCGCGATGCTCCAGAGTTGCGGGTTCAGGGTTGGCTGGAAGACAATCGTCAAAATGGCGGCGATCGGCAGCCACATGGCGATCATCACGAATTTCCAGCCGGAGAAGTAGGCCAGCGTGGCATGCAAGGGGTGTAGTGGTCGCAGCAGTTCCATGGAAAGCTCGCCGCGCTGGATGTAATTCTCCCAGACATACGGCGTCAGCACAATGTTCATGTTGCGTACCAGGGTCCAAACGATATAGTAGGCGGCGAAATCGCCTGGGGTGTAGCCACCCACGCTCCCGCCCTGTGCTCTTGCTACAGTCGACCACACTACCAGGTAGATCACCGGTTCGGCGATCATCCCGATCATGTAGAAATAATTGGCCACTCGGTACTGGATTTGCTGCTGGATGGCCATCTTCATCTGGGTGAAATAGAAATCCAGCATGGCCTTCATGCGGCTGCCTCCGCTCCTTGGGCGAAGACATGCTCGATCACCTCTTCAATCGGCGGATCCTCCACCGTCAGATCGCTGATCGGCAGGTCGGCCAGCAGCTGGGCGGTGATGCGGGAGGTTTCGCTTTTTGGCACCTGCAGCGTCACCCGACCAGCATCCTTCGAGCGCACTGCTCCATAGGAGGTCAGGTCGATGTTGCTGTCGGGCAAGGTTAGCACGATGGTCTTCTGGGCTGAGAATTTCTCGACCAGGCCGCTCAAACCGCCATCATAAAGGATCCGGCCGTGATGGATGACGATCACCCGGCGGCAGAGCGCCACCACATCAGCCATGTAGTGGCTGGTGAGCAATACGCTGGCGCCAAAACGGCGGTTATATTCGGCGATGAAGGCCCGGATGCGGCGCTGCATCGTCACGTCAAGGCCGATGGTTGGCTCGTCCAGGAAGAGAACCTGCGGTCGGTGCAGCAAAGATCCGGCGATCTCTGCCTTCATACGCTCGCCCAGCGATAAGTTTCGGACGGGTTTACGCACGATGTCTTGCAGATCCAGCAGTTCGATCAGTTCGTCGACCGTGCGCTTGAACTCGCCGCGCGGGATCTGGTAGATGGCGCGGTTCAGTTCATAGGAGTCGAGAGCGGGGATATCCCAGGCCAGCTGGTTGCGCTGTCCCATGACCAGAGTGATCTGCCGTAGGAAAGTTTTCTCCCGCCGGGAGGGGACATGGCCGAGCACTATCGCTTCACCCGCTGTGGGGTAAAGCAGGCCAGAGAGCATTTTGAGGGTAGTGGTTTTTCCGGCTCCGTTCGGTCCCAGAAAACCGACCATCTCGCCGGGGAGGATGTCGAATGAGATCCCATCGACAGCTTTGATCTCGCGATGCTTGCGGCGGAACAGGCTGCCGACGGCGGCGCGCAGCCCGGCTTCGCGTTCTGGGACGATGTAGTATTTCTCCAGCTGGGTGATATGGATAGTGGCTTGATCTGGGTACAAAATCTTACCCGAACCGTTCTTCTTCCCAGACATCCGCTTCGTTATGGTAGCCGGCCTGCTCCCAGAAGCCAGGCCGGTCCTGAGCCAGGAACTGCATGCCGCGCAGCCACTTAGCGCCCTTCCAGAAATAGGGCGTTTTCAGTTCTGGGTGGCTGGGAATAAAGCCGATCACCCCCCGCAAAGGGAAACCATGATCGGGCGTTATGGGTTGGTCATTATGATGGGTCGCCAGGAGGAAATTGTCCTGCAAGACGACTTCCAATGGCAGGTTTACCGTGAAGCCGTATTCAGCATGCTGCAGGACGTAGCGGGCGCTGGGCAACAGCTTGATCAAGCCTTGATCTACCAAGGCGCGCACGGATACACCTTCCCACGCCGTATCGAACTTGCTCCAGCGGGTGACACAATGGATATCCATCAGCAGTTTTGTGCGCGGCAGCTGGTTGAACTCCTCCCAGGTCCAGCGCACTTCCTGCTCCACTTCGCCCCAGACACGGAAATCCCACGTGGCAGGGTTGAAGCGGGGCACCGGCCCATAGTGCAGCACTGGGAACTTTTGGGTCAAAGACTGGCCGGGGGGCAGGCGCCCTTCTTTCCGGACGCGGTCTTCGTCTTGTTTGCGTTGAAAAATGCTGTCAAACATGCTCACCTCACGAATGGTGAATTATATCAGACCGTTTCCGTCCGAAAAAACTTACTGCAAGCTATTGGCCTGGTTTTGTAGATCGCACCTGGGGGTGAATGTTGGCGATATAGGGTCACAAGTACTGCAAGGTTTCTGGGAGGGTACTCAAAGGGTCAGGCTTTCCCCTGGGCGCAGGATATGTACACGGGCGCCGGTTTCTTTTTCCACCCGCTGCGCCCAGGCGTGGGGGTCCTGGGTGATCAGGTCCCAGGTGTTAAAGTGGATCGGGGTCACGACTTTTGGTTGCAGCAGTTTTACAGCACGCAGGGCGTCGTCCGGTCCCATGGTGTAATTATCACCGATGGGCAGCACTGCCAGGTCGAGGCCTTCTTCGCCGATCAAGCGCATATCGCCGAACAGGCCCGTATCGCAGGCCATGTAGATCTTCTTTCCGTGGTTGGTGGTGAGCAGAAAACCGGCCGGGTTGCCGCCATACGTGCCGTCCGGGAGACCAGAACCGTGGATCGCCAGGGTAAGCTTGAGGTAGCCAAAGGGGTGCTTGAACCCTCCGCCCAGGTGCTGGGCGTGCGTCTTTACCCCCTGTTTCTTCAGCCAGCCAGCGATCTCGGCATTGCTGATCACTGTCGCGCCGGTGCGTTTGGCGATCGCCAGGGTGTCGCCGACGTGATCGCCATGGCCGTGACTGACCAGGATGTAGTCAGCCTGCACCTGCTCAGGCTGGGCGCTGGCGACCGGGTTGCCGCTCAGGAAGGGGTCGACCAGGATGTTGTAGCCGTCTGTCTCCAGTCCTAAGGCGGCGTGTCCAAACCAGGTAAGTTTCAGGCTCATCATGACCTCCGCATCGATTATTCTAAAATAACATTTATATGCTGATGTCCCTCCTCAGGAATCTGTTCGGGAGACTGTTCGTCTTTCCTCCGGTGAATTGCAAAGGGGATCTGGAGTACAAAGCCCAGGGCGATCACAGCTTCTCCTATCAGCACGCCAATTTCTTGATAAGGGCCGTAGTAGGGGATTTCCGGGGAGAGTTGGCTGCCGAAGCCGAAGACATCCGCCATGCCGGCCGCGAAGGCGATCACAAATCCGGTGCTGACCAGCCGCAAGCCGATATCGGCGACGATCGTCTTGGCAACCGAATTCCATAGGCCGTTCATACAGATATACCCCCCGACGCAGATCACCGCCAGGCCGATTAAGAAGACGCCGATCT
>DATEDC010000149.1:0-6779 GCA_035286585.1 Anaerolineales bacterium
GTTGGCAGTTCAAACATTGACATTCGTGTACTTGAAGGTCCACCGGGTTCATCCTCCTCTCGATGGCGAGTGTTCCGCCATTATATAGCAGGATAAACCGTAAAGAATTAATCCGCGGAGTTATTTATTTACGGGTTCTAAGTATTTTTTACTTTGCAACCATGCTCCGCCCTTTCGACATTTAAACAATATCGACGGGCGTGGTATTACTCCCCCATGCTAGTTAAAGTAATCTGTGCACATCTTGACCATGAGCACCTATACGCGTCTCCCTTCGATCTCGGCCGCTGATTTAAAACACGAGATCATTGATTTGATGTGGTAAAATCAAAAACGCGTTTAAGGTGCTAACCGGTGCCTGCGACGCAAAGCCTCGATCAGTTGCCGCTGGTCGGGGCATCTCTTTATGTGTTGGTTGGTTTAGACGATGGGTTCAGTTAGATTGGTCCACCTCACATGAATCAAGGATTACAACACAAACTTCCGTTGAGGGAATAATAAAATAGAATCGTCTGGTTTTATGCAAATCCCACCCCTTGTAACGTCAAGGCCTGTTCGCTGACTGGGTTTTTAACTCACTTAACGATCAATGTGAGTGTCTCATTCTCCCAGAATGCCCAGTATTTAGATATATACGAAGGGTGATTAGCCTTGCCCCCGCATTAAAATATTATGCCTCGAATGCGTGGTAGACTAACAGAAGTGGAGAGCGGGCGTAATATTGAAACGTTAACCTTACAAATATGATAGTAACATAAAAAAATTTCCAAGTCAATATTACTCACATGGAGTGTTTGTAACACAAGCGGTTGGCGAAATCTTAGAATTGGTATAGGCGCAATGCTCTCCGCTCAATTTTCTTCTCTACCAGGCCACCCCCGAGCCACTCAGCAACAAGGCCGCCCACATGCCCAGTTGGGATTTGTAACCCCGCACGGTGCGGCTGCGCATCTTCATGCGCCCGATGACTTGCTCGGTGCCATTGTTGGTCCAGGGCACATCCTTCTGCCAGTCGAAGACCCGATAACTGCGCCAATGTTCACTCAAACGGATCAGCAAATCCCGCAATTGTTCCAGCGGCAAGCGCGGCTGGTCTAGAGCCGATTGGCGTCCGGGGAGCTGTTTCCACAGTTCATACAGACGCTTGCTTCCCTCTGGCGGCAATTCAGCCAGCAAGGCTTTGATTTCCTCCAAGACCCATCCCCAGTCTTTGGGGACGGTCTCCCGCAGCTCATGCAAAGTGCGACCCACCCAGCGGCGCACATGGAACTGGCAGACCTGGTGCTCCACCCCCAGTTTCTCGGCCACCTGGCGGAAACTCGCCAGGTCATCGGTGACGATCACGCTCACTCCTAATCGCTTGACCAGCGGCTCCAAGAAGCGTCGCACGGCTTGCGGATTGGCTTCATCCACCTGCCCAATGGCCACTGGTCGCCCGTCGCCCAGATCGACCGCGATCAGCACTGGCCGCTTCCGCCCCTTCAGGAGCGGATAGACCCCATCCAGCCCCAGCACGCGCACCGGGTTCCAGTGGTGGCGCTTCTCCAGTCGATCGGCCTGCTCCTGCAAGTCCCGCCAGACCGTCATGTGGCTGAGTTTCACCCCGAAAGGGGCCAGGGCGATCACCACACTGCGCAGACTCATGCCCAACACCCAATAGATCGCCACCAGCTTGCGCAGCCGTTGGGTCTGATCCGCCTGGTCAACGCCTGCTGGGTAGTGGCGAAAGCTGCGATGACAGTGACAGCAGCGGTAGCGATAGACCTGCACGCGGCGATAACGGTTATCGCGCACGGGCTTGCGCACCTTTCCCCAGCGTTGGAAGGTCACTCCCTTACAGTATGGACAGGTTTTGGGATGAACTTCCGTTTTGCGCTTGACTTCCGGCAGCTTTAGGACGACAATCGACATGGCAGGCTCCTGTTAGATGGCGGTTGGGGAACTACCATCTTACTCGGAGCTTGCTCTTTTTGTCAAAACCCACCGCTTATGTTACAGTCACCACATGGAAATATATCAGCGCAAACCCCCTAAAAAAGGATATCTCTTATAGCCAGTCCGCTGAAGTTTATTTCGATATTCGCTGGCGGTATAATGATGGATCAATTACGCCCAGCATCTTTTCCTCATCCAGACCACCACCCATAAATATATTAATCTCCGCTACCAGCGGCCTTGGTTTTTCTATGAGTTGGTTATAGTTGATGTCAATCCGGGTGGCATTGGCTTGCGAATCAATCCAGCGATCAATCTGCTGAAGATTCTTTTCAAAAATCTCAGCCATTTGATCATCGCTGACCTTATCAGGATTTTCACCGCGGTTGATTAGCATCCTCCGTTGGGAAGCTAATATCTCCTCCATTGCCCGGCGCATAAAGACAATGCGATAGCGATAACCAGCGGGAAGATAGGGCAGCAATGTTGAGATCACCTTCACCACTTTGCCGCGCGACCTGGCTATCCAGAAATGTTCACCATTTATGAGTTTTTTGACCTCCTCAAGCTCGTAATAACCAGCCGGGTTGTCAGCATCAGCTTCCCTTAGATTATCTGTCAGCACCTCTAATCCACCCGCCGCGAGCATACTCATCATTAGTGAAGTCCCAGAACGCGGTAATCCCGAAACAATGATAATAAAATCTCGAGAGTTCCCTTTTTTAAACAGTCGAAAAAATATTTTTTTCATTAACATTCAAGCTAAAACAAGTCCCTTAATTACGTCGCAATGCTATGGGCAATTCAGCCCTTTTCGTTGGGGAAAACGACCTCTTCCCTGCCGGCGAGCTTATCCTGTATGCGCTGCACGACGATATCCAGGTGCCGAGATTTATTCACAAAGTCCAGGTCGTCAGTGCGGATGGTCAGAACCGGGCAGATGTCGAAGACCTGCATCCAATCTTTATAGAAAGATTCGAGCAGGGAGAGATAATCCTCGCTAATGCCGCTCTCGATGGGGCGGCCGCGCCGCCGGATGCGCTTGATCAACACGCTGGCTGGAGCGTGGAGGTAGATGAGCAGGTCAGGAGACGGCAGCTTGGAGACCACCAACTCGAAAACCCGGCGGTATGCTAGGTAGTCGCGCTCATCCAGGTTGCCCAATTGGTGCAGGGCGCGGGCGAATATATAGGCGTCTTCGTAGATGCTGCGGTCCAAGATGACGGAGTGAGGCAGCTCTGCCATCTCCAGATACTGCTGGGCGCGGTGACCGAGGAAGAAGATTTGCAGATGAAATGACCAGGAGCGCATATCCGCATAGAAATCCGGCAGATAGGGGTTGTCCGCCACCGATTCGAAGGCGGTCTGCCACCCCAGGCGCGCACCCAACCTTTCAGTGAGAGAGGTTTTTCCTGCGCCGATGTTGCCAGCGACCAGGACCAGGCGTTTGGTCATACCAGCTTTAGTTATACCAGGTATCTGCGAAACCCGCTATCAGCACTCGCTGAAGCCGCAGCCATAACATTTGCGGCATCCCTCTTCATTTACTACGGCAGCCTGCCCGCACTCGGGACATAGATCGCCGAATGTGAAGAGCGACGGCTGATTTTGAGGCACCTCATCTCCACTCAAAGCCCGCTGTGCGGATTCGCTCATTTGATTGTAGCCGTTATCGCCCTCAAGCTCGCTCTCGCTGGGCGGTGCGTCTTCTCGCTCGATCGAGTTCTCCAGGTATTCCGCCAGCAGTTGCGCCACCCCGTCTGGGAGCGAACGCACCCGGTTAGGACCGAATCCCAGGGAGCGTCCACCGCCAATACCCGAGAGCTGGCGCCAGACTTCCTTCAGGCGCTCACGCGGGGCGACGGGCGAAGCGAGCCGCAAGGTGTAAGAAATCAAACGACCGATCGCTTCTGAAACCGCAGCGGTATCCGAGCCAGCCTTGGCGGTATTGATAAACACCTCAAAGGGCTGGTGACCGCCGTTCTCATTGATGGTGACAAATGCTTTCCCGAGCGGGGTGCTGATGCTGTAGGTGTAGCCGCGCAGGCTGCGCGGGCGCGGTTTTTTCTTGTCATGCCACATTGCGATCTGTTCAGCCTGCTCCTGGGTCATCAGATTGGATTCAACCGCCTCTACCTTTTGCCTGGCAGTCGCTTTGGTCTCCAGGACAACCTTCTGACGGGAGCCGGTCACGTAGACGGTGATACCCTTGCAGCCAAGTCTCCAGGCTAACTGGTAGGCTGTTGCTACATCCTCTACGCTCGCCTCGGCTGGAAAATTAACCGTCTTGCTGAGTGAATTATCAACAAATGCCTGGATGGCAGCCTGCATACGAACGTGCTCTTCTGCGGTGATATCCGCAGAGACCACGTAAGTGTGGCGGATGTCAGTTGGTAGCTCCTCCAAACCCTGGCAGGTGCCCACTTCCATCACGTGTTCGATTGCCGCCTGGCGAGCGTGTTCGTTCAGTCCGGCCCCGATGAGCGCTTTCTCGAACAGCGGGCTGGTATAGGTCAGCTTGAGATCTTTGCCGTTATCGTTGACATGCCGGTAATAAGCCAGCGCAAAGACGGGTTCGCAGCCGTAGCCTTCGCAGCCAGCAACGGTAGCGATCGTTCCGGTAGGCGCGACGGTAGTTTGAGCAGCATTGCGAATGCCATACCTACGGATGCCTTCTACAACCAGGTCCCAATCAACCGTAGGGCGTTCCCAATCACGGGTGTAGACATTCAAGGGCTTAGGAGGCTGCCAGGTGAGGTCATCAGGGTCGTACAGGCTGCCTTTGATCGCCAGGTAAGCCCCCCGGCTTTTAGCCAGCTCGATACTGGTGAGCATGGCATGATAGCGGACGAACTCCATCACCTGGGCGCCGAATTCCTGACCTTCCGGAGAGCCATAGCGTATGCCAGCGTGGAACATCAGGTCCGCCAATCCCATGATGCCCAGGCCAATCCGCCTGGCGCGGTAAGCCGCCTCTTTCAATTGGGGGACAGCCGGGACGTAAGCGTTAGCGTCGACGACATCATCCAGGAATATCGTGGAGAGCACGACGCTCTGGCGCAATTTTTCCCAATCGATGCTGCCGTTCGGTCCTAAATGCTGGGCTAAATTGATCGAGCCGAGACAGCAGTTTTCGTAAGGTCCCAGCCACTGCTCGCCGCATGGATTGGTCGCTTCCAGGGCGTACAACTGCGGAACCGGGTTGGAGCGGTTGGCTGCATCCAGGAACAAAACGCCTGGTTCTCCGTTGTGGTGCGCATGGCGAACGATTTTCTCGAACAGCTCCCGCGCCGGAACGGTTTTATAGATTTTGATCGGGATGCCCGCTTTTTCAGCTTCTTCGAGCGTGCCGTGAAAATTGTGGTACTTCGCCGCGCTGACATCTGGGAAGCGCAATGCCCACAGATCATCGTTCTCAACCGCCTGCATAAAAGCGTCGGTTATACCCACCGAGATATTGAAATTGGTGATCGCGTTTTCATCCGTCTTACAGGTGATAAATTCTTCGATATCCGGGTGATCGACGCGCAAAACCGCCATGTTTGCGCCCCGGCGGGTGCCGCCCTGGGCAATTTCCCCAAAGGCTTTATCATACACGCGTAAGAAACCTACCGGACCGGTCGCCTGCCCGGCTGAGGATTTCACCAGGGTGTATTTTGGTCTCAGGCGCGAGAAAGAGAACCCATTACCGCCGCCCGTTTGCTGGATGAGGGCAGCATCGCGCAAAGTCTGGAAGATACCCGCTGAATCCCTGCCCATATCATCGCTGATCGGGAGCACAAAGCATGCCGCGAGCTGGCCCAGCAACGTGCCAGCCCCTGTAAATGTGGGTGAATTGGGGAAGAAAGCCTTGGACTCCAGCAGTTTATAGAACTCCTGCGCCCTCTGAGAAACGTCATCACCCCAGGCTGCCTCTACTTTCGCAACGTGATACGCTACCCGCCAAAACATCTCCTCGACCGTCTCAATCGGATGACCATCTTTGCCCCGGCGGACATAACGGCGCACGAGCACCTGGCGGGCGTTGTCGCTCAACTCGACATCGATCAGACCTTCAGGCAGCGGTGGAGTGGATAAGAGACCTTGTTTCGAATTTTTTGCTCGGGATTCATGCAACATGATGACGTCTCCTTGGAAACCAACAGTAATAATGTTACTCCGCTGTTAAACCCCGTGCGGATAACAGGGACAGCTTAGTTTTCGAGCAGGCGATCGATTTCCTGGCGAATCGCCCCCAGGTCGTCCAGGCCGAGATACACAATCGCGTAACGGATATAGGCGATCTGATCCAGGTTTTTCAACCCGGCGATCACCATATCCCCCACAACCCGTGATGAAACCTCGGCGCGACCCATTGCCTGCAATGCAGCTTCAATCTCTCCAACCAGGCGGTCAATATCCGCGGCAGATACAGGACGTTTCGCACAGCTTATGCGTATGCCGCGGATCAACTTCTCCCGGTCAAATTCTTCACGCGTCCCATCTTGCTTAATAATCAATGGAGTCGCCAGAATAGGCCGCTCGAAGGTACTGAACCGTTGTCCGCAATTCTCACATTCCCGCCGCCGTCGCACGCCCCCGCGCGAGTCGTGAGAAGTATCGATAACACGGGAGTGCTCGTTTTTACAATAAGGACAGCGCATACAACCCCATGATTAGAACATTTGTAACCGCCATAGGTAGGGGTATTTAATAGATCAACCCGAACATATGGGGATGAAACGAGCAAAATTTTAACACGGATGAGATTTCTCCGCAAGGCTATTTCGGATCTTTTAATATTAAAATCTTCGCCGAATGTTTATTGCCGCAGAACTGCCACAGCCGTGCGGGGTAGATTGGCT
>DATEDC010000150.1:0-3726 GCA_035286585.1 Anaerolineales bacterium
CTTACTTCGGGCAGAAGGATGCCCAGCAAGCCGTCGTCGTCCGCCAGATGAGTCGCGACCTGGACTTCCCGCTGGAGGTGGTGATCTGCCCCACCGTGCGCGAGCCCGACGGGTTGGCGATGTCCAGCCGCAACGCCTACCTCAGCCCGGCGGAACGCCAGGCCGCGGCGGTACTGTGGCGCTCGCTGCGCCGCGCCCAGTCCGCTTTCAAGGAAGGCGCCCGGGAAGCCGAAGAGCTGCGCCGCCTGGTAGAAGAGACCGTCGAAGCAGAGCCGTTAGCCCGGCTGCAGTACGTCTCCTGCGCCGACCCGGATACGCTCCAGGAGCTGAAGGGCAGGGTCGAGAGGGCACTGCTCTCCATGGCGGCCTTCGTGGGCAAAACCCGGCTGATTGATAACGTGATCCTGGAGGCGCCAGCGGCGTGAAACCCGGACACGCCCGGATATGGGATAACCTACGGATGAGAAGCGCATGTTAATTACCATCGATATCGGCAACACCAACATCACCCTCGGGGTGTACCAGGGCGAAACCCTGGGCCCCCGCTGGCGGTTGGCGACCGAGCACGAGCGCATGCCCGACGAGTTCGGCCTGCAATTGCTCGGCCTGCTATCCCATTCGGGTTTCAGTCCCGAAGACCTCAGTGGCGCCTGCCTGGCTTCGGTCGTGCCTCCCCTGACCGGCAAAATGGTCGATGCCTGCCGCCAGTACCTGGGCCAGGACCCGCTGGTGGTGGATGCAGGCGTTAAGACCGGCGTGCGCATCCGCTACGAGGACCCGCGCGGCGTGGGCGCGGACCGCATCGCCGACGCTGCCGCCGTGCAGCGCCTGTACGGCGGGCCAGCCTGCGTGGTCGATTTCGGCACTGCCACCACCTTCGACGGCATCTCCGCCGAAGGCGATTACCTGGGCGGCGCCATCGCCCCCGGGATCATCATCGCCGCCGAGGCGCTGTTCCTGCGCACCGCCAAGCTGCCGCGCGTCGACCTGCAGCGCCCCCCTACCGCCATCGGGCGCAACACCGTGCACGCCATGCAATCCGGCCTGCTCTTCGGCTACGTTGCCCTGGTGGAGGGCATGGTGGTGCGCTTCCGGCGTGAGCTTGGACCGACCATGAAAGTGATCGCCACCGGCGGGCTGGCGGAGATCATCGCCCGCGAGACCGAGGTGTTCGAGATTATCGCCCCCTGGCTCACCCTGGACGGTCTGCGCATTATCTGGGTCCTGAACCGGGGCTGAGCCAGGGAGGCTAGCTTCGTCCCTGTTATGCAAACCCGCCTGATACCGGCGGACCAGCCCGAAGCCATCCCCGCCGCCATCCAGGCGCTGAAGAGGGGCGAGCTGGTCGCCTTCCCCACGGATACGGTCTATGGCGTCGGCGCCCTGGTTCACGACACGGACAGCATCGCCCAGCTCTACCAGGTCAAGGAGCGCGGCGCCGAAAAGGCTATCCCCGTGCTGCTGGGCGATCCCGGCGATCTGGCCCAGGTCGCCCTGGAGGTGGGGTCGCTGGCGCTGCGCCTGGCGGGGCGTTTCTGGCCCGGAGCGCTCACCCTGGTGGTGCCCAGGCACCCGGCGCTGCCGGAGATCATTTCCCCTTACCCTACCATCGGCGTGCGCATGCCGGACCACCCGGTTGCTCTGAGGCTCTTGCGCGCCGCCGGTCCGCTGGCGGTGACCTCGGCCAACCTCTCCGGCGCGCGGAGCGCCACCACGGCCGAGGAGGTGATGAGCCAGTTGGCCGGGCGCATCGCCCTCATCCTGGACGGCGGGCGCACCCCGGGCGGGCAGCCCTCCACCGTGGTGGACTGCACCGGGCCCGACCCGGAGATACTGCGCCCGGGACCGGTGACGCTGGAGCAGATCCTGGCGGTTTTATAAATGTAGGGGCACAGCTTGTCATAAGCGGATTATGTATCACTTTAGAACTGCTGTGCCCCTACATTCACAACCCATCAATTCCCCCTATTCGGGTAAACATTTCTCACAAAACTTTTATCTTCCCTTCATGGTGCCTTCAGGTATATTCGTATAATAATAATTGCATTCTCCTCACTCAAAACTGCGCAACGGAGCCAGATGCCAGGTCTTCTCCAGAGCGCAGTTTGGGTTTAAGTCGCCAATGGTCTAAACAGCACCAAACTGGCCGTATGCCCGTGCAGGAAGTTCGCCCTGCCGATGGGGCCGATCTCGCCGGCGCAGAAGAAGCCGGCCAGGTGGATATCCTCCAGGCTGCGCTGGATTACGGCGATATCCCCATTGGGGTGGTCATACAGGCGCGTGCCGCGCCCGTTGCAGGAAAACAGCAGCCCGCCTCGCGGCGGGTCGCGAAACATCTGCGGGATCAGCATCATCTCCAGGTCCTCCTGGGCGGTCAGCGCATCCCGCAGGTGAAACTGGATGGTCTCCCCTTCGATCAGCGAATCGCCGATGGCGATCGCGCCGCTGCCCTGGTCGACGCCTATCACGCCGCGGATGAGGAAATCGCCGCGGCCCAGGGCTTCCTGCCCAGGTTTGATCGCCCGCCCCACGAACAGGCCGTTTTGCAGCAACAGGCGGTCCTCTTCGGGCAGCTCAGGGATCAACTCCTGCAGCCAGGCCAGCGGCGGGCGACCTTCCAGGTTGAGAATCACGTTGCGGTGAGCAGCCCCCACTTTGAAAGGCCTCCAGATCGGGCGGCAGCCCTGGGAGACCACCAGGTCCACATCCAGCTCCCCGGAGAGCGCCAGGCCTACCACACCCTCATGGGTAAGCTGGTCATCAAATATCAGGGTATTGCCCAGCGGGCGCAGCGCCCCACTGGCCATCCCGCCGATTACCGGCACCCCTGGGTAACAGGCATTGAAAGACACCAGGACATCGTCCATTGGGGCAGAGAAGGGGTCGCCCAGCAGGATAAACAGCCGGGGATCCGGGGGCGCAGCCACCAGGCGTTTGAACTCCTCCGGGTCCAGCAACAGCTTAGGCCAGTCATTTTCGCCAGGCTGCAGGTGGATGGGGGCCAGGGTAACTCCCGGCATTTGGGCGGCGACCAGGGTGATGGCCGGGCTATCCTCGATCTCTTGCTCGCGCCCGATCACCCCTTCGGCCGTGCAGCCAAGCAGGGCTTTCGGCTTGAGCCCGAGGCGCAGGCGCTGGGCAATTTCGGGGACGGCATGGGTCAGTGGAGAGGAGATGAAGACCAGCGCCAGGTCAAGTCCGGCTGGCCCTGGTTGATCGCCAAGCTGGGCCTGGACCTGCCCCAAAAGGTCCGGCACGGCGACCTCGACCGCCTCTTCGATGGTCGTCGCCGAGGCGAAGCGCATCTCCTGCGCCACAGCTAGGCAGCCTCCATTGCCAGAGGGCGCGCCGCCAGCGCCGCCCCGATGACGCCGGCTTCATTCAATAGCTGAGCAGGGACCACCTCGGCGCGCAGGTTCAGGAACGGCCCGAACTGGTCGAACTTCTTGCTCACCCCGCCACCGATGACGATCAAATCGGGCCAGAGCAGCCCATCGAGAACGCCTATATATTTTCCCAGGCGCCGGCCCCATTTCTTCCAGGATAATTTCTCACGCTTGCGGGCCACGTCGGAGGCGCGCAGCTCGGCCTCATAGCCATCGACCTCCAGATGCCCCAGTTCCGTGTTGGGCAGCAGGCGCCCATCGCTGAACAAGGCGCTGCCGATGCCCGTCCCCAGTGTCAGCACCAGCACCACGCCCGCCCTTCCCCGGCCCGCGCCGAAGG
>DATEDC010000151.1:0-33850 GCA_035286585.1 Anaerolineales bacterium
CCGCCACCTGATCCAGGGCCGGGCGCTCAGGCTGAATTATCCCTTGAGTGCGCTGAAATCGGGGGAAAGCCTGGAGAAAAAGAACGCCCGATTGAGAGAATGGCTCGTTCAAAAACTCTCCACCAAGGAAGTGCGCTTCTATGGCGAAACGACATTTCTATTCGATGAGTAAAGAGCCCCCGGCGCTCCAGGGCATTTCCCAGTGAGCGACGATCCCCGCTTCGCTTGAAATATAGGGGCGTCGTATTGTCCCCATTAAAAGAAGTCGCATTATTATTCCTAAAGCTTGGGACGGTCGCCTTTGGCGGCCCCGCGGCTCACGTGGCGATCATGCACGCCGAGGTGGTGAAGCGCCGCAAGTGGCTGAGCGACCAGGAGTTCCTCGACCTGCTGGGAGCCACAAACCTGATCCCTGGGCCGAACTCCACCGAAATGGCCATTCACCTGGGATTTCTCCGGGCGGGCTGGCCCGGCTTGATTGCCGCTGGTCTGGGTTTCATCCTCCCCGCCGCCCTGATGGTCGGTCTGCTCGCCTGGGCATATAAGCTATACGGCGCGCTGCCCCAGGCGGAATGGCTGTTATACGGGGTAAAACCTGTGGTCATTGCCATTATTGTCCAGGCGCTGTGGAGCCTGGGGGGCAAAGCGATCAAAAATCCCCTCACCGCAGTGGTCGCTGCGGCGGCATTGGGTCTGTATTTCCTGGGTGTTAATGAGATCGCCCTGCTGTTCGCTGGGGGCGTGGTGGTGATGCTGGCTGCTAACCTGCAGCGTTTGCGCAGCCGCATGGCGGCGGCTTTCCTGCTTCCCTTGGGAGGCATGACCGCCGCTCAAATCGCAGCCTCAATCCCTTTCAGTTTGCCCGTCCTGTTTTTGACCTTTCTCAAGATTGGCGCGGTGCTGTATGGCAGTGGTTACGTGCTGCTGGCGTTTCTGCGCGCAGACCTGGTGGTGCGCTATGGCTGGCTCACCGACCCTCAGCTCATCGACGCAATCGCCATCGGCCAGGTGACGCCTGGGCCGTTGTTCACCACGGCCACCTTCATCGGCTACCAGCTTGGTGGGGTGTCCGGCGCGCTGCTTGCCACGCTGGGCATTTTCCTGCCTTCGTTCGTTTTTGTCCTTATCTCCAATCCATTCATCCCTCGCATGCGCGGCTCCCCCTGGTTTGGGGCGCTGCTGGACGGCGTTAATGCGGCCGCCCTCGGCTTGATGGCTGCGGTCACCTGGCAGATCGGAGGCGCTTCGCTGATCGACCCGCTGACGGTCCTCGTCGCCCTGCTCGGGTTGGCCCTGCTGCTGCGCTTTAAGGTTAATTCTACATGGCTGATCGCGGCTGGAGCGCTGATCGGGCTGCTCAGCGCGGTCCTCCGCTAAAGCTGCCGTGCCAGGCCTGGATGAAGGGCAGGTTTGCGAGTAAAGATGCATATTTGCGATATGATTGCAAATATTCATAAACGACACGCCCCGAGATGGCTTAAGTTCGAGAAGCACCCGTGGAACATACCTGCGACCTGCTGATCATCGGCGCCGGCCCGGCTGGGGTCTCCACCGCGCTTCACCTGCTCCAGCTTGACCCCACCTGGAAGGACCGGCTGCTGGTGCTGGAAAAAGCCGCCCACCCCCGCCCCAAGCTGTGCGGGGGTGGGTTGACCAGGCCTGGCTTGCAAATCCTGCGCGACCTCGGATTCGAGCTGCCTCTGCCTCTACCGCATGAGGACATCCAGGATGTCCACCTGGCGTATTCCGGGCGCGCCATTCACGTGCGCGGCCAGCCCCAATTTGCTGTCTTCCACCGCCCTGAGCTGGACGCCTACCTGGCCGACCAGGCCCGGCGCAAGGGCGTTACTATACTTGAAAACCAGCCCGTAGAAAAGCTGGTGGTGGAAAGCCAGGGCGTGGTGGTTGCCACGCCGGGCGGTTTTTTCCGCAGCCGGGCTGTGGTCGGAGCGGATGGGTCAAAAGGGGTTACCCAGCGTTATGTGAACCGGGGCAGGGGGGGTAAGCGGGTGGCCCGCCTATTGGAGGTGCACGAGCCAGGGTTAGAACACCCGCCAGCGTTTGTTGAGCAGAGTGCGTATTTTGATTTCACCCCGCTGAGAGATCGCCTGCAGGGTTATTTTTGGGAATTCCCCTTTCGTTTGGCAGGCAAACCAGCCTTCAATTACGGCGTTTACGACGCCCGCCTGGCTCGTTGGCGGCCCAAGGCGGATCTGCCGGGCGTGTTGTCCAGGTCCATGGCTGAGCGCCGCGCATCCCTCCCGGACTTTAAACTGGAGGGTCACCCAATCAACCTGTTCCGCCCGTTCAATCGAATCGCCGTCCCTCGGCTGCTGCTGGTCGGCGACGCCGCCGGCGTAGACCCCTTGTTCGGCGAAGGGATCGCCCCTGCTCTGGGTTACGGGCAGGTGGCGGCCCGAACGCTTCAGAGAGCCTTTGGGCAGGGTGAATTTTCGTTCCGTAATTATCGCCGCGATGTGTTGGCTTCTGAGCTTGGGCGCTACCTGCTCCTGCGTTGGGGAGTCGCCTGGTGGGGCTATCGCCTGGGGTGGTCGCCTGTCTTTATGCACGCGCTCTGGACGATGGGGGCTATTTTAGCCCGCCTGTGGCCTGAACCGCCCCACCTCTTCTTGGAGGGCCCCAACTTGAGTAAGGCGCCAAAGTAAGTTAGAGCTGTTCGCGGTAGAATCGCCCCTGGTGATCAGCTTATCTATGAAGAACCGGGCCTGACAGGTTTTCAAGCTGGCGATAAATTGTCTGTGTTGCGCCATGGAAAAAACACAAATTTTACTCACCAATGACGATGGCATTCGCTCGCCTGGCTTGTGGGCGGCAGCCAGCGCCCTCTCCGAGATCGGCTACGTGCATGTGGCTGCCCCGCGCGACCAGTTCTCCGGGGCGGGGAGGAGCATGCCCAGCACCTCCGACGGCACCATCCGCCCTGTGCAGGTCCAGGTGAACGGCAAAGTCTGGACGGTCTATGCGGTCGGCGGCACCCCAGCCCAGACCGTGCAGCACGCCGTACTGGAGATCTTGCCCCGCCGGCCCGACCTGGTCGTCTCTGGCATCAATTATGGTGAGAATGTGGGCAGCGGTGTGACCGTCTCCGGCACGGTAGGGGCTGCCCTGGAAGCCGCCTCGCTTGGAATCCCCGCTCTGGCGATCTCCCTGGAAACCGAGCAGAGCCACCATCTTTCCTATTCGACCGACGTGGATTTCACCGCCGCAGCTTATTTTGCCAGCTATTTTGCCCGCCTGCTGCTGGATTACCCCATGCCGGAGGACGTGCAAGTGCTGAAAGTCGATGTGCCTTCGGATGCCCGCCCCGAGACCCCCTGGACAGTGACGCGTTTATCCTTGCAGCGTTATTTCGAGGCCACCCCGCCAAACCGCCATTCCTGGGATCATCCCGGCGCGGTCGGCTACCGCCTGGCAGAGAAGCGCTATCAGGCTGCGGCTGATTCGGACGTTTACGCCCTCAGCGTAAAACGCCTGGTCTCGGTCACGCCGCTCAGCCTGGATCTGACCTCGAGGGTGTATCTCGCAGATTTGGAGGCCCTGCTGCGCGGGCAAGCGAAATCGATTCCATAGACCCCTGCTGGGACACCTGGGCTTACTGATATGATCCTTCCGCCAAGATCGCCAGCATGGCCGGGTGGATAAAGGGGTTAGCCACCAGGATGGACAACGGCTGGGTCAGATAATCCTGACCGCCGCGCAGATCGGTGACCAGGGCGCCAGCTTCTTTGGCGATCAAACCCCCAGCTGCGACATCCCAGGGGTTCAGGCGGATTTCCCAAAACCCATCAAAGCGACCCGCAGCCACATAGCACAGGTCAATAGCCGCAGAGCCCAAGCGACGCACGCCCTGGGTGAGAAGGGAAAAGCGATTGAAATATTCCAGGTTGTTTTCCGGGTTGGTGCGCACGTCGTAGGGAAAGCCGGTGACCAGCAAGCTGTGGTCCAGGTCGCTCACATTAGAGACTCGCATCTCTTCCCTATTCAGCCAGGCGCCCATTCCTTTCTCGGCACTGAAGCACTCATCACGGAGCGGATCGTACACCACCCCCAATAACACTTCGCCGCCCTCCTGGTAAGCCAGCGAGACAGAAAAGATCGGCACGCCGTGGGCGTAATTTACTGTCCCATCCAGGGGGTCCACGTACCACAAACAGCAGTCCTCTCCGGCGGAGACGCCGCTTTCCTCAGCCAGCACTTTGTGGTCGGGATACCTGCGGAGTATCTCATCCAGCAAGAACTGCTCAGAGCGGCGATCGACCTCGGTGACCAGGTCGATGATACCTTTATAGTTTACCTGATGCCGGTTCCCGTATCCGAGGCGCAGAATTTCGCCTGCCTCGCGGGCCAGAGTTTCGATTTCAGTCAGGGTTGGTCTCATGGGTTATTGGATTGGTTGAGTAAGCGGTGGAGCTGCTCGAGCTCGTTTTGGATGTCCGCCCGATGGACGTGCGCTTCAGCCAGCAAGGCCTCGAAGGCTGGTTTTTGCCCTTCCGGCAGGCTCTCCAGCAGGCGCTCGGTGCGCTTGATTTGGGTGAGCTTATGGCGCAGTTTGTTTTCGAGCCGCTCGCGATAGACAGTATAAAACTCGCGCTCATCCAGGGGCGGCGGGGGCGAGGCCGGACCTTCCGTCAGCACCTCAGCCACCGTCAATAGGAACTCCTCGGTGTCCACCGGTTTTTCAAGGAAGCGCGCCGCGCCAAGGCGGAGCGCAAAGGCTTTGTCTTCAGGCGTGACATAGGTAGCCGAGAGGAAGATGATCGGGACTTGATTGGTCTTTGGGTTGGTGCGCAGGTGCTGAACCAGCGCATAGCCGTCCATCTTGGGCATCAGGATATCCGTTATCACCAGGGCCGGGTGTTCTCGTTCCAGGAGCGCCAGGGCTTCTTGCCCGTTCCTGGCAGTGATCACCGGATAGCCTTTGAACTTCAGAGTGACCTCCAGCAGCTCTAAGATGTGGGGGAAATCTTCGACCACCAGGATCGGACCGTAAGGGATGTTCATAGTGTTATCCTAGCCATTTGTAGAAAGTGAGCCCCAGTTAATTTGCCTTACCCTTCTCCGTCCCATTCGGCTGCCAGGCGGACGAAGTACGCTTCCATAACGCGGTGGCGTTCTACGCCAATCTTGCGTGCGGAGGGCGTGTACAGTCGGTTATTCAGCCAGCGCAGCTTGAAAATGTACTCGTGGTAGGCGCTGTGGGCCTCCCCGGTTTCGCCCAGGCCTGACCGTTTGAACTGCTCGGAGGCACGGGCATACGTCGGCTGCCTGGCCTGCACAGCGTAGCCTATGGCGCGCGCCACCCCGATCGCGCCGATGGCGTCCAGCTTATCCGCATCGAACAGGATCTTCGCTTCCAGTGTTTGCGGATGCTCGCTCTCGTCTCTGAAGCGATGGCTGCGAATGCAGTGCTGCACGGCAGCGATGCGCTCTTCGGACCAGCCCTCCTCGCCCAGAACGGTTTTCGCAAACTCGGCCGCAGCGTGGTGATGGGATGCTCGCGTCTCGGGCGGGAGTTTCGCAGCGCTCTCGCGATCGGCTTCAATTCCAGCGTCGTGCAGCAGGGCAGCCGCCTTCACAATTTCTATATCTGCGCCCTCGATCTGGGCGAGACGAACAGCCATCTGGTACACGCGGGCGACATGGTCGAAGCCGTGCACAGGGTCTGATGCAGAATACCACGAACGGGCGTTTTCTAAAGATAACATCGCGTTGTTTCGAATGCCCTACGCCAAGTGGTCCGGCGGCGCTACGGCTTAGATGGTGTAAACCCTGCCCTTTTTGATCACCGTGTGGACCAGATTCGTGCCGAAACGGTAGCCCATGTGGCGGTAGTCGGGCGCGTTCAAAATGAGCAGATCGGCCTGCTTGCCAGGCTCCAGCGACCCAATCCGGTCGACCCTCGCGATGGCGGCCGCGGCGTTAATCGTCCCGGCTGCGATTGCCTGGGCAGGGGTCAGGCGCAGGTAGCGGCAAGCCAGGGCGATGGCGAACTGCATGCTCTCGCACCAGGCGGTGCCCGGGTTGAGGTCGGTAGCGATCGCCAGCAGCCCGCCGGCGTCTAAAATTTCTTGCGCCGGTGTGTAGCGAGTTTCGGCCAGGCCAAATGGGGTGCAGGGCAGCGCCACGGCAACGGTATCGCTTTGCGCCAGGGCGGTGATGTCTTCCGCCGAAGAGGCGACCAGATGGTCCGCCGAGAGGGCGCCGAGCTCGACCGCCAGCCGGGCGCCGCCCAGGTTGTCGAACTCGTCAGCGTGAATTTTTAACGGGAAGCCAAGCTGGCGCGCCGTTTTCAGGATGCGGCGAGACTGCTCCAGGGAGAAAGCCCCTGTTTCGCAGAAGACGTCCACAAACGGCATTTCATGGTAAGGCGCGTGGTGAGGCCACCAATCGCAGAGCACCGGCAGCATTGTGTTGCACAGCAGGTCGGTGTACGCTTCAGGCTGGTCTTGGTATTCAGGCGCGATGGCGTGCGCCCCCAGGAAGGTGATTGCCAGCTCGAGCGGTCCCTCGGAATTCAAAGCCAGCGCGGCCTGCAGTATGCGCAGCTCGGTGGCTGTCCGCAGCCCGTAACCGCTCTTGACCTCTGCCGTGGTTGTCCCGTGGTTGAACATATGCCATAAGCGCGGCCTGGTCTCTTCCAGCAGCTTGCTCAATGAAGCGCTGCGCGTGAGGCGCACGGTGGAGAGGATGCCGCCTCCGCCGGCCAAGATTTCCATGTAGCTTTTGCCTTGCAAGCGCATCTCGAACTCGCTGGCGCGGTCGCCGGCCCAAATTGCATGCGTGTGCGCGTCCACCAGGCCCGGCATAACCACGCGTCCGCCCGCGTCCAGCGCCAGTTCGGTGGGGTAGGCGAGGCGCAGCTCGTCGCTTCGGCCAACGGCGGTAATTTTTTCGTCCTGGATGAGCACTGCGCCATCTGGGATGATCGCCAGGCGACCCAGCTCGCGTCCGCGCTGCGGGCCGCCAGCCAGGGTCAGCAGTTGGGAGGCGGAATGGATCAGCATAAGTTTCGGAAGTGGTGGGTTTATTATAACCGAGAGACCTGCTCAGTTGGGTCGGGCGCAATAATCAGAGTAAAATTGTGTGGATTAATCGAGATTTTAGGAGAAAGGTTTAGGAATGGACACTGTTTTTCGTATCGAACGCGACTCGTTGGGCGAGCTGCAGGTCCCCGCTCAGGCGCTGTATGGTATCCAAACCCAGCGGGCGGTTTTGAACTTCCCCATATCCGGGCTGCGTCCCTGGCGGGCGTTCATCTGGTCTATGGCGATCATCAAGCGCGCTGCGGCTGAGGTGCACCATGATCTTGGCCTTCTGGATGAGGATCAATCTGCTGCCATCGGGCAGGCGGCCCGGGAGGTGGTGGAGGGGCGCTGGGATGACCAGTTCGTCGTCGATCCCTTCCAGGCTGGCGCCGGCACCAGCCACAATATGAACGTCAACGAGGTGATCGCCAACCGGGCAACGCAAATCCTGGGTGGGGTGTTGGGCGAGTACCGCGTCCACCCGAATGACCACGTCAATATGGCTCAATCCACCAACGATACCATCCCCACTGCCATTCGGTTGGGCGCATTATGGCGCCTGGACGAGCTGCTGGGAGCGGTCAATGGGCTGGCGGAGGCGCTGGCTGAAAAGGCAGCCGCGTTCGACGATGTGGTCAAGTCAGGGCGCACTCACCTGCAGGATGCAGTCCCGGTCCGCCTGGGGCAGGAATTTGGCGCTTACGCCCGGGCAGTCCGGCGCGATGGCGAGCGGATCATCCGATCTGCGGAAGGTCTGCGCCACCTGGGGATCGGCGGAACGGCGACTGGCACCGGCTTGAACGCTCATCCCGAATACCATCGGCGCATGGTGCAGCGCCTGTCCCAATTGACCGGTTTACAGCTTTACGAGTCGGATGATTTGTTCGAGTCGATGCAGTCACTGGCTGATGTGGCTGATTTCTCCGCTTCACTGCGCACTCTGGCGATCACCCTCACTCGCATCGCCAACGATGTTCGTTTGCTCGCTTCTGGACCCTCCACCGGGCTGGACGAAATTAGCCTGCCCGCGGTGCAGCCCGGCTCGAGCATTATGCCGGGCAAGGTAAACCCCGTGCTGGCGGAGATGCTGAACCAGGCCATGTTCCACGTACAGGGCTGTGATTTTGTCGTCTCGCTGGCAGCCCAGGCAGGGCAGTTGGAGCTGAATGTGATGATGCCCATCATCGCTCACAACCTGTTTGAAATGATGCAGGTGGTCATCGGCTCGCTGAGCGCCTTCACGGAGAAATGCGTGCGCGGCTTGCAGGCTAACCGCGCGAAAGCCGAGGGTTGGCTGGCGAAAAACGCCATCGTGGTCACCGCCCTCAACCCACTGATTGGCTATGCCAGCGGGGCTGCCCTGGTGAAAGAGGCGCTGCAAAACGACCTGACCGTCGGCGAAGTGGCGATCAAGAAGGCTGAGCGGGGCGTCCTGCGCCACCGCGATGAAGATCGCCTGGTCAGCGTCGAAGAAATCCGGGCTGCGCTGAGCGATATGCGCCGACTGACGGAGGGCGGGATTATCAAATGAGATCGCTGGAAATGCTGGCTGCTCCTGACTGATCGATAGACTCATCTGCGGTATAATCTGCCGCGTGGCAAAGAGCAAACCCGCCGACGAGCTATCTGTTGAGGAGCTGCGCTGGCTGCTGATGGAAAAACGCCGGGCTGCGCGACAGCAGCGGTTGGAGCGCTACCGGCGGACCGGGCGAACAGTGGTCATCGCTCCTGATGTGGATAACTCCTTCGGCGATTTGCATAGCGGCGTGATCGATGACAGCCAGCCCGGAGAAAACGACCAGGCGATCTCTCGACGCAGATCCAGGCGCATACTGGATGTCCTTCTGCTGATCGTCGAGGTCGGCGCGGTGCTTGGCTTGATCCTTGTGCTGTTCAACGGTCTGGGTTTGCTCCAGGAGTTGAACCGAGAGGTGGCCTCTGTTCTGGAGCAGCCGACTTTGACGCCCACACCCCTGATCATGGCGGTTGTTTTGCCTTCCGGGCACACGCCGCCGAACGCGTTGGGCGGGGCGCGTCCAAACGAAGCGGAAATCCCCGAGCATTTGCGCCCCCTGGTGCAATCCCTGGCTAACCTGCCCCTCCCCACCCCAGGCCCTGAGCAGGCGATCCGCATCCAGATCTCGAAGATCAAAGTGGATGCCCCGGTCGTTCAGGGCGATGGCTGGGAGCAGCTTAAAAAGGGGGTGGGGCAGCACATTGGCTCCTCCAACCCGGGCAAAACCGGCAATGTGGTTCTCTCTGCGCATAACGACATATTCGGGGAGATATTCCGGGACCTCGATCAGCTCCAGGCTGGCGACCAGATCGTTCTTTTTACCAACCAAAGCGTTTATACCTATGCGGTGGTCGATTCGCAGGTTGTCGAGCCGACCAGCGTCGAATTTATGGCTCCCACAGCGCAGCCCACTGTGACGCTGATCTCTTGCTACCCCTACCTGGTTGACAATCAGCGCATTGTGGTTTCAGCCCGTTTGTTGAGCGGGAGTGAATAGAGTAAATAAACAGCAGGAGTTTATAAATGGCAAAAAAAAGCAAGCGACAGTATCGCAGGAGCACACTCTCTGAGGCGCAATTGGCGGAGAGCAGTCCTGGCAGCTTCCGGTTTTCTGACCGGGAGTTCAAACCGGACTACTCGTATGTGATGAAAGATCTCAAGCGGATTGGAATCCTGGCGGGCTCTTTTTTTGTGGTCTTGATTGTGTTATCTTTTATCTTGGGGTGATCCTGTTTGGGATAGCCTGGGTTGAGTTGCACGCAGGATAAATACCCACGAAAAGCAGGGGCAGAATATGAATAGTCTCAGGCCGCGCTGGTCCTCGCGCACGAAGCTGGCCATCGTTTTCTCGATGGGAGCATTGTGCGTTTATTTGTTGTACCGTTTCAGCGAGGTCCTGGCGCCTATGATCCTGGCAATCATTCTGGCTTATGTGCTCTCTCCGGGGGTAAACCTGATGGAAGTGCGTTTTAAGCTGAAACGGACGCTGGCAACCTTCCTGGTTTATCTGCTCGTGATGGTAGCGATCATCGCCCTGCTGGTTGCCATTATACCCTCCCTGGCTACCCAGATAGCCGGATTGAATTTAGACCTCCAGCGCTTCCTGCAGTCCATCGAAACCGCATTGGATCGCTCATACCTGGTTGCAGGTCAGGTTGTCGAGGTGGATGCGCTCTACCGCCAGCTGATTGGATCGTTGCAGGGCATCCTGGAGCCGCTTGTCGGACAGACGTTAGGGCTGGCGATTGGCGTGCTCTCGTCTTTTGTTTGGGTCATATTTATTTTCGTGGTTTCGTTCTATTTGGTTAAAGACGGACCCAAACTGCGGATTTGGTTGGAAAACATCGTCCCGCCTGCTTATCGCTCCGATTACCTGCGCATACGCGAAGAAATCAACCAGATCTGGGCAGCGTTCTTCCGCGGCCAACTGGTGTTGGCGCTGGTTGTCATGCTGATGTTTACGGTGATCGGGTTTATTCTGGGGTTGCCGTTTGC
Source organism: Anaerolineales bacterium (assembly GCA_035286585.1). GTDB lineage: Bacteria > Chloroflexota > Anaerolineae > Anaerolineales > UBA4823 > DSOS01. The sequence continues at coordinate 10,558 of DATEDC010000151.1, forward strand.
GCTCGCTATGGCGGTCTTCGCTGGACTTATGGAGTTTTTGCCCAGCGTAGGGCATGCCATCTGGTTGTTTGTCGCCTCCGTGCTGGCGTTTTTTCTTGGTTCGACCTGGCTGCCCTTACCGAATTGGGCTTTTATGCTCCTGGTGATTGGCCTGCACCTGGTGTTCGAGCAGTTCGACCTGAATTACCTCATCCCCAGGATTATTGGGCGCAGGGTTCACCTGCCTCCGCTGGTTGTTATCCTGGGAATTGTATCGGGAGCCGTCCTGGCAGGCGTTCTGGGCATTTTACTGGCTGCTCCCACGATCGCTTCTGCCAGGGTTTTGGGCCGCTATATTTACGCCAACCTTTTCGATATGGAGCCTTTCCCGGAAAGCGTTGCACCGCCCCTGCCAGCGCCCAACCCCCAATGGTGGCGAAGGATGCTGGGCAAATGGGGAGGCAAGCCCCTGCGCAGCGAGTAATATGATATGGCTGAAACAAAGTCTCAAGAAGAAACGCCTAAATGGGGTCCAACGACCAAGCTGATCGTTGGTATGACTTTCGTCGCCTTGGTGGCAGCCTTGCTGGTGCGCTTCCGGGGGATCATTGGTCCGCTGCTCCTGGCTTTTGTTTTGACCTACCTGCTGCATCCGGTGGTCACGATGATTCACCGGGCCACCAAGCTCACCTGGCGCGCCTCGGTCGGCGTGCTGTTTCTGCTAGTGATGGTTGTATACGCCGGGCTGATCACCCTCACCGGGTTTACCGTGGTGGGGCAGTTGCAAAACCTGCTCAGTTTCATTCGCCTGCAGGTGAACGACCTCCCGGCGTTGGCTGCTACTCTATCCACCCAGGTATACAAGATTGGTATTTTTGAGTTCAGCCTGGAGCAATTCGACCTGCAAGCCTTGAGTGAACAGTTGCTTGCTGTGGTACAGCCGCTTCTCAGCAGGTTGGGCAGCCTGATCAGTGCTTTAGCCGCCAGCGCGGCGGTCGCCCTGGGCTGGAGCCTGTTCGTGATCTTGATTTCCTACTTTTTGCTCGCCGATGCAGGTCGGGTGTCAGATCGGTTGATTAATATTGAAATCCCAGGCTATGACTACGATGTGCGCCGCATCGGTCACGAGCTCAGGAAAATCTGGAACGCATATCTGCGCGGCCAATTGATCATCATTCTTCTGGTCATGATCACGTATTCTATCCTGATGGTAATCCTTGGATTGCGCTTTGCGATTGGCATTGCCATCCTGGTCGGGTTGGCGCGCTTCGTTCCTTATATTGGCCCGCTTATTACCAACATCGTCACCTTTTTAGTCGCCTTCTTTCAAGGGTCTAATTATTTTGGCCTCGAGCCAATCTGGTACGCCGTAATGGTCTTAGGGTTGGCGTACATTATCGACCAGATTTACGACAACCTGATACAGCCGCGCCTCTTGGGGGATCGCCTTGGCCTGCACCCGGCTGCCGTCCTGGTCGCCGCGATCATTGCCGCGAACCTGATTGGCATCATCGGCGTGATGCTGGCCGCACCGGTGCTGGCTACTTTGACCTTGCTGGGTCGCTATGTCTCTCGGAAGATGTTCGACCTGAATCCGTGGCCCGAAGAGGAGTCCGCAGTCAGATCTTGGGGGGCGCCAAGGCTGAGATTATCTGACAGGATCAGGGAATGGTGGGGCCTGCTGAGGCGGCTCTTCAATAAGAAATCCTGAAGAAAGAAATCCTGAAGAGTAAATCGGCTCCGGTCGATATATTTGCTATACCGTCAGCAGATTGGGTTGCCCGTAGATCTTTTGGCGAATGTCGATGACCTGGCGCCGGAGACGATCGTCGCGTTCGAGCAGGTCGGCTACCTTTTCACAACCGTACATGACCGTGGTGTGGTCGCGCCCGCCCAGGGCTTCGCCAATCTGGGGCAGCGAACAGTTAGCCTCTTCACGCAGCAGGTACATCGCAATCTGGCGGGGGAAAGCGACATCCTTGGAGCGATCTCGACTTAACATGCGTTCCATGGGGATGCCGAAAATCTTCGCCACCTCCCGGATCACGTCTTCCGGCTGCACTTCGGTTCGCCGGGGGAGCAGGTCTGCCAGGGCGGATTCAACCAGCTGCGGCGTGATCGGTAGCCCGCTGAGCTCGGCGAATGCCGCGATGCGCGTCAGGGCGCCTTCGAGCTCCCGAATGTTCGATTGCACCCGGCGCGCAATCAGCTCTAAAATTCCGCCTGGCATGCGGTGGCCAGCCCGCTCAGCCTTGGTGCGCAGGATGGCTTGCCGGGTTTCCAGATCCGGCGGTTGGATATCGGCTGTCAGACCCCATTCGAATCTGGAGCGTAGCCGTTCTTCGAGCGTCACCATCGCTTTTGGCGGGCGGTCTGATGAGATCACCAGTTGTTTGTCCTGTCCGTGCAGGGTATTGAAAGTATGGAAGAACTCTTCCTGGGTGGATTCTTTGCCAGCGATGAACTGGATATCATCGATGAGCAGCACGTCGATCCGGCGGTATTTTTCTCGAAAAGCCTGTGTCGTATGGCCGCGTATGGCGTTGATCAGATCGTTGGTGAATTCTTCGGAGGAGACGTAAAGCGCCTGTAAACCTTTCTGGGTGCAGGTGTTCCCAATCGCGTGCAGCAGATGAGTTTTTCCCAGTCCCACTCCACCATAGAGGAAAAGCGGATTATAGGCTTTTGCCGGGTTTTCTGCGACGGCTAAGGCGGCCGCGTGAGCCAGGCGGTTGCTCGCCCCGACGACAAAAGATTCAAAAGAATAACGCTGATTGATGGAGCTGCTCGTGCCTGGCGTGGAGGAGAGCAGATGTATGCTTTCGCCTGGGTCCGCTTCGAATTCCTTTTGCTCCAGCGTTCTTTGGGGTTTTTGCCAGACGATAAAGCGCACCTGAACCGCGCGGTTCATTATGCCGGTCAGCAAACGTTTAACCGTGCTCGCAAGGCGGCTTTCCAACCAATCGCGCGCATAGGCGTTGTTTACCCCGATCACAAAACCTCCATCTTCATAAGCTACCACTTCGGTTCCGCTCATCCAGGTATCAAACGAGGCTTTGGGCATATCCAGTTGCAACTGACCCAGTGTCGCTTGCCAGGCCTGTTCAGCTTTCATCATTCACTGCTCCTCTCCATTCAGCACGCATTTTTCGGTATATGGCAATATTAAACTACACCTCCATCAAGCAATAGAGACGGAAGCTAAACGCCAGGTTGTTAGAGCTGTACTTTTGAAAATCCGGACGAGGGGGATCTTGTAATTGATCCCGAGAGGGGTGTGATAGCTCGTCTAGCGCATCAATTCTAGCAGATATTGTCCTGATCGTGCAATACAAAAACCCTACGCCAACCTAAAAAAAAACAAAACTTTAAGATTTCCCAATGTTAAAATTATTAAAGGCTTTGGGAGGCATTTCCAGAAATAGTTGGCAAGTTTCTTGCATCCCTAATGGTGGGGGTGCTGTCAGACTGCTCCCCCACATCTACCCGTATTTCTCTGCAAATCGATTCGTCATTGTTAACGGAAGGCTGGTTTCTTAAAAAACCAGCTTATCGAAGAATGCCGGATTCCAGAGAGGGGATAATCCAAATCTGGTATATCCGCTCGTCGCCGGCGATTAACCTATCTGATGTTGATATATTTCCTACAGGCTGTTAACGTTGTTCTTGCATGGGGATATTATGATGTAACTTGTAAAATAATCATTATGGCGAGAACAGGAGTGTAAAATGGCTAAAATTATCGGTATCGATTTAGGTACCACCAACAGCGTTGTGGCTGTTATGGAAGGTGGTGAGCCAACGGTTATCCCGACCGCCGAGGGCTCACGGTTGCTGCCTTCCGTGGTTGCATACAACAAAAATGGAGAGCGGCTGGTTGGGCAGACGGCGAAACGGCAGGCGGTCGTGAACCCGGATAACACGGTATTTTCGATCAAGCGTTTTATGGGCAGGCGTTACGATGAGGTGGAGACGGAACGCAAAATGGTCCCCTTCCAGGTCATTGCTGGCCCCGCGGGCGACGCCCGGGTCAGGCTGCCAGCTACAGGGCGCGAGTACAGCCCTCAAGAGATCTCTGCCATGATCCTGGGAAAGCTCAAGGCAGACGCCGAGGCTTATCTCGGTGAGTCTGTATCCAAGGCAGTGATCACCGTTCCTGCTTATTTCAACGACAGCCAGCGCCAGGCGACTAAAGACGCCGGTCAGATTGCCGGGTTGGAAGTGCTGCGCATCATCAATGAACCTACCGCAGCCGCTCTGGCATATGGTCTGGATAAGAAAAAGAATGAAACCATCCTGGTCTTCGATCTTGGCGGCGGCACTTTTGATGTCAGCATCCTGGACGTGGGTGAGGGCGTGATCGAAGTGCGCGCTACCAATGGAGATACCCACCTGGGCGGGGACGATTGGGACCAGCGGATTGTCAATTGGGTGGCCGATGAGTTCAAGAAAGAGTATGGCATCGACTTGCGCCATGACCGACAGGCGCTCCAGCGCTTGCGAGAAGCTGCCGAGAAGGCAAAGATCGAGCTCTCCAGCGTGATGGAGACGGAGATCAATCTACCTTACATAACGGCAGACGCCACCGGTCCCAAGCACTTGCAGATCAAATTAAGCCGCGCCAAATTTGAGCAGCTCTCGGAGGATCTGGTTGAGCGCTTGCGCGGCCCGTTCAACGCTGCGCTGAAGGATGCTGGGATGAAAGCCGCGGTTATCAACGAAGTCGTCCTGGTGGGTGGGGCGACCCGTATGCCGATGGTCCAGGATCTGGTTCGCTCGCTGACCGGCAAAGAGCCCCACAAAGGCGTCAATCCGGATGAAGTCGTCGCCGTGGGCGCGGCGATCCAGGCGGGCGTTCTTGCCGGTGACGTGAAAGATGTCCTGCTGCTGGATGTAACCCCGCTTTCTCTGGGCTTGGAGACTCTAGGCAGCGTCATGACTACGCTGATCGAACGGAATACAACCATCCCGGTTAAGAAGAGCGAGATCTTCTCCACGGCAGAGGATAGCCAGACCGCGGTGGATATCCACATCCTGCAGGGTGAACGTCCCATGGCGGCTGACAATATGAGCCTGGGCCGTTTTCGCCTGGAAGGCTTGCCTGTGGCGCCGCGCGGCGTCCCCCAGATCGAAGTCGTTTTCGATATTGACGCCAATGGCATTCTCAACGTCACGGCTCGAGATAAAGCCACGGGTAAAGAGCAAAAGGTCACTATCACGGCCTCTACCAATCTGAGTAAGGACGAAATCGAGCGGATGGTCAGCGAAGCGCGCTCCCACGAAGCCGATGACCGCAAACGGCGCGAGCTTGTTGAAGTGAGAAATACGGCTGACAGTCTGGCGTATCAGACAGAAAAGACGCTTAACGAATTGGGCGCGAAGGTGCCTGCGGATGAGCGCCAAAAGATTCAGGGTACGATTAACCGGCTGCGCGAAGCGGTGAAGGGTGAAGATACGGATTCGATCAAACGCATAAGCGAGGAGCTACAGAATGCTTTTCATGCTCTCAGCCAGCAGCTTTACGCGCAGCAGACCGCCCAATCAGGAGGCGCCCCTCGGGGCAGTAATGGAAAGGAACGCGGTCCGTCTGGCGAGGACGAAGGCGAGATTCTAGAAGGCGAGTTCCGCGAGGCATAAAGGCCGCAGTGAACATCCTGGCGCTGAGTGAAACAATCCGCTTCGCTCAGCGCCGGTTTTTTTATGCCTGGAGCGGTGTGTTCCTCAGAGTGACCTCCATCAAAATGATACTGACGTAGTAATAGTTCGGCGTGTTCTGCAATCTATTAATCTGACTCTCAGGATAATATATTGACACCTGGGGATAGTTGCTGATATGATAATAGTATATTTATAAGATATTTATAAATAACTACTGCTTCCTTAAATCGTTGGCTGTGTGGCACACACGAGACATCGATGACTGCCCGCGTTCTTCGAGAAAGTGTGTGCGTCTATCACCTCACAGGGTTGGACAAGTGGTGTAACTCGCTCCAGATACATACGTTATTACAATCGTCAGGTAGTTTTGTAAAGATTTATTGAGCTATGCACAGCAAGGGAGGAATAAATTGGGAACAACATCTCCCAACATCGGTGCGTTTGTAGATCCATCGTTAACCCAAAAAATCCACAAGGCTTCCCGGTATTTGCCCAGGCACTGGCAGTGGCGCTTGTTCACGCTGGGGCTAATCATTAATGACGCGATCATCACAGGCGGGGCCTTTCGTTTGTCGTATTACCTGCGATTTGAGGCGCCGTTCTTCTTTTTTCAACAAGAAAGCTTTAACTCCTTTACTTTCTATCAAAGCCTGGTATTTGTGCTGCTGCCTTTATGGGTGGTCATATTTTGGGCGATCGGTCTTTATAACCGCCAGAATTTACTGGGCGGCACGCAGGAATATTCTCTGGTTTTTAACGCCACCACGATTGGCATGTTCGTTGTGATTGCTGCGGGATTTCTTTTGCCTGGCTTTATCTTTGCCCGAGGCTGGCTGTTGATGGCCTGGGGTTTTACTTTTTTGTTTATTGACCTGGGAAGGTTCTCGATCCGGCGGATCATTTATTACTTGCGCACGCACGGCTATTTTCTCTCCCCGGCGGTCATCGTGGGTGCTAACGATGAAGGTCTCTCGCTGGCTGAGCAATTGCTCAGTTGGAAGTCCTCGGGCATCCATATCGTGGGCTTCATCGACAAAAAGGTCAAGCCGGGGACGGTTCTTCTACACCATCTGACCTGCCTGGGCAATTCTGAGGATCTGGATAAAGTCGTAAAAGAATACGGCATCGAGGAAATAATTCTGGCCTCCAGCGCGATCTCCTCCCGGGATAAGCAGATGGAAATCTTTAAGCGCTATGGCGTCGGCAGCGAGGTCAATGTGCGCATGTCATCCGGTCTGTACGAGATTATCACCACCGGTTTGACGGTCAAGGATTTCGCTTACGTCCCTCTAGTGGGCGTCAACCCGGTGCGCCTGACAGGGATGGACCGGGTGATGAAAACGATCCTCGACTACACCTTGACGATCTTGGGGATGACCGTTGTCGCTCCGCTGCTTTTGATTATCGCTCTGATCATCAAGCTTGATTCGCCCGGCCCGGTACTTCACCGCCGGCGGGTGATGGGGGTGAATGGGCGCCAATACGACGCATTCAAGTTCCGCACCATGTATGTCAATGGCGATAAAATCCTGGCAAAATATCCTGAGCTGCAAACCGAGCTTGCGGCAAACCATAAGCTCAAGAATGACCCGAGGATTACCCGCGTGGGCAAATGGCTGCGCCGCTATAGTCTGGACGAGCTTCCCCAACTGATCAATGTATTGAAGCTGGACATGTCCCTGGTTGGACCGAGGATGATCGCCCCGAGCGAAATCGAAATGTATGATAAGTGGGATATCAATTTGCTGACGGTTAAGCCCGGTTTGACCGGGTTGTGGCAGGTTAGCGGGCGTTCGGATATCAGCTATAACGAACGGGTTCGGCTGGATATGCACTACATCCGTAACTGGAGCATCTGGCTCGACCTGCAGATCATTATGCAGACCATGCCGGTGGTGTTGAAGGGAAGCGGAGCTTATTAGTGAAGGTTTTGGTGACAGGTGGAGCGGGCTTCATCGGCTCTCATGTGGTGGACGCATATCTTGAAGATGGATATGAGGTCGTCATCGTCGATGACCTTTCTACCGGCCGCCTGGCGAACATCAACCCGGGGGCCAAATTCATCCAGATGGACATCTGCGATCCGCGCCTCTCAGAGGTGTTCGAGCGGGAGCGCCCTGATTACGTGAATCATCACGCCGCCCAGATGGACGTGCGGCGCTCGATGGTCGAGCCGCTGTTCGACGCGCAGGTGAATGTCGTTGGATCGCTGAATTTGCTGGAGTGCTCTCGGAAGTACGCGGTGAAGCGGTTTGTATATATCTCGACCGGCGGCGCAGTTTACGGAGAGCCGGAATACCTACCTTGCGATGAAGCTCATCCCATTCAGCCGATTTGCCCGTATGGCGCCAGCAAGCATACGGTTGAGCATTATCTCTACATGTACGCATTCAACTATAGTCTGGAATACACTGTGCTTCGCTACCCCAATGTCTACGGTCCGCGCCAGGACCCTTACGGTGAGGCCGGGGTGGTGGCGATCTTTTGCGGACAGATGCTGAAAGAGGAGCAGGTTGTGATCAACGGAGATGGCGAGCAGCGGCGTGATTTTGTCTATGTCGGCGACTGCGCCCGGGCTAACCTGCTGGCGTTAACAGTGCCGCACCCCAGTGGGATTTTTAATCTCGGCTCCGGGCGCGGCACGACGGTGAACGCGATCTTCTGTGAATTGAAAGCTATAACAGGTTACAGCCGCGACGCCCAACATGGTCCGGAAAAACTCGGCGAAACCCGCACGATCTATTTGGATGCGCGCAAGGCAAGAGAGGAGTTGAGCTGGGCGCCTCAGGTAGGCTTGCGCGAGGGGCTCGAACTCACCGTGGAATATTTCCGCCTGAACGAGATATTGGATTGAATTGATGGTCTCTGCACAGATTGAAATGGCTCGCGCTCGGAACATGAGCTGCTCGTTGAGCACCTTATCGGAATCACTTCCCTTCGAGCAGGTCCGCCAGCGCATCCGTAAGGGTGTTGTACGTTACAAATGGTTTTAAATGATTGGGTACGGGGAGGCGCTTCTGGCTGAGGCCGCGCCCGGTGCGAACCAGGGCTAAACGGTTTACGCCGGCGGCCTGGCCAGCCAATAGATCGCTGAGCGCATCGCCGATCAGGATCGAACGGTTGAGATCCAGGCAGAGTTTTTCGGCGGCCTGGATAATCAGTCCGGGTTCTGGTTTTCGACACGTACAGTTGGCCTCTGGGGCATGCGGGCACAAAAATACGCCGTCGATTCTTCCCCCCGCACGCTCGATATGGGCTACCAGGCGATGGTTGAGCTCTTCCGCCTTTTCCAGGGTCATCCTTCCCCGCCCTACCGCGGATTGATTGGTCACGATGACGAATTTGTATGGACTGGCGCTGGCTTTTGCCAATGCGTCTAGAGCTTGCGGGTAGAACTTCACATCCGACCAATCCAGCACGTACGAGGCGCGGTTTTCGATGATCACGCCATCACGGTCGAGGAAGACTGCCGGGTGCATGCTGGCAATTATACACTCTGGCTATTGAGTATAATAGCCAGATCATTGCATACAATCGGGTTTTGCAGGAACGATTTACCTGGTGGGTACCGCTATCCGGAGGAACGATTAATGAGCGAGCAAACAGATTACATTAAAGAGAACCTGGGGTCGCGACGCATCCCCAAGCTGCGGATGGCAGATTTTCCCAGCGCGGATGAAATTGTGAAACGAGGGCTGCTTACCGCGCCGCGTGGAGCGGAAGCGGTGGACGTGCTTTTAGTGAATCCGCCCACGCCGGACGGGGGCTTGTGGATCCGCACCCAACACCGGGTAGGGCGCCGGACGAGAGAGAATATGGTCTGGCCCCAGGTTTCCCTGGCACAGATGGCGGCGATCCTGTATCCCACTTACAAGCTCGCAATAATCGATGCCAATGCAGAGCGCATAGGCTGGGCGGAGTTCACCACGCTGCTGGACCGCTACCAGCCCAAATATTATGTCACCCAGGTGACGGCGCCTACGCTGGAAAACGATATGTACGGCTGTTTTCTGGCTCATGCGCGCGGGGCGAAGACGATCGCTTTTGGGACGCATGTCACCCCGATCCCGCGCGAATCGATGCGCCCATATCCCAACCTGGATTACGTGCTGGTGGGCGAACCCGACCTGACTTTGAGAGATCTGGTGGATCACCTGGAGGGCAAGGTTGGCGAGCGACCTGAGCACGTAACACATATATTTGAGAGCGAAATGGGCTACGAACCCGCCATTGCGCAGGATGGGAGCGTGGATTTGGGGCGCATCCGGGGTCTGGCCTGGCGGCGCGGGGGCGAGATTGTCCTGAATATACCACGGCCGTTCATCGCCAGCCTGGACGATTTGCCCATGCCGATGCATGAGCTGCTGCCGCTGCAGAATTACCGTATGCCCCTGATCAAAGGGCCCTTTACTTTCATCGTTACCAGCCGTGGGTGTCCGGCTGGTTGCACTTACTGTATCAAGCACGTCAGCTACCAGTACAGCGCCCGACTGCGATCGCCCAAATTGATCATGGATGAGCTGTGGCGCTTGAAGGATTTGGGGATTCATAATATCCACATGTACGCCGACCTTTTCACGGTGAGCCGGGACCAGGTCATGGAGCTGTGTGAGCTGATGATCGCCGAAAAAATCAACATTCGCTGGACTGCCAACAGCCGGGTAGACTATGTGGATGAAGAGATGCTGCGGATGATGGGCCGGGCGGGCAACTGGCTGATCTCGTGGGGCATCGAGAGCGGCAACGAGCAGATCCTCAAACATGCCCGCAAGGGAGCCTACCCCGATAAGGCTGAGCGCGCCCTTCGCTGGGCGAAAGCGGCGGGTATCAAGAATTGGGGGTATTTCATCATTGGGCTGCCGGGTGAAACTGAGGCGACGATCCGGCAGACGATTGATTTTGCCAAGAAGCTGCCGCTGGAACTTGCCTTGTTCCACGTGGCTGCGCCATATCCGGGGACGCCTTTCTTCTTCGAGGTGGTGGAGAATGGCTGGTTCCGACCCGGGACGCGCTGGGAGCAAGTGGATATGGATAAGGGCACCGTGTTGGATTATCCCGACCTGCCCGCCGAGCGCCTGCTGTACTGGCAGAAGCGCGCCTTCCGCGAGTGGGCGTTCAGGCCCGGACCGATGCTGACTTATTTGAAGATGCTGCTCTCAGACCGGAGCACCGTAAAGAGTGCGTTGAGCGTTGGCTTGCAGCACCTGAGCTGGGCTTCCACGGATTCAGGAGCGCCCATTGCTTCTCGGCTTTCTTCGAACCTGGGGATGACTTCAGGCGAATAAGGGAATGTGATCAAGTCTGTTGTCAACAGCCGCTGGTTTCCGCTGGTCGATGCCATCCTGGTACTGACGTGCGGGGCGATCTGGTTTCTCTGGCCTCAAGCCGGCGGCGGGTTATTACCGCTAGCCCTGCTGCCCTGGATGCTCCGAATAGCTGCCGGACGGCCCCCCGTCCGGCGCACTTTGTTGGATCTGCCGATCGGCCTTTTTTTGCTGACCGCCGCCCTCGGCGTGTGGGCGGCTTACGACAGGCAAACCGCCCTGGCTAAATTTTGGCTGCTGATCTCGGCGGTGCTGGTCTATTATTCCCTCTCCCGCCAGAAGCGCCTGAACTTTTGGCAGATTGCACATCTATTCAGCGCTATCGCAGCCCTGATCGGGCTGTTTTTCTTGCTTACCCATGATTGGCGACTTCAACCCGCGGACCTGGGGCTGCTCAACCAGTGGGGCAGCCGCTGGATGGAAGTTCGTCCCGGCTTGCCTTTTCAGGGGTTACACCCGAATATCGCCGGCGGCCTGATTGCCGTATTCGCTCCATTTCCGCTGGCTCTATCCATCCGGGCTGGGCAGAAAAAGCAGGCGAGAACTGGCGTGTTTGCTGCATTTACCGGCCTGGTCGCCGGGATTGGCCTGGTTTTTACCAGCTCGCGGGCTGCCTGGGTGGCATTGGCGCTGGGGTTGGGAGTGTGGTTTCTTTGGGGCTGCAGCGGTTTGATTGCCCGGCTGCTCGCACGCAAGCAAGCCCAAATCTTCGTCGTGCTCTTGCTCCCATTGATTTTAACGACTCTGGGACTGGCGCTGCAAATGCCGGCTAAGGCGGTTGATTTGTTGGGTTACCTGCCCGGGTCGGACAGCAGTGTAAGCCGGTTGGAAATATTTGCAAATACGCTCCGGCTGGTGGCAGATTTCCCCTATACAGGCGGTGGTCTGACCGCATTTCCCGGCCTGTATTCTCAGTACGTGATGGTCCTCCCGGTGTTCCTGTTCGGTTACAGCCATAATCTGTACCTGGATATTGCCCTGGAGCAGGGCCTCCTGGGGCTGGCGGCGTTCCTGGTGATTGCGGCTGTCAGCCTGGGGAGACTGGTTGCAGGCGAGCGCTCGTCAACACTCCGTTGGGCGATTATTACAGGATTGTTGGTTATGTTAATCCACGGGCTGGCGGATGACGCTCCATACGGCGTCCAGGGGACGCCATTGCTGTTTGCCCTTCCAGGTCTGGCTGCGGGGATCTACCGCTACGAGGAAAATGTAAAACGCGAAACCAGCATATCCCACTCGAGTTGGAGGAGCGGAGAGGTCATCTTTGCTGTTTTCGGCTTGTTTTCTCTGAGTCTGATCGGGCTTGTGACGAAAGGAGCCATTCGCTCAACCTGGTATTCGAATCTGGGGGCAGTAGGTCTGGCTCGTTACGAGCTGGCTGAGTTTTCCAATGGGCAATGGCAGGAAACCCTTGACCTGGTAGCGCTCTCTCCAGCCATAGATTTATTCAAAACATCTCTGCAACACAACCCAGAGAATGTCACCGCAAACTACCGCCTCGGCACGATTGCCATGCTCGCTAGGGATTTTCGCACTGCACAAGCCTTCCTGGAGCGGGCAAATGCGGCTGATCCATCCCATCGGGGGGTAAGGAAGGTGTTGGGCTATTGCTACGCCTGGTCGGGCGAGATTGAACGAGCCGCCAGCCTGCTGGGCGGGATTCCGGAAGCGAGAAAAGAACTGGAAGTTTACGTGTGGTGGTGGCGCGATAGAGGTAGACCGGAGCTCTCCCAATTCGCTGCGGAAATGCTAGATCGTCTGGCTGAATCTGCAAACCCCCTGCCGCTAGTTCCCTGACCGGCTTTCACTTGCCGGTGCGCACTTTGTTCTCGAGCGTGCGTGACAGGATTTTTTCCATCTCCTGGTTCGCTGCGGGTGCCCGCGGCTTTTTCCGGGCTTTCGGGGCTTCCTCCTTGGACTTCGAACGCTCTACTGCCTGGCGTAATGCCATCTCCATGGCGGTGGGTATCGCCTCTTCGTGCACCGGCTCTTCTACGACCTTGGTTTTTTCTTTTGGCTTCGGACTCTGGAGCGTTTTAACGATCACATCCGGCTTTTCTTCCAGCGCTTTCATACTTAACTTGATTTGTTTCTTGCGCCGGTTCACTTCCAAAACCTTGACCTCGACATCGTCTCCTTCTTTGACCACCTCGCCAGGCGTTTTGATGTATTCGTGTGTCATTTCGCTGATGTGCACCAGGCCTGGGCGCTCTGCCCCGATTTCCACGAATGCGCCGAACTTTTCCAAACGCGTGACTTTGCCTTTCAGTTGCATGCCAGCGTTGATGTCTCGCCATTCCAGAGCGAGCGGCTCGATCATCGTCAACTCCAGGCGACCTTTTTTGGCGTCAACGCGTTTCACCCATACTTCCACAGTCTGCCCCACCCGGACAACATCTTCAACCCGGTTGGTCGGTTTTTCCTGCAGCTGAGAGATGTGGACGACGCCCGGGATGTCCATGCTAATATCAATAACCGCGCCAGCCAGTGTTGTTTTCAGCACCTTGCCAGTTAATTTGGTTTTACGCTTCAGGCTGGCGATATCTGAAGTTTGTGCGCTCTCGTTGGTTGTGTTCTTATCGGTATCCATAGCGCTTTTCTCCCAAAAGTAATTTCAACCACCCTGGTAGGCGGTAATGATCAAGACATTTCGTGAATTTTGTTGCGAATTCTACGCGAGGTTGGATTATACCGTGTGCAGGTTGAAATGTCAAAGAACGAATTACATTTATCATCTGGACATTACTGGAAAATTAATATAAACTGAGAAAGGCCTGAATAAGTATATTTTATGAACTAAGAACCAGACCGATCAACGACATGAATTGCTCACGCTGGCACGCAGAATCGTCCCAAATCCCCAGTTACTCCCCTGACTCATGGCTATATAGTGTGCGGATTTCCCGGCAGGTGAAAGCCTGACCGGTTAGCGGTCTTCCTGCAGGATACTAACCTTATTCCAGGAAGACCATGTCATCCAAGTGAGCTGGCTAACGGAAAAAGGAGGTGGTTCAATCTGGCTTGAAATGCTTTGTTACGTCTGGAGTATAAGTACCGATCGAATCGTAGACTTTACAGTAGGAGATAGGAGATATGCGCAATAAATTTATGTTCACGATGCTCAGCTTTGGGCTGATCGCCGCGTTTATCCTGACTGCGTGCGCTGGAGCAGCAGGTGGTACGGTAAAAATTGGCCTGAATATCGAGATTACAGGCGATAAACCTAAGGTCGGTGAGCAGTCCAAGTTTGCAGCCGAGATGTTCCAGGCCGAGGTGAACGAGGCAGGCGGCATCGATATCGGGGGGAAAAAATATCAGATTGAGCTGGTGATCGAGGATAACAATGCCACGCCCGAGGGAGCCGTATCGACCGCCAACAAGCTGATCAGCCAGGACAACATCTTGATCATGATTGGCCCGAATCCCAGCAATGCCGCCGTGCCGGCGGGCGAAGTGGCTAACAACAACGAAACCCCGATGATCAGCCCCTGGTCTACCAATCCGAACACGACATTGAACCGCCCCTGGGTATTCCGCGCCCCGTTCCTGGACCCTTTCCAGGGACCGGTGGTGGCTAACTTTGCCACGAAGCAATTTAGCGCTGATCAGGCCTGCGTGCTATTTGATGTTGCCAGTGACTACCCCAAGGGTCTGGCGGATAACTTCAAGACCGCCTGGGAGGAATTGCATGGGGCCGGCTCTGTGGTGGCTTTTGAAAGCTTCACCACGGGCGACCAGGATTTCAGCGCCCAGTTGACCAAGATCAAAGGCGCTGGCTGCGATTTGCTTTTCACGCCCCAATACTACCAGGAGGTGCCCCTGATCGTCTCGCAAGCTAAAGACCTGGGGATCACCATGCCGATCGTAGGCAGCGACTCGTGGGGTGACCCGCAACTGCTCGCGCTATGCGGCGCTAGCTGCGAAGGCTATTACTTCAGCACCCACTATGTGGCTTCCGGAGCCAAGGGTGCGACCAAGGAATTTATCGACAAGTTCAACGCCAAGTACGGCTATATCCCCGGCGATGTGGCTGCCCTGACCTGGGATGCGATGCGCCTGGCTGTTCAGGCGATGCAGAACTGCGGTACGATCACTGGCACGCTGGCAGACGACCGCGCCTGCATCCGGGATGGGTTGGCTTCCATCAAGGATTTCGAAGGAATCACGGGTAACATGACCTTCGACGAGCAGGGCGACCCGATCAAGTGCGCTGTGATCGTCGAAATCAAGGGCGGTGAGTTTCTGGCGTTCGATTCTGCTTGCCCATAGTCACCGCGCCATACATGGTCTATTAATGCAGGTGGAGAGGCCCCCTTCCGGGATGGATCACCTCTCCACCTCCCTGTTTGAATACGTGTAGGTACAGGAGGTCGTGTGACCCTCGATAGCTTCCTGCAAAACTTTCTGAACGCCATGCAGTTGGGCAGCTACCTGGCGCTGATTGCCGTGGGCTACACCATGGTTTACGGCGTTCTGCTGCTGATCAACTTTGCGCATGGGGACATTTTTATGGTGGGCGCGTATGTGGGTTACTTTATTGGCACCTTCTTATTGAACCGCTTCGATGTTCAATTGCCGTTCGACCTGCCCTCCTGGGTGGTAATCCCGGTGACGGTGATCCTGACCATGGCGATCACTGCCCTGGTGGGTGTGACCCTCGAACGGGTGGCTTACCGCCCGTTGCGCAACCGTGGCGCTCACCGGCTTTATCTTGTAATTACCGCCCTCAGTGCAGGCCTGTTCCTGGAATATATTAACCTCGCTTCTTTGGGCGCTCGCGATCGCCAGTTCCCTGAGCTGATCAAAAAACAAATTTATCCTCTTGGTGGCGTGAGCGTCACCAACATCCAGATTATGGTTATCCTGGTGTCATTCTCGGTAATGGGTCTGCTGTGGTTCATCGTGCAGAGAACCCGCTGGGGAATGGCCATGCGGGCTATTTCTTATGACCGATTGGCGGTGCCGCTGATGGGCGTCTCGGTCGACAAAGTTATTGTGACGACCTTTGTGATCGGTTCCTCGATGGCTGCCCTGGCGGGAGTGATGTACGGCACCGCTTACCCGATCTTGAGATTTGATATGGGATTGCTGGTGGGATGGCGGGCGTTTATTGCTGCGGTCGTCGGGGGCATCGGATCGATTCGCGGAGCGATGCTGGGCGGTTACCTCATGGGCTTCACTCAAATTTTCGTGACAGCCTTCCTGCCCTCCACCTTCCGGGACCTGATCACTTTTACAGTATTCCTGCTCATCCTCTCCGTCCGCCCAACTGGCTTGTTTGGTGTAGCTCGCCGCACCAAGGTGTGAGCGCCGTGGTCAAATCCTCAGAAGCCTGGGGAGACGGTTCACCAGGAGAGTATCTATGAAGCGTTACAACATGTTGCTGGTTTACAGCGCCTTCTTTTTGATCACGGTTGTCCCATCATGGTTAGGCTTGTATACCCAATACATCCAGTTTGTGCTCACCTTGATCGGGATCAATATTGTGCTCACGATCAGCCTGAACCTGATCAACGGCTATATGGGCGAGTTTTCGGTCGGTCATGCCGCCTTCATGGGGGTAGGTGCGTATGTGGCCTCCCTCATCACCGTGCGCCTTTTTGCCGATAGCAATTTTTTTGGCGCGCCGCTGTTATCGCCAGGCCTGGCGGTAATCGGTTTCCCGCTCGCCCTGGTCATCGGCGGGATCGCCGCGGCCCTGTTCAGTCTGCTGGTTGCCATTCCCTCCTTCCGTACGCGCGGCGATTACCTGGCGATCATCACCCTGGCGGTCAACTTCATTTTCAAAAGCGTCATTGAGAATATTAACGCCATTGGCGGGCCACGTGGCTTTATGGGCATGGGGAGAGTGACCAGCGCCATGGAAGATGTGATCCAGCTACCCTGGGTGATGGTCTGGGCGTTTATATTGGTCGTGGTGACCATCACGGTGGTGCGTAATTTTGTATCCTCGACGCTGGGCAAAGGCATCATTGCCATCCGAGAGGATGAAATTGCCTCCGAGCTGATGACGGTGGATACGCGCCGGCTGAAAGTGATCACCTTCATGCTCGGCTGCGGTCTGGCGGGAGCGGCGGGCGGGCTGCACGGACATGCCTTGAGCTTCATCAGTCCGTCTGGCTATTTCATTTTGCAATCCACCATCATGCTGGTAATGGTCTATCTTGGCGGCATGGGCTCGATCAGCGGTTCGGTCATCAGCGCCATCGGTTTCACTATCCTGCTCGAGCTGCTTCGCCCACTGAAGCTTTTCCGTTGGGTCGCCATCCCCCTGCTGCTGATCCTGCTGATGCTCTTCCGCCCAACCGGCATCATGGGCAATCGAGAGCTCGCCGATATTTTCCCGAGACTGCGCAAATACTTCACATCTGCTGAGGAGATAATCGCCGATGGCTCTGCTACAAATTAAGGGGTTGACCCATCAATTTGGCGGGCTGGTCGCGGTGGATGATTTCAACCTGGAGCTGGGGGAGAACGAAACCGTCGGCCTGATCGGTCCGAACGGCGCGGGCAAAACGACCGTATTCAACCTGGTTTGCGGGTTGTATAAACCCACCCGGGGAGCGGTCAGCTTCAACGGCGTAAGCCTGCTCGGCAGGCGCCCGCACCAGATCACTTCGCTGGGCATTGGACGGACTTTTCAGAATATCCGCCTGTGGAACGAGCTTTCGGTGCTGGATAACCTGCGTATCGCCCACTTCTCGCAGATCCAGTACGGCATTTTGGACGCATTCTTCTTTACCCGCTCATTGCGGGAAGACGAGCTCTCGGTCACTCGCGAGGCCAGGGAGCTGCTCAAGCTTTTCGACCTGGAGGGCTACGAGGGCGAGCTGCCGCGCAACCTGCCGTATGGATTGCAGCGCCGGGTGGAGATCTGCCGCGCCCTGGTGATGAAACCGCGCCTGCTGCTTTTGGACGAACCCGCCGCGGGGATGAACCCGGGCGAGATCACCGGCCTGATGGACCTGGTGCGCTGGGTGCGCGATCAGTTCAAAGTGACAGTCTGGATCATCGAGCACCAGATGCGCGTGATCATGGGCATCTGCGACCGCATCAAGGTGATCGACTTCGGGCGCACCATTGCTGAAGGCACCCCGGAAAGAATCCGCAACGACCCCAGGGTCATCGAAGCTTACCTTGGCGAGGAGGTCGCATGAGCCTGCTCTCTGTAAAAGACCTGGTCGTATCCTACGGCGCGATAGAAGCCCTCCACGGCATTTCCTTCGAAGTGGAAAAAGGCGAGATCGTCACCCTGATCGGCGCCAATGGGGCTGGTAAATCGACCACCTTGTGGTCGATTGTGCGCCAGATCAGGGAGCTCGGCGGGCGGGTCATCTCCGGCAGCATCTTCTATGACGGCGCCGACCTGCTGCAGTATTCCGCGCACGATGTGGTCAACAAGTTTGGCATCTCCCTGGTGCCGGAAGGCCGGCGTGTTTTCGGCAATCTGACCGTGCTGGAAAACCTGAAGCTGGCTGCCTTTGCGCGCGCCGATCAAAACGAGGTCGTTCGGGACCTGGAACGGGTGTTTTCGATCTTCCCGCGCCTGGATGAGCGCAAAAGCCAGCTCGCCGATCTGCTCAGCGGTGGAGAACAGCAGATGCTATCAGTTGGCCGCGCCTTGATGACCCGCGGCTCGCTGATGCTGCTCGACGAGCCCTCCATGGGCCTGGCGCCGGTGCTGGTGCAGGGGCTTTTCCGCACGCTGCTCGAGATCAACCGGTCTGGGACGACGCTATTGCTGGTGGAGCAAAACGCCAACCTGGCGCTGAAATACGCCAGCCGGGCTTATGTGCTGGAGACCGGCAATATCGTGCTCAGCGGACCGTCGAGTGAGATCGCCCAAAACCCCGAGGTCAAAAAAGCCTATCTGGGTGGTTAGAACGACGCTGTCCTTATGCGCCCAGGCTTGAGGTCAGGAGCGGGAAGCTGGCTGGTGCTGGCTGCCGCGGTCTGCTGGGGCACCACCGGCACGGCTCAGGCCCTGGCGCCCCCGGGCGCCCAGCCGGCGGCCGTGGGAGCGGTCCGCCTGCTGTTGGGCGGGCTGGCGCTGCTGGGGTACGCGGCCTGGCGCGGCGCTCTCCGGCAGGAGGGGCGCTGGCCCTGGGTGAGGACGCTGCTGGCAGCCGTCTGCATGGCTGCCTACCAATTGTGCTTCTTTGCCGCGGTCGCCCGGACGGGGGTTGCGGTCGGCACCCTGGTGGCAATCGGCAGCTCCCCGATCCTGGCGGGGGGGATCGCCTGGCTGGCGCGCCGCGAGCGTCCGGAGCGCAGGTGGTTCTGGGCTACGCTGCTGGCGGTCGCCGGATGCGGCCTGTTGGTTGCTGCGGGAAAGAGCCTGCACGTGGACGTGAGCGGGATTATTTTGGCCCTCGGGGCGGGATTGGCCTACGCCCTCTTCACGGTTGCCAGTAAAGGCTTGCTGGAAAGCCAACCGCCGGAAATGGCGATGGCAGTCGTGTTCAGCCTGGGCGCGCTGTTCCTGTCCCCGCTTCTCTTCAGCGCCGACTTGGCCTGGCTGGCGCAGCCGCGCGGCGCGGCCGTGGCGCTGCACCTGGGAATCGTCACCGTGGCGCTGGCTTACTCCTTGTTTGCCCGCGGTTTGAGAGGCGTTCCCGTGGCGACCGCCGTGACGCTGACGCTGGCGGAGCCGCTCACTGCCGGATTTTTAGGGATCTTTTTGCTGGGTGAGCGCCTGACTCCCCTGGCTGCCCTGGGGAGCGCCCTGGTTTTCGCCGGGCTGGCGCTGCTCGCCCTCGGCGGGAGGCCACGTCAGGCCCACGTTTAGGGGTAATACAGGCGCGGGGCACGCCGCCCGATGCCGCACACCACTTCGTAGTTGATCGTCCCCCAGCGCTGCGCGACCTCCTCGGCGCTGATGCTCTGTTCCCTCTGCTCGCCGATCAATACCACTTCATCCCCTGGCTGCGCTTCGGGCGCCTCATCCAGTTGCACCATGACCTGGTCCATGCACACCCGCCCCACCACGGGCGCCTTTACCCCCCGGATCAACACCTGGTTGGGCGCGCTGCGCCGCAAGCCATCCGCATAGCCGACCGGCACGGTGCCGATGCGCTCGTGCGCGCGGGTGAAATATTCGTGGTTGTAGCTGATCCCCTGCCCGGGAGGCAGGTTCTTCACGTGGCTGAGGGCAGCCTTCCAGCTCAGCGCCGGGCGGAACGCTCCCGGCAGCGGGCAGTCCGGCGAGGGGTGCAGCCCGTACATGGCGATGCCAAGCCGCACCAGGTCGAAGCTGGCCTCGGGGAGCGTCAGGCTGGCGGCGGAGTTGGCGGCGTGTACGAGGGGAGGGCGCAGACCGGCGGCTTCCAGTTGGGCGAGGACCTGGCGGAAGCGGGCGATCTGTTCCCGGGCGTGGGTTTTATCCGCCTCGTCGGCGCGAGCGAAGTGGGTGAACAGCCCCTCCAGCAGGGTTCCCTGTGCCCCGGCAACCCGCTGGGCGAGCTGCATGGCGCCTGCGGGCTGGGCGCCGATGCGGTTCATGCCGGTGTCCACCTTCAGGTGCAGGCGGGCGGTCGCACCCAGACGTTGGGCGGCTGCGTTGGCGGCATCTACCTGCTCGTCGGTCCAGGCAGCCAGGGACAGACCAGCAGAGATGGCTTCCTCCAGCCTGCCGGGCGGAGTGTAGCCCAGCAGCAGGATGGGGGCGTCCAGCCCGGCCTGGCGCAGCTCTACGGCCTCCTCCAGGCGCGCCACGCCCAGCCAGCTCGCCCCGGCCCGCAGCGCTGCCTGCGCCACCGGGACTGCCCCGTGCCCGTAGCCGTCCGCCTTGACCACCGCCATCACCTGCGCCTCGCTGTATTGGCGGATCAGTCTCACGTTGTTCTCAATGGCGGACAAATCGATTTCCACCCAGGTGGAATACGCCGCCTCCTTATCCATGCGGGCGAGTATACCCGCGATTGCTGCGCGGCGGTAGGTGGGTGACAGAGGAATGGGTTAAGGTTCAGCAATGATGCTATAATTCGTGCGGGGAACCGATCCACATGCGCATTCTCAACGAAGCTCAAGAAAAATTGCTCAAAGAAGAGCGCAGCCTGCTGAGCGACCTGCGGGTGGCGGTGGTGCAGTTCGGCGCCGCCGAAGAAGACCAGCAGACGCTGGCCCAATCCATCCGCCAGCTTGATGAGCTCTTCCTGCTGGTGGTGGTCGGCGAGTTCAACGCCGGCAAGAGCGCCTTCATCAACGCCTTGCTGGGGCAGGAAGTGCTCAAAGTAGGCGTGACGCCTACGACCACGCATATCCACATGCTGCGTTACGGCCCCACCCAGGAGCGCAGGGTGGAAAACGAGCACCTGCACACTCTGACCGCCCCGCTGGACATGCTGGCTGAGATCAGCATCGTTGATACGCCCGGCACCAACGCCATCATCCGCGAGCACGAGACCATCACCGCCCAGTTCGTACCCCGCTCCGACCTGGTGTTGTTCATCACCTCGGCGGACCGGCCTTTCACCGAGAGCGAGCGGGCGTTCATGGAGCAGATCCGCCTCTGGGGCAAGAAAGTGGTGGTGGTGCTCAACAAGATCGACCTCTTCCAGGGAGAAGAGGAGCTCAATCAGGTGCAGACCTTCATCACCGAAAACGCCCGGGCGCTGTTTGGGATCACCCCCGAGGTCTTCCCGGTCAGCTCCAGGCTGGCGCTGCGCGCCAAGCTGGGCGAGCCGGCTCTGTGGCTCGACAGCCGCTTCGAGCAGTTGGAGAGCTATATCCACGCCACGCTGGATGAGCGCGGCCGTTTGCGGCTGAAGTTCCTCAACCCGCTGGGGGTGGGGCTGCACCTGGTGGAGAAATACCTGGGCGCGGTCGAGAGGCGCCTGGAGCTGCTCAAGGCCGATTTCGCCACGCTGGAAGATGTGGAGGCGCAGCTCGCGCTTTACCAGCAGGATATGCGCCGCGATTTCAACTACCGTATGGCGGATATCGAGAATGTGCTCTTCGAGATGGAGCAGCGCGGCCAGGAGTATTTCGATGAAACTTTGCGCGTCGGGCGGGTGTTCGACCTGTTGAATAAGAGCCGCATTCAAAGCGAGTTCGAGCACATCGTGGTGGGCGATGCGCCGCAGCGCATCGAGAGCAAAGCCGCCGGGCTGATCGATTGGCTGGTGGATGCCGACCTGCGCCAGTGGCAGGCGGTCAGCGAGCACCTGGCAGAGCGCCGCCGCCAGCACAAGGAGCGCATCGTGGGCGAGGCCGGGATGGGCACTTTCCACCATGACCGCGAGCGCCTGATCGAAGGCGTGGGGCGCGAGTCCCGCCGGGTGGTCGATTCGTATGATAAAGCGGGCGAAGCCGAAGCGATTGCCGATGGCGCTCGTAACGCGGTGGCCGCCCTTGCCGCGGTCCAGGTCGGCGCAGTGGGACTTGGCACGCTTGTTGCAATCCTGGCTACAACCGCGGCCGCGGACGTGACCGGGGTGCTGCTGGCAAGCCTGATGGCGGCTTTGGGGTTCTTCGTCATCCCGGCCCGCCGTCGCCAGGCAAAGGCCGAGATGCGCCTCAAGATCGGTACGATGCGCGGGCAGTTGGTCCAGTCGCTGCGGGCACAATTCGAGAACGAGATCGAGCGCAGCCTGCAGCGCATCAACGAGGCGATCGCCCCCTACACCCGCTTCGTGCGCGCCGAGCAGGCCAGGCTGAAAGAGACCCAAGCTGAGCTGGAGCGCATCAAGAATGAATTGATCCGCATCCAGGCCGCGGTGGAGGAGCTTTAGACCCTCGCAGGTGCATATGGACACCAATCAATCCCCAAGCGTGCGTTCGGTGCTGCCGGCTGCCATCTTCCTGGGCGCGACGGGCTGGCTGGGTCTGGCTGTTGTGCTGTTGTTCACCCTGCCTACTGTCGGCCCGCGCTGGTTGTTCTTTTTCGCCGCTGTGGTGGCGATTACCGGGAGCGCCCTACCGGTCATCGCTTTCTTGAACCGTCGCTTCCCCAGCGCCCCACCGCCAACCCCTGGGGTGATCGTGCGCCAGGCGGTCTGGGTGGGCATCTACTTTCCCACCCTGGCCTGGTTGCAGATCGGGCGAGTGCTCACCCCGGCCCTGGCGCTGCTGCTGGCGCTTGGCTTGATCCTGATCGAATGGCTTCTGCGGCTGCGCGAGAAGAGCCAGTGGAAACCCTGAGAGACCTGCGTTCGCTCCCTTCAATTGAGGTTTTGTTACAGCTTCCCCGGGTGCAGGCCTGGCTGCCCGTCTACGGCCGCCCGCTCGTCTTGGGGGCGCTGCGAGAGGTCCTGGAGGAGGTCCGCCAGCGCTTCCCTGCCGAGGCTGTGGTCCCCGCACAGGAGGAGCTCTTGCAGCGCGCCCGGCAGCGA
>DATEDC010000152.1:0-16135 GCA_035286585.1 Anaerolineales bacterium
CAGCCGGTCTGGGGACGGGTGAGGGCGGCATCTATCTCGGTGACAAGCTGTGCATAAGTGCTTTCTGAGATCACACCATCCTTAAGCAGCCCAGAAATTGCGCTGCGCTGAGCGCGCAGCGCCTCCCTGCGGGCTGTGTCCAGCTCCTCAGCTTCCACCTTCGGATCCGTAGTCATCACCTCCCGGACCGCATCCACCAGGGTGCGGTTATACTCTTCCAGCAGCGGTTGGACCAGCTTCCAGGTGTGCTCCGAGATAAGCCCCTGGTAGTGGCGCCGTTCCAGGTGCTCGTAGGCTACCCGGTTGGCGACTGCACGGGCATGGCGGCGCTCGTATTCCTCCTGCGCTTCGTCGCGTTCGATCAAACCCAGCCGGCGCACCAATGTCTTCATGCTGAATCCGGGCACCAGCAGGGTGAACAACACCACGCCGAATGCCATGACCTGGATCTGGTCGCTAACCTGGGGAAGCTTATCGGGCAAGCTGAGCGCAAGGGCGAGCGAAATTGCCCCGCGCAGACCGCCCCAGTAGAGGACGTGCCGCCATTTCCCGGGGATCTGGCGCTCGATTTGGGAGAGACCATAGACTCCGACGGCGCGCGCTGCCAGGATGGCGAAGATAGCCCAGAGGATCAACACCCAATTCTCAAACAACACTGTCAGCTCGATTTGCAAGCCGATCAACAGGAAGATGAAGGAGTTTGCCAGGAAAGCGGCGTATTCCCAGAAATTGAAAACCACGATCCTGGTGGTGGGGGACATGCCGCGCGGGCCGATATTTCCATTGACCAGTCCCGCTGCCACGACCGCCAGCACGCCGCTGACGCCAAGGATCTCTCCAATCAGGTATGCGCCGTAAGCCAGGACGCTGGTCAGGGTGGTTTCGATGAGATAATCGTCGATGCGGCTGATCAGTTGCGAGACGACGGTGCCCAAAATGACGCCTACGACCAACCCGCCTCCGGCCACGCGGATAAAATCGATCAGGCTGTTAAGCAGGTTGAACTCCGCCAGACCAACCACTGCGGTCGTCACCATCAGGTCAAAGACCACAATGGCGGTGCCATCATTGAAAAGGCTCTCGCCTTCCAGCAACACCTGGAGCTGTTTTGGCACGCCCATGGCGCGGAACAGGGCAACCACGGAAACCGGGTCGGTCGCCGAGACCAGGGCGCCAAACACCAAGGCGACCGGCAGTACCAGACCAGTCCCCCAGGCGACGATGCCCCCCACAATGAGGGTGGTGAGGATCACGCCAGGCACAGCCAGGACCAGGATGGGCGCCAGATTGTAACGCAGATCATAGAAATTGAGGTGAAAGGCGGCTTCGAAGATAAGTGGGGGCACCAGTAAGGCCAGGATCAGGTTTGGGGAGATACTGACCTGCACCGGGCTGCGCAAAGCGAGCACCAGGCCCATTAATACCAATCCCACCGTGTAAGGCACACGCAGGCGATGAGCAGCGATCCCCACTAAAATCGCCAAGAACAGCATGCCGATGATGATTTCCTCGATGAGCAGGAACTGCTCTTCTTCTAATTCGGCCTGGGTGAGTTGCTCCTCTTCAGGAAGCGCCCGATCTTCAGCAGGCTGAGGAAATGGCGTGCCGTTCTGTTCGAGCGAAAAGATGGGCGAATCGATCTCTTCAGCAAGTTCGAGGAGCTTTTGAGATTCTGCAGCAGAACAGGCAGTGAGCGCCAGCAGGCAGGCGAACAGCGACAGCAGGAGTAAAGCCAGGCGCTTGAGGCGAGAAGACGGCGATGGGTTGGATAAATAGCTCATGCGGCGATCCTGCCTGACGGCGCAGCGAGCCAGGCTTATTTATTGTAATCCAAGAGGTAATCTGGTGGGGGAGAGTTGGGCGGATTTACGCTGGTTCTTTGGGCGCCTGCTGCCTGAATGGTAGCGTGACGACTCTCGCCCTCAGGCCCGGGTCGCCGGGTTCGGCTGAGGCGGTGAGGGTTGTGCCAGGGGCGTGGTAGGGGCGCCTGACGATCGCCAGGGCAATCTGGCCGAAAGTGGGAGAGGCGACCACGCTGGTAGCTGTTCCCACCGGCTTCCCCTCCGCCCACAGCCGCTCGCCGGGGGGGATGGCGGCTTCCAGATGCAAGCCGACCAGGTGTTGGGTGATTTTATCGTAGGTAACCTGCCTGGCGATGATCTCCTGACCCGTATAGCAGCCTTTGTCTGCGGCTACTGTCCATGCCAGGCCAGCTTCGAGGGGGGTATATTGTTCGTTGAGCTCCGCTCCTGCGCCGGGCAATCCCGCCTCGAGGCGCAATATCTGGTAGATTTCTGATGAAAGCTCTTCCGCCTGGTGAGCGCGCAGAGCTGCCTGAAGCGCCTGGGCCTGCTCCGCGTGAGCCAGGAGCAGATAGCCTTTGCCGATCAAGCCTCTGCGCCCAATCGCTCTGATCTGTGCTTCGTTGAACCGGGCGAGGATAACTTCATCCAGCTCAGGGGCATGCTCAAATCCCAGCTTGCGGAGCAGCGCGCCGGCGTTAGGGCCATCCAGCTCGATCTGTGCGTATTCCTGGCTCAGGTCCTGGAGGGAGACTTTATCCATGAAAAAGATGCGGCTTTTTAGGAACCGGGCAGTGCTGGCTGCGTACCCGGGAAGGGTAAGCACGTCGATACCTGAACCTTCCTGGCACAGGCGGAGTACATCCAGAATCCTGGCGGCTGGATTCACCAGCACGGTGACTAGCGAACGGGAAGGGCTGAGCAGATCGACATCATTGGTGGTCTGGCGCTGAAGGAAGGCGAGCTGATCGGGACCTTCCACCCTGAGTACGCCGCCGTCCCTGATATCGAAGAAAACCACGCCTTGGAGAGCGGCCTGGTAGGCGCTATCGGACTGGTCGGTTGTGATTGCCATTAGGCACCTCCTCGTTGATTAAACGAAAAGCGTAAAACGTAGCCGCGGCGCTCACGTTTTACGCTTTTATATCCCCAACCCGAACTTCAAGCCACAATGGCTTGGGGAACCGGCGTACCGTTATTCTTGGGAACCGGCGGCGGGAAAATGGATTCAAACTCCTCCCGAGTGATCGTCTCCACTTCAAGCAGGCGTTGAGCGACTAGATCGAGCTTATCCCGGTATCGAATCAAAATCGCCCTGGCTCTTTCGTGGGCATCGTTGACCAACTGGCGCACTTCCTGATCGATCTGTTCTGCAACTGCTTCGGAGTAATCTCGCTGCTCGGAGATTTCACGGCCGAGGAAGATGAGCTCCTCTTTTTGCCCGTAAACCATCGGTCCCAGGGCTGAGCTCATGCCCAGCCGGGTGACCATGGCCCGCGCCAGCCGGGTAACCCTTTCCAAGTCGTTGGAGGCACCGGAGGTGATATCGTCGAATACCAGCTCTTCTGCAGCGCGCCCACCCAAAAGCCCGATCATATCCGCGATCAGCTTCTTGCGCGGCATCAGGGTGCGGTCCTCTTCGGGCAGGGTCATTGTGTAGCCGCCAGCCATACCCCGGGCGATAATAGAAACCTTGTGGACCGGATCCGCCTCGGGGAGAGCGGTCATCACGATGGCGTGACCGGCTTCGTGGTAAGCGACGATGCGCTTTTCTTCGGCGCTGATCAGGCGGCTTTTACGCTCGGGACCCGCGATCACGCGCTCGATGGCTTCTTCCAGCTCGTTATGTCCAATCATCTTCTTATTGCGCCTGGCAGCCAGGATGGCGCCTTCATTGACCAGGTTTTCCAGGTCCGCGCCGACAAACCCCGGCGTGGAGCGAGCCAGCACGCCCAGGTCTACATCCGGGGCGAGCGGCTTACCCTTCACATGAACGCGCAGGATGGCTTCTCGACCGCGCATGTCGGGTCGGTCCAGGATCACGCGGCGGTCGAAGCGCCCCGGGCGGAGCAGAGCGGGGTCGAGGATATCAGGACGGTTGGTGGCAGCGACGATAATCACGTTGGTATCGGTGTCAAATCCATCCATCTCGACCAGCATCTGGTTGAGGGTTTGCTCGCGCTCGTCATGGCTGCCGCCCAGGCCAGCGCCGCGCTGGCGGCCGACGGCGTCGATCTCATCCACGAAAACGATGCACGGTGAATGGCGCTTGGCCTGATCGAATAGATCGCGCACCCGGCTGGCGCCGACGCCAACGAACATTTCGACGAACTCGGAGCCGGAGATAGAGAAGAAGGGCACACCCGCCTCGCCAGAGACCGCTTTAGCCAGCAAAGTTTTGCCCGTGCCTGGCGGGCCGACCAGCAGAACGCCTTTAGGGATGCGCGCCCCAAGCGAGATGAACTTTTCCGGCTCGCGCAGGAACTCGACCACCTCTTCCAGCTCTTCCTTGGCCTCCTCAACGCCAGCTACGTCTTCAAAGGTCACTGTGGGCTGGTCGCCGGTGAACATGCGGGCGCGTGATTTTCCAAAGGAAAGCGCGGCGTTGTTGCTGCCCTGCGCCTGGCGAAAGACAAACCAGAATACGCCGGCCAGGATGATAAAAGGTAGCACGTACCCCAGGACGGTGGCGATGCTCAACCAAGCGCTGGGCGGCTTGATCTCGATTTCAACTTCTTTAGGATTTAGCTGTTCTGGGCTGACGCCGAGAGCGATGAGCTGGTCAACCAGGGTCGCATTAGCCTCAATATTCGCGGTGCCTTCTTTGCCGTCCGAATAAACGACGCGCAGCCGGTTACCATCGGCTACAATGCGTTTTACCTTTCCGCTTTGAATATCCGCCGCAAGCTGGTTAATGGCGATAATATCTTGTCCCGTAGACTGCTGGTTAAAATTGTAAACCACCATCACGATGATGGCGATGAAGAGCAGAATATAAATAATCGAAGATCTATTGCGGGTTGGATTCACAGATACCTCCAAAAGAGACAATCCGCATTTTTATATTTCGATTATACCAACCATTAGCCCATGCTGGTAGCCATGGGGAGGTTATTTTTATATTTCTAACATCGCTCTAACAATTACTGGAGAACGGTTAGAGATATCTCCCCCAGATCAAGCCCTCGATGCGGCGCATTAAACGGCGCAGGATCGAGCGCAGCCTGGCCCAGGCGCGGTAGCTGGGCGGCAGATAGCGCTTGCGGCGGACGGCCACCGGAGCGGTCCATTGGGCTACGGCGGCGCCCCAGGTGAGGCCGGCTCCGAAGCCGACAAAGACGATCTTGTCGCCTGGTTGCAAGCGGCCGTCCTTGAACGCCTCACAGGTGGCGATCGGGATCGAGGCGGTCGAGGTGTTGCCGTAGCGATCCACATTGCTGACCACCTTCTCCATGGGAAAATCCAGCCCGCGGGCAGCAGCTTCAATGATGCGTTGATTGGCCTGGTGGGGGATGATCAGGTCAACATCTTGCATTTCGAGTTTGGCATCGGCGACGGCTTCTTGAGTCGCCTGGATCATGACGCGGGTTGCGAAGCGGTACACTTCTCGCCCATTCATATGGATGTAATGCAATCCCTGGGCTACTGTCTCAGCCGTGGTGGGTATGCGGCTGCCGCCGGCGGGAATGTAGAGCGAATTTCCGCCCGAACCATCGGAGCGCATCACCGCAGACAACACCCCGCCCGGCTCGTAGCTCATCTGGAGGACAAAGGCGCCGGCGCCATCCCCGAATAAGATGCAGGTGTTGCGGTCCTGCCAGTTGGTAAGGCGCGAGAGCGTCTCGGCTCCGATGACCAGGGCGTTATCGATCGCGCCGGATTGGATGGCCTGGGCGGCCATATTCACCGCATAGATGAAGCCAGTGCAGGCCGCGGAGAGGTCAAAAGCGCCAGCTTTCTTAGCGCCAATCTGATCTTGCACCACGCAGGCGGTGGCGGGAAACAAGTATTCCGGCGATGAAGTGGCAACCACGATCAGGTCGACCTCGCTCGGCTTGAGATCGGCCACCTCCAGGGCTTTGAGGGCGGCGTCGGTTGCCAGCGATGCGCTGGACTGATCCTGGGAGGCGATCCGGCGCTCGCGGATGCCGGTGCGGCTGACGATCCACTCGTCGCTGGTATCCACCATGCGGGCGATCTCCTCGTTGGTGAGAACCTTTTCAGGAACAGCCATCCCCCATCCGGTGATGTGGGCAAAGCGGGTCATGCAGCAGCCTCCGTAAACCGGCTCAGGATGATGGTGGCATTGTGACCACCGAAGCCGAATGAATTGGACATAATATGATTGACCCGGGCAGGGCGGGATGTATTGGGCACGTAATCCAGATCGCATTCCGGGTCGGGGTATTCGTAATTAATCGTGGGCGGCAGACATTGGGTGAGAATCGACTGTACGCAGATGGCGGCCTCAAGAGCGCCGGAAGCCCCCAACAGGTGCCCCGTCATCGACTTGGTGGAAGAAACAGGGACCTGGTACGCCTGCTCACCGAAGGCGGCTTTGATCGCTGCGGTCTCGCTTTTATCGTTCAGCGGGGTGCTGGTCCCATGGGCGTTGATATAGTCAATGCTGGCAGTGTCTATACCTGCGTTCTCCAGCGCCAGGCGCATGCACAAAGCCGCGCCGGCGCCATTCTCGGCGGGCGCGGAGATATGGTAGGCATCGTTCGTCGTGCCGTAGCCGGTGACTTCAGCCAGGATGCGAGCGCCACGCGCAAGCGCGTGTTCGAGCTTTTCGAGAACCAGTACGGCTGAGCCTTCACCCATTACAAAGCCGTCTCGCTTCAGGTCGAAGGGGCGCGAGGCGCGCTGGGGCTCTTCATTATAGGTGGAAAGCGCGGTCATCACCGTCAAGCCGGCCATGGCGACAGGGATGATGGTAGCCTCACTCCCGCCGGCAAACATTACTTCTGCCTCGCCGCGGCGGATCACTTCGGCTGCTTCGCCAATTGCATTCGTGCCAGAGGCGCAGGCAGTGACCACAGCCATGTTTGGGCCGCGCACACCCAGGGTGATGGCGATCATGCTGGCGCTCG
Organism: Anaerolineales bacterium; assembly: GCA_035286585.1. Taxonomy (GTDB): domain Bacteria; phylum Chloroflexota; class Anaerolineae; order Anaerolineales; family UBA4823; genus DSOS01. Next base: position 6,896 of record DATEDC010000152.1, read on the forward strand.
CATCGGGGATCATCATTGGCACCAGGAAAGGGCTCACTCTCAACGGGCCGCGTTCATTAAAGACCCGAATCTGTTCAACCAGGATTCCCAAACCGCCAATTCCGGTTCCGATAGTAACGCCAATCCGATCCCGGTTCCCATCGTGGATATCCAAGCCGGAATCCTGGCGAGCCTGCTCTGCAGCGGCCAGGGCAAATTGGGTGAAGCGGTCCATGCGGCGGGCTTCGCGATTGCCGAACAGCGCCGCGCTGTCAAAGCTTTTCACCTCGGCGGCGATTTTAACCTTGTGATCGGAGGTGTCGTACTGACTGATGCGATCGACTCCGGAATTTCCGGCGCTGATGTTTCGCCACATGATCGGGATGTCGTTTCCAACCGGGCAAATGCATCCCATACCGGTGATAACGACCCGCTTCCGCAGAGTGTCTTGTTCTGGAACATGGCTATTTTGAATGTGTGAATTATTCATTGGCGGTTACAACTCGCGTAGACAACATCGTATTGGAATTTATAACACCGCCGCCATCCATTGGAGGCGGATGAGAATTCGATCCGTTTATTCACCGCTAAGGCTCTCCCGTCGGGATGCGCTGGCGGCCTGGATGGCCTGGGAAATCTGGCGCAGGTGCAGGCGGTCGTGAGCGGTGATGATGGTGACAATCTCCTGCAGGGTGGTGGGACCGAAGATGGCATGACGGGCGGGGCGCAGCCAGTCCTGCGGGGAGAGCGATAACAGCAAGTCGAGCAGCCGGCGTCGGGCGGCAGAAAAGCGCAGCAGCGCGTTGCGCCCATCCTGCTCGATATAGTTGCGCTGCTCTGCCCAAGGACCGGTATCTTCGCCGGGTAGGAAGGGATTGTCCTGGCTGAGCACCTTTTCTACCCGTTGCATGTTTACTTCGCGATCGACATCGCGCATGTGGCAAACGATCTCTGTTGGGCACCATTCATCGCTGGCAGGACGCCGACTCCAGGCGGTCGCATCCAGGCGGCGACAAAATTGGTCCAGGGCAGCGGGGGTGGAGCGCAGGATGGCCACCTGGGCGGAAGGTGTATTGAAATTGGACTGAAGAGTTGCGATCGGCATGGAATCCAGCCAGGGGAGCAAGCCCCTCAGGTCGCCGCTGGCGCTGGGCGCATAGCTGCCGCTGGGGGGGGAGAGGCTGCCATTGGAAACCCAATAAGCAGAAAAACCGAGCTCCAGGGCAGGGGCGATATCGTTCTGAAAATCGTTGCCCACCATGATCACCGGGCCATCCGGCCAACCGAGCTGGGCGAGCAATTCTGCGAATAATGCGGGATTGGGCTTGGCAAAGTGGATCGCTTCCATAGAAGGGATCAACGCAAAGGGATATTTTTCGGGTGAAAGTCCTGCCCATGCCAGTCTTTGCACGATTGCCGTGCGTGGGAAAAGCGGGTTGGTAGCGATCACCAGGCGATAGCCGCGCTGAACGGCTGATTCGACGAGCTGAACAGCATGCGGGTGTGGCGCGGTGATGGATTTCAGGGCAGGGTAGACCTCGGTATAGAACTGGTCGATGGGCTGCTCAAGCGCCTGGGGGGGTATACCCAGGGCGTTGTAGAAGTAATCGGCGAATACCTCTTCAAGCGTACAATCTGGCTGCTGGTTGGCGATCATGCGCCTGGTGCCTCCCAGCAACGACTTGACTATCAGCTCCGGGTCGGCGTAGGGCGCCAGGTGACTGGATAGCGCCTGCAGATAGGCGGGCAGGAAGCCCGTTATCGGGTTGATCAGCAGCGTGTCGTCCAGGTCGAGCAGCAGGGTGTAGCTCACGCCTCCTCCTCGGGGGGCCATTCGGCGACCTGGACGTATACATCTGGCAAAGGATGACATTCGCCGCACCCGATGTGCGCGTCGAAATCCGAGCGCCCGGTTTTCTGGCAGTGGGCGCTCACCTTCACCTCCTGCTTCAGAAACGGAAATGGCCGCCTCAGGCCTGGCTTGAGCTGCAAATGAGCGCAGTTGTTGGCTTGAAGAATAGCGGGCACCGGACAGCTAAAACACAAGGCAGGATTCCAGGGCAGTGGTGGGATCGCGTCTTTCAGCAGCCGGCATTCCTCTTTTTGCCGGCCGCGATAGTAATCCCCATAAAAAAAGCGGCATTCTTTGCCAGCTGGTGTTCGCATAGGAATTGCGCTAGGTGAGCGCCGGTAGGATCGGCCTGGGCTAGGCTCTGGTGATGTAAGATCCAGTCCGGGTATCCACGCGGATGGTATCGCCTTCCTCCACAAAATTGGGCACCTGGACCTCCAGGCCTGTTTCGATGGTGACTTTTTTAGTCACTCCGGTGGCTGTGTCGCCGCGCACGGCGACTCCAGCCCGGATCACATGCAGATCCACGGAGGTGGGCAGCTCAATATCCAGCGGCTCGCCCTGGTAGAATGTCAACTTGACCTCCAGGCCTTCCTTTAGATAATGGATCGTATCCCCCAGGATTTCAGCAGACAGCGCTGGCTGCTCGTAGGTTTCCAAATCCATAAAGTGGTAGAGCTCACCGTCTGAATATAAATACTGCACGTTGTGATAATCAAGACGAACATCGTTTACCCGGTCGCCTGATATGAAGGATTTCTCCAAGATTGTACCTGTGCGCAAATTGCGAGCCTTAACTCGAATGGTTGCTTTGCCTCGTCCCGGTTTGTGGTGCTCATAATCCAGCACCTTAAATAGGGCGCCGTCCAATTCGAAAGTGGTGCCTTTGCGGAGTTCGTTGACGTCGATCATGATGATGCCTCGCTCAAGTGGTTTAAAGTCAGCCCTTGATTATAGCTTAGCGGTATAAGCATGGCAAGGGGCGAGGCGGAATAACAAAACTGATGGTTATCATTCGGGTGTTGGTTGTGGTAAACTTATGCGGGAGGCAATTACGAGCAGGGAAAGGTACAGGAAATTCAAATGACCGGTAACACCAGGCGAGTGGTTTATATCGAAGACGAGCAGGAGATGGTCGATTTGGTGCGCCTGATTTTAAGCCGCAAAGGCTATGAGGTTATCGGATCAAACGGCGGCCGAGATGGGTTGGAAAAAGTGCGCCAGGAATTGCCCGACCTAGTGCTGCTGGATTTGATGATGCCAGACATGGATGGATGGGAAGTTTACCAGCAAATGAAAGCCGGGGAGACTACCCGCCATATCCCGGTAATTGTGGTGACGGCCAAGGCCCAGAGCATCGACAAAGTCCTGGGTTTGCACATCGCCAAGGTGGATGATTACATCTCGAAACCTTTCAGCCCCCAAGAGCTGGTGGATAGTGTGGAGAAGGTTCTGGCCTGAACTCTGCAAAGCACCAGCAAGATCATTCTGTTCTGTCTCGGTAACGACACAGAGCCCAAACTACCGCTGATTGCAGACCACCACTGGAGAGTACGCCAGTGAAACTGTAACCAGCGGTTTGTAGTGTGCAGTGCGAGCGGCGAGAATGAAACAGGTGATGGTTTATAATCTGGATAACCCGGAGCTCGAGGTTGTGCGAGCGCATTTCTGCGCTTCTTTTGCCTGCCGCTTGCGGGGCCTGACCTTCCGGCGGACGCCAGCTCCAAACCAGGGTCTGCTGATGGTGCAGAGTCGGGAGAGCCGCCTGGATGCAGCCATTCACATGCTGGGGGTGTGGATGGACCTGGCGGTGGTGTGGATCAATACAACCCAGGTGGTGGTGGATGTCCGGCTGGCGCGACGCTGGAGGCTGTTCTATCTGCCTGAACACCCCGCCCGTTATGTGCTCGAGATGGCGGTAGAACATCTGGCGGATTTTAAGACTGGAGATAGGATTAAATTTGAAGAAACTGAGCTGGGCTAATCTGCTCCTGATCCTGGTGTTGCTGTGGCCCCTGGGTGGGGGATATGCCCAAGAGGAGAACCCTGCCGGACCGGTGTACGTGGTCCAGCAAGGGGATACGCTATCCAGCATCGCCCAGCGGTTTGGGGTTTCGCTGGACGATCTGGCGCGGGCGAACAATATCTCCAACCCAAATCAGATCTCGGAAGGCGCCCAACTGGTAATCCCCGGCCTGGAGGGCGTGCAGGGTTTTCTGACCTCGGCGACGGTGCCTTTCGGAGAATCGCTGAAAAGCCTCAGCCGCCGTTACCAGATCGCGGAAACGATGCTGGCTCGCCTGAACCACCTGACCAGCCCGGTAGAGCTGTACGCTGGCTCCTCATTGGTGATCCCGGTGCAAGAGGGGGAAGCCCCAGGATGGCGGCGTGCGCTGCTGGCGGAAGGCTATTCACTGCTGGAGATGGCCGCGCGGCTGAACATTTCTCCATGGAAGCTGGCGCAGGAGAACGGGTTGCGGAATCAATGGAGCGCAATCGGTGGCGAGGTTTTATACACACCAGGAGATTTTCCCGCCGGACCGGGCGCCTTACCCGCCGAGATCAGCTCGGTCGAGATCGACAGCCTGCCGTTGCTGCAGGGTAAAACGTGGGTGATCCGCTTAACCGGGAGCGAGGGGCTCGAACTTGTTGGCAGGCTCATGGAGCGTGAATTCAACTTCTTCGTCGAGAAACCCGGCAATTATATCGCCTTGCAGGGCGTGCATGCCATGGCAGAGCCAGGTTTATACCCGCTTACCTTGCAGGGCGCACTCGCAGACGGCGCTTCGTTCTCGTTCGCGCAAAGGGTGGAAGTCCAGGGTGTGCGCTATCCATTTGATCGCCCGCTGGATGTGGACCCGACCACAACCGACCCGGCGATAACTGGCCCGGAGGACGCTCTGTGGCTGGACCTGACCAGAACGGCAACGCCTGAGAAAATGTGGTCGGGTGTGTTCGAGCTGCCCTCCCCGCTGCCCGCGGACTATTGCCTGGAGACCAACGATTGTTGGTCCTCGCGCTTTGGCAACCGGCGATCCTATAACGGCAGCCCGTATATATACTTTCACACCGGACTGGACATTGTTGGCAAGCCGGGGACGGAAATATTGGCGCCTGCGCCGGGCATCGTGGTCTACACCGGAGAGCTGACTGTGCGCGGCAATGCTACGATGATCGATCACGGCTGGGGAGTTTACACCGGCTATTTGCACCAGTCGGAAATCCTGGTGGAGGTGGGAGATCGCGTGGAGACCGGGCAGGTGATTGGGTTGGTGGGCAGGACAGGCCGGGTTGAGGGGCCTCACCTGCACTGGGAAGTATGGGTGGGGGGCGTTCAAGCGGACCCGCTGGACTGGCTGTTGGTCGAGTATCCCAATTAGCAGAGCGGTTTCAGTATTCAATTATCAAGATCGGTCTCATCTGCTTCCATATCCCCTGATTCACCGTCATTGTAGAGTTCGCCAGCAGCAAACACCCCAGCATAGTAATCTTTTAGCACCTGGTGGGCGAGAGCGAGTTTTTCCGCCGGCACCAGAATCTCGACCTCACCCAGAGGGCCGACATTCAAGCCAAGAGCCCTGGCGTATCCTTCTTTCGAGAGAATAACCGGGACGCCCTGGGCCTGCAGCAGCCCGCGCAGCATCTCGGCCTTCAGGTCGCCAAGAACGGTTTCTACGAGTACATATCTTTTTTCCACCATGATAGGGCAAAAAGTTCCTTTACGAACCGCCGTCATGAACTTTCTACAAGACATAATAAGCGCTAAAAAATGCGCTTGGAGCTAGGTTTCATGGAGTATAATATGAAACGCCGAAAAGCGCAAAACTTAATGATTGGAGAAGGAGCAAGGCAGCAATTTTGAGGCAAGATACGGTAATGTCTTCGTTTTCTTTGCGCGAAGATTATTGGGAGCATTTTGATCTTAACGAAGATGATCTTGAGTTCCTGTACAACCATCTTCTGGAAACAGAAACTCCATTGACGCCCAACGAGCTGGTAGAGATACTGGTAATAGAACGCATACGCAGAGAAAAACAAGAAATTGAGCGCAAGCGCAGCTCCGGCGGCGATATTTATATGCCCAAGGAGCATTTTAAGAAGACCCAGAAACTGGTATTCCCCCAACTGAACTGGAAACAAGCAGAAGTGGTTGAGGTGCGCCCTGGATACAATCCCGATTTGGGATCGTTTGAAGTTGTTCGGGTGGAGTTTCCGGATGGGGAGACGCGCGAATATGCAGCCAGGCTGGAAGATCACAAACTGAATGAGCCGGTACAATTTGCCGAGGACGAGGAGAATCTCAACCCGGAATTCATCCAGGAAAACTACGGCGAGCCGCTGATAGCTGCCCTTGAAGCCAGTCTGCAGGCGAACGGGGATTTTGTGCGCATAGCCGGAAGGTGGTTCCCGCGAGCCCTGCTGGTCGATATCAACATCGGCCATTTGAACCTGGCAGAGGCGGTATTGGACATGGCTGGCGGCGGTCCGCTGCCTACCAGCTCCCTGATGGAGCAGCTTGAGTTGCCTGAGAACGTCAATCCCCGGTTGCTTGAATTTTCGATGGACCTGGCGCTCCAGGAGGATGGGCGCTTCGACGAAGTGGGAGCCAGCGGGGAGGTGTCCTGGTTCCTGCAGCGGCTTGAGCCCGCAGAGGTGTTAGAGCCTCCGCTGCATCTGCGCTACGCCGGTAGCGATTATGAGCGCCTGGATTTGACCGCAGAAATGCTGGCGCTGGAGCAGGAACTGGATGACGAGCTTTCGCCGCTGGCGGGCAAGTACCAGCATTTGGATGAGGTTGACGCGCACCTGATCTACCCGCACTGGCGATCAGGCACGCTGCCGCTGTCTGCGCGTGTGCGCCATCTTTTCCCCACTGCATATGAGTCGCCCCGCATCCGCTTCACGTTAATCGATGGAGAAACAGGCGAAGAAATGCCCGCCTGGGTGGTGCGGGCCAAGCGCTACGTGTATGGCTTAAGTGAGTGGTACGAAAAATGCGGTTTGATCTCTGGCAGCATTATCCGGGTGAAGCGCGGCTCGAAACCCGGGCAGGTAGTGGTGTACAGCGGTCGGCGTCGCTCCAGCCGTGAGTGGATCCGCACGGTTTTGGTGGGCTCGGATGGCGGCGTGGTGTTTGCGATGCTGAAGCAGATCGTGCAATCGAGTTTCGATGAGCGCATGGCCATTGCAGTGCCAGATACGAGCGGAATTGATGCGGTTTGGGAGCGGATGGGAAAGGAAAAGCCACCGTTCGAGCGCGTGGTGGTCAACACGATGCGCGAGCTGGCCAAACTTAATCCACAAGGACACGTGCATGCCAGCGAATTATATGCCGCCCTGAACGTTGTACGCCGCTGCCCTCCAGCACCTATGCTTGCCTTGCTGGCTTCTCGCCCCTGGTTCAGCCATGTTGGGGATTTGCATTTCCGCTACACAGAGGCGTAAAGGAGAGGGATGAATAGGAATGAGGATGGGCATAGTGAGTGAGGTCAGGCGCTTCAGTCTGGTCAAGCCTACTGTGCAAACGCGCTTCCACATCGACTTCGATTGGTGGCGGAAAAACGACCGAGATTGGCGCGTCTATTTACGCAGCAACCTGTGCCCGGAGCACCAGGAGGCATTTGCCAACGTAGATATTGATGAGCAGGTGGATTGGGTTGACCCGGACAGCGCTGAAGTGCAGCGCGTAGATGGTCTTCAGCATGTCCTGATCACCCATTGCGCAAAGCAACCAGGTTTCATCAGCTCTCACTCTACGTTGGTCGATGCAACCTTTCGCATATTCCTGGCTAACGGGAATACGCCCCTGAACGCCTTGGAGCTCAGTGATAGATTGGGGAGACCGGCGAACACGATCCTGCGCACTTTTACCGGCGCTCGTGTGTATAAAGGCGTACGCCCCTGCCTGGATTAAACAACTGCCCCTGTAGCTCAATGGACAGAGCACCTGCCTTCTAAGCAGATGGTTGTGGGTTCGAATCCCGCCAGGGGCGCCTGAAATGTGCGCTCACCAGGGAGTTGTTGGTTCAGCCGCGAGAGGCGAATGGAGAAAGAGATGGCAGTTGAAAGAAAAGGAGTAATTAAATTTGCGGGTCAAGATGCAACCGTGATCGGCGTGGACCTGGAGGTAGGGCAGTATGCGCCAGACTTCACCGCGCAGGCTATTAACTGGTCAATCGTCAAAGGATTGGAAAGCACACGTGGGAAAGTCCGGATTATTGGCTCACTTCCCTCCTTGAGCACCTCGGTGTGTGACCGCGAAACGCGGCGTTTTAATCAGGAGGCGGCTTCGCTAGGGGATGACATTGTCATTCTGATGGTGAGCATGGATTTACCCTATACACAAAGGAATTGGTGCGCTGCAGCAGGTATCAATCAGGTTATCACCCTATCCGATCATATGACCGGCGAGTTCGGTGAGAAATACGGGGTTTTGCTGAAAGATCAGCGCGTCTTCCGGCGAGCGATTTTTGTGGTTGACCGCCAGGATAAGCTGGTCTATGTGGATTACCTGACAGCTATTGGAGATGAGCCCAACTACGAGGAAGTAATCGCAGCAGCCAAAACGGCTCTGGGTTAGGTTTTTCGGTTCAGGTTGAGCGCATGCTGAACATGCTTTCCAGCGGTAAATTGTTGAATGATCGGGCAGGCTTTGAACCAGCCCCTTCTATGGAGTGATCGATGTTAGAACTCGAGCTAAAACCAGACCTGCGGCGACCAGGCATATATGTTTTGCGGGAGCATAAAACCGGGAGCGCTGATTCTCTAAACTATCGCCCGGCAATCCGCTCCCACGTGTGGCGACCACCTACTGATTTGTTCGAAACGGGCGATGAGGTTGTGGTGCGGGTAGAAATTGCGGGGATGGAAGAAACCGGTTTTACGGTTGTTTTGGACGGCCGCGATCTTTTCATTCGAGGGGTGAGAGCCGACACGTCCGAACGGCGCGCCTACTACCAGATGGAAATTCGCTTTGGCGAGTTCGGCACCGATGTTGGGCTGCCTGTGGAGGTGGTCAGTGAGGAAATTCAAGCCGTTTACACAAACGGATTTCTAAATATCCGCCTGCCAAAAGCGCAGCCGCAGAAGATTAAGGTTGACTGACGAGCCTATGTCTGCCCAACGTTGGAACATGAGCGACCTGGATATCGCAAATCTGTTAAATTTGGATAGCGATCTGGTGGACCGGCTGCTCCTGCTGCCGATTATCCCGCAGGTTATCCAGAGCGAGGCAGAGGCAGAAATAAGCGCCGAGGATGTGGAACGAGAAGCGCAGATCCCGGCAGTTCTGCCCATCTTACCGCTGCGGGGATTGGTCGTATATCCACAAACCGTGGTGCCGCTGACAATCGGGCAGCCGCGCTCCATCCGCATGGTGGATGATGTCGTCGCTGGCGAGGAGCGCCTGA
>DATEDC010000153.1:0-2469 GCA_035286585.1 Anaerolineales bacterium
CATTTCTTTCATTTGTAAATAGTATGAGTGATCTTTCCCCCTCTGGTCGCCAGATCCGCCTGACCAGCCTGTCCAGCTGCGCGGGTTGAGCGTCAAAGCTAAGCGCTGAAGCGCTGGCGCAGGTTCTGCGCCCGATTGAAAATATCTTCCAGCCCGGCGATTACCCCGATCTGCTGGTCGGTCTGGGAGAACCTGATGACGCGGCGGTCTGGCGGTTGGACGATGAGCGAGCATTGGTCGTCACGACCGACTTCTTTACACCCGTGGTGGATAACGCCTACGACTACGGGGCTATCGCCGCCGCCAACAGCCTGTCGGACGTGTATGCCATGGGCGGGAAGCCCTTCCTGGCGTTGAACATCGCTGCTTTGCCCACCGATTTGCCGGCCGACCTGGCGGGAGAAATTTTGCGCGGTGGCGCTGAAAAAGCCCGCGAAGCCGGGGTGGTCATCGCCGGCGGGCATACAGTCCAGGATAAAGAGCCCAAGTACGGGCTGATCGCTCTGGGTTTCGTCGATCCGGCGCGCATGTTGACCAAGCGCGGCGCACGGCCCGGCGATGCCCTGCTGCTCACCAAGCCGCTCGGCTTCGGCACGACCACCACCGCCCTGAAACGGGGCCTGGCCGATCCGACCGATGTCTCCGAGGCGGTCGGTTGGATGAAACGCCTGAACAAAACTGCCGCCGAGCTGGCGGTTGAGTTCGGTTTGCGCGGCGCGACGGACGTCACCGGTTTCAGCTTGCTGGGGCATGGATATGAGCTGGCCAGGGCTTCGGGCGTTGGCTTGCGCTTCGCCTTCGAGCGTATCCCTTTCATCCGCGGCGCTCAGCGATACGCACAGGAGTGGATCTTCCCCGGCGGCTCGTCCGACAACCGCCAGTATTTTGGCCCTCACGTGCACTTCGCGCCGGAGATCGATGAACCATCTCAAATGCTCTTGTTCGACGCCCAGACCAGCGGTGGGCTGCTCCTGGCTGTGCCGCCTGAGAAGCTGAAGCCTTTGTTTGCCCGCGCCGCCCAGGTTGGGCAGGTTTTGTGGGAAGTCGGCGATGTTGTGGTTGGGGAAGAGATTGAAGTCGTGTGAGGCGTTTGCATAATTAGGCACTGGAGAGGCGATGATGAATCTTGGTGTTGGTGAACTGTTGATCGTGCTGCTGGTCGCTCTATATTCCCTGGCGATTCCCATTGGTACACTGGTCGTCGTGATATTCCTCTATAAAAAAGTAAAGCAGATCGAGCAGGCCCAGGAAAAGCACTCTGATTGAGGATAAATTTATAGAATATACTTCTCGCCGGTCCCCCGTACTCGGCAGGCGCGGTATAGTAGCGACCTCGCAGCCGCTGGCCGTGGCAGCCGGGCTGGATGCCCTGGCGCAGGGCGGTAACGCCGCCGACGCCGCCATCGCCGCGGCTGCCGCCCTGAACGTGACCGAGCCGACCTCCACTGGCATCGGCGGTGACTGTTTCGCCCTGTATTACGACGCCGGAACCCGCCGGGTGAGTGCCCTGAATGGCTCGGGACGCGCTCCGGCTGCCTTGACGCTGGAGCGTTTGCAACGGGAAGGCTTCGGCGAGCAGCTGCCTCCCTTCCATCCCTACACGATCACCGTGCCGGGGGCTTGCGCCGGATGGTGCGATTTGTCGGCAGCCCATGGACGGCTGCCGCTGGACCGCGTCCTGGCTCCGGCCATCCGCTTGGCGGAAGAGGGCTTCCCGGTAGCCCCAATCACGGCTTATTTCTGGCAGCGTGGCGCCGAGCGCCGGTTGCGCCAAGCGCCCGGCGGCCTGGAACTGACCGTCGCCGGCCGCGCCCCGCACCCGGGAGAGATCTTCCGCAACCCAGGTCTGGCGCGGGCGCTGCGGGTGGTGGCCGAGGGCGGGAAAGACGCCTTCTACCAGGGCGAGATCGCCGCGGCCATCGCCGCTGTCGTGAAAAAAGCCGGCGGCTGCCTGAGCGCCGCCGACCTGGCTGCCCACCGCAGCACCTGGGAAGAGCCGGTCAGCGTCACCTACCGCGGCCTGCGGGTGTGGGAGTGCCCGCCTAACGGGCAGGGGCTGGCCGCCCTGCTTGGGCTGAACCTCCTGGAGGGGCTCGATCTCGACAACCTGCCGCCTCTCTCGGCGGGGCGGTTACATCTCGAGGTCGAGAGCATGCGTCTGGCCTTCGCCGACGCGCGCTGGTACGTGGCCGATCCAGCCTCTAATCCTGCTCCGTTGGAATGGCTGCTCTCTAAAGAATACGCCGCCGAACGCCGCCGCCTGATCGACCCCTCCCGAGCGACCCTCGACCAGGCTCACGGTACGCCATTCTCCGCTTCGGATACGGTCTACCTGAGCGTGGTGGATGGGGAGGGCAATGCCTGCTCGTTCATCAACAGCAACTACATGGGTTTCGGCACCGGAATTGTCCCCTCCGGCTGGGGTTTCAGCCTGCAGAACCGCGGGCACAACTTCAGCCTCGACCCGGC
>DATEDC010000154.1:0-5854 GCA_035286585.1 Anaerolineales bacterium
TCATTATTGTCCCGGCACTCGTTCAGGTAGATGGGCGTGATCCCGAGGGTCCGGTGCTCTCGCACTTTAGCTGGCAAGCCAGCGACTTCTCCCTGCGCCGGGATCCGTTCTGGGAAGAGGGCAGCCCGGAACTCATCCAGGCGGAAAGCCGGTCCCGGGTCTACCTTATCCTGGTGGACGTCCTCGTGACCGAGCACCTCCTGGATACCCGGAAAGGCTATCCGCAAGGCCCGGCAAATTTCCAGGGCGGTTTGCCGCTGGATCGGCGGGAACTTGCGCCAGCCCAGGGGCGCCTCTTGCTTGGGGTGGGTCAGTTGTTCCAGGTCCTCTTCCGAAGCTGGCGTCCCGAACGTAGATACCCAGACCCCATCGACCTGACGGTAATAGCCTTCGTTATCCATTTCGATTCCAATAGATACGCTATTGATGTCGCGCTCATTTTCCCAATAGCTGACCCCGGCGTGCCAGGCGACCCGGTCGAACGGCACCAGTTGGGTGACCTCGCCCGTGCGGCTGATCACCAAATGAGCCGACACGCGGTTCGTCGCTTCGTCGTCGCGCAGCGTGTTGATCGCCGCCTGAGCGCTCGAGCCTGCGGTGTAATGCATGATGATATAGCGGACCTGCAAACCCGGATCGGAGTTTGGGCTTTCGGCGAACGCCACCGGAGTGTTCTCATCCAAAAAGAGCCGATTGTCTTTCACCAGCATAGCAGCCTCCTGAGTCTTGTATAAGCCTGGCCGCGAAGGAAATCAGGTTGCCCTTGCGGTGAATGCGAAATTTCTGTATTTCCAGTAAGGTTATATTACCCCCAATTTGTTCCCTTGTGTTTCTGGTTTTGCGGGAGTTGCTGTGGATAGTCCCTGACAACCCTGTCAGTATTTCAACGGGATTGGGGGACAGTACATTATAATAAGCTCATTAAATCCTGGCCCGTTAAAGTTCGCTTGGCAATCTCTAAAAGCTGGTACATAAGTGGGAATTCATCTAAGCTCAGCGAAGCCTGATGGTCATGTTTGAGAAAACTTCCCGCATCCCCTCCCTGGATGGGCTTCGCGCCCTTTCGATCCTCCTCGTGATAGCCAGTCACTTTGCGTACATTAAGAGCTTTCCCCTGCCCAAGGCGATCGAACCGCTTTGGTTGGAAAGGCTCGGCCCTTTGGGAGTCAGGGTATTTTTTGTTATCTCCGGTTTTCTGATTTCCAGTTTGCTATTACGCGAGCTTGAAGCAAGCCAATCGATCAACCTGGGAAGATTTTATCTGCGCCGGACGCTCAGGATTTTTCCGCCCTATTACTTTTTTGTCCTGGTTATGATCCTCTTTAACCAGTTTGATTGGGTCGAACTTACCGGCAAAGACATATTCCATGCGTTAACGTACACCGTCAATTATTATCCAGAGCGCTCCTGGGCGACAGGTCACGGTTGGTCATTATCCGTAGAAGAACAGTTCTACCTGCTCTGGCCAGCGCTTCTGCTCCTGGCAGGGAAACGAGGCGGTCTTTGGTTAGCATTGTCGTTTTTCTTGCTTGCTCCTTTCATCCGCCTCGCTTATTACTACCGTGTACCCGAATTTGTCCCATGGGAGCTCGACTACCGCTTTGAAACTGCTGCTGACGCTATCGCGATTGGCTGTCTGCTGGCTGGGGTATACAAATGGCTCGCCAGCCAACCTCTTTTTCACAGGGTGATGTATTCCAGGCTGTTTATTCTGGTTCCAGTTCTTGTCCTATACGCCAGTCAAATCAATCCCATCCGCATTCGCTACCTGCTTCTGGCCGTCTCGATTCAGAATATCGGCATAGCCGCCTGTATTGCCTGGTCTATTACCCACAACGCCGGTCGGGTCGGGAAGCTGCTGAACGCCAGACCCGTCGTCTATCTTGGCGTGATGAGCTATTCAATTTATTTATGGCAGCAGCCATTTCTCAATCCATATTCCTCCCTGTACATCAATCAATTCCCCATCAATATCATCCTGGTAGCCGGAGCTGCAATTATTTCGTATTATCTCATCGAGCGCCCTTCGTTTCGGCTCCGGAAGCGCTTCTCAGACTAGGCTGCATTTTGGGCAGTAACCCATTTGTTAAAGTACGCAAGTCTTTTTACGGCTTAATTACTATCGCGTATTTGATCCCCGCATGAAACAGATTTCACTTTGTGTTTTTACCTGGAAATCACTCCCATCCAGAATCATGCCAGAGTTCCCAACATATCATTACATTAATCACTTGTCTAACCGGGCTTTTCTCACTATAAAGTAATCAGAGACAGTACCTGCTTCTCTGGCAGCGCGGCAACCTTCCTTCAGGTTTTAGGGATGGGCACAGCTCACCCACAACCGAAACATACCAAACAATCGTTAAGCTTTGGGTCTTAACCCCGTGCCTTATTTTTTCAACGTGTTATTCTCGGTCCACGACAGGAGGTGAAATAGGAGCCTATCCAAAAATCGTGGTGCTGCTACTCTCGAGCCTTTTCAATCATTGAACAAGGAGAGATATCTATGTGGATTTTACGGATTAATATGACGGATCAGAGCTATAAGTTGGAGGACTTGCCGGAAGCGCACAAATACCTCGCCGGTCGGGCGATGACTTCCACCCTCGTCGCCGAAGAAGTGCCTCCGCTTAGCCACCCCTTGGGCCCAAACAATAAACTCGTTTTCTCTCCCGGAATCGTTACCGGCACTGCGGCGCCAACCTCAGCGCGCATCTCTGTGGGCGCCAAGTCGCCGCTCACCGGCGGGATCAAGGAATCCAACGCCGGCTCTTCCTGGGGGTCGGACCTGGCGGAATTGCGCATCCGCGCCCTGGTCCTGGAGGGAAAACCCCAGGATACTGAAAAGTATTGGGGCGTGTTGGTTGGCTGGGACAAGCAGGCAGGTAAGCCTAAAGTGGAGCTCTTCGATGCCAGCGAGTATACCGGCAAACCGTTAGCCGAAGTTTACCCTCAGGTCTACGAGCGCTTCGGTAAAAAGATCTCTATCAGCGGCACCGGGCTGGCTGGAGAACACGGGTACGGGAACTCCGGTGTGGTCTTCAACGATCAGGAGAGACGAGCCACACGCTACGCAGGGCGCGGCGGTTTAGGCTCGGTGATGGCCAGCAAGCGGGTAAAGTTCATCCTGCTCGATCGCAAAGGTGCCCCAGGCGTGCCCCTCGCGGATAAAGCGCTGTTCGACTCGGGGCGGAAGAAGATGACCGAGGCCCTGCAAACTCACAACATCACCAAGCCCAAGGGCGCCCTCAACACCTACGGCACCGCGGTGTTGATCAACATCATGAACGAGGCCGGCGGCCTCCCGACCAGGAACTTCTCCAGCGGGCGCTTCGAGGGGGCTGCCAAGATCGCCGGCGAAGCGATCTTCGAGGGCGTCAAGGCTCGCAAGGGAAAGGAGATCTACAATCACGCATGTAGCCCTGGCTGCATCATCCAATGCTCGAACACCTGGTACAAGGAAGACGGCAGCGAACATGTCTCTTGCGTTGAATACGAGTCGGATTGGGCGTTGGGCGCCGACTGCGGCATCGACGATCTGGACGACGTGGCCGAATTGATCAAGCTGTGCAACGATTATGGCCTGGACACCATCGAGACTGGCACGACCATCGCTGTGGCGATGGAAGCGGGTGTGATCCCCTTCGGCGACGGGAAAGGCGCTATCAACCTGGTCCACGAGATGGGCAAAGGCACCCCGATCGGTCGCATACTGGGCGGCGGGACCGATTTGACCGGCAAAGCATATGGCGTGACGCGGGTGCCGGTGGTCAAAGGCCAGTCCATGCCCGCTTACGAGCCGCGCGCCGTCAAAGGGATTGGCATCACCTATGCGACGACCACCATGGGCGCCGACCACACCGCCGGCTACACCATCGCGCCCGAGATCCTGGGCGTCAGCGGCTCGGTGGACCCGCTCTCCCCGGAGGGTAAAGCAGCTCTGAGCCGCAACTTCCAGGCGGCTACCGCCTTCATCGACTCCAGCGGTCACTGTCTGTTCATCGCCTTCGCCATCCTCGACATCGCCAGCGGTTACCAGGGCATGATCGACGAAGCTAATGGCGTCCTGGGCACCAACTGGACGGCGGACGACGTCGCAGCATACGGCATCAACGTGCTCAAAAAGGAACGCCACTTCAACGAAGCCGCCGGCATCAAGGCCGAGGCCGATCGTATACCCGAGTTCATGAAAATAGAGCCTCTACCCCCGCACAACGTAGTCTTCGACGTGCCCGACGAAGCTTTAGACTCGGTCTACGCTGAACTCTAGCCGGATGAGATCTTCGCGGTGGTTGTCCCATAGGTGCGTCTTTAATACCGACAATCACCATGTGTAGGGGCGCAGCGCGACCTGGAGCGCCATCTGTGGCGTCCAAATGACGCTGCGCCCTTCTTTTGGGTCAGCCCCGCGATATTCAAGAACGCCAGATGCCCAAAATCATCCAGACCCAGGATGGATGCATCCACCTGCCCAAAGACTTTATCCAGCGCAGGCGCCTCCCCGATCAACTGGAATACTGGCTGGACGAGCGCGGCGGCGACCTGATCCTGCACCCGCGCCTCCCCGATATCCGCAAACTCTACATCGAGCCAACTACAGCATGCAACCTGCGCTGCCGGACCTGCATCCGCAACATCTGGGATGACCCGGTGCAGCACATGTCGCCGAGCACGTTCGCTAACCTGATCGCCGGCCTCAAAGACCTGCCTGAGCTCAAACGCGCGGTTTTCACCAGCTTCGGGGAGCCGCTGGTTAACCCGCGGTTGCTGGATATGATCGCCGCGGTGCGAGAACACGGTCTGGCAGTGACGCTGGGCAGCAACGGCCTGCTGCTCAACAGGAAGATCGCCGCCGAGCTGGTCACATTGGGCGTCGACCGGGTGATGGTCTCCATTGACGGTGGCAAGCCTGAGACCTTCGCTGGCGTGCGCGGGGCGATGTTATCCCAGGTGATCGAGAACATTCGGCTGTTGAACGAGACCAAAGCGCAACTGGGTTCTCTCTATCCCTCCATTGGAATCGAGTTTGTCGCTCTGTGCAGCAACGTCGCCGAGCTGGGCGATCTGACCAAAATGGCTGCCGAGCTGAACGTCTCGCGCTTGCTGGTCAGCCACGTCCTGGCGTACAGCGAAGAGATGCTGCCCGAGATGTTGTACAGCTACTCGCCCATGGCGCCCTTAAAGGCGAACGGCTGGCCGCTGCGCCTCGACGCCTGGGTGAGCTGGGGGGTTAGCGATCTGCCGCGCATGCACTGGGGCGCAGATCGGCGCTGCCGCTTCGTAGGCGATCACGCTGCATCGGTGGGCTGGGATGGCGGCGTCTCGCCGTGCTATGCCCTCGCCCACAACTACAGCTATTTCACCATCGACCGGCAGAAGAAGCAGGTGAGGCGCTACCTGCTGGGTGATGTCAACCAACGACCCTTGAGAGAGATCTGGATGGATGAGGAGTACGTCCGCTTCCGCAGCCAGGTTAATGCTTTCTACTTCCCCTCTTGCCCGGACTGCGACCTGAGAGAGAGCTGCGACCTGCGCCAGCGCAACGAGGGCTGCTGGGGCTGGAATCCTTCTTGCGCCGATTGTCTTTGGGCTCAAGACATCGTTCGCTGCCCGTGAAGTGCAGGTGTGAGGTATTATAAAGCTACCTGAGGAGATCTGCGCATGCGTGTGAGCGTCAAACTGTTCGCCATGCTGAGCCGCTACGCCCAGGGAAATGCAGCCGGGGCGCCCTTTGAGGTAGAGGTCCCGGAAGGGGCCACGCTGCAGGACCTGCTCCAGCAATTAAACATCCCCCCAGACGAAACCAAGATCGTCTTCGTCAATGGCGTGATCCAATCCCTGGATTGCAGACTTA
>DATEDC010000155.1:0-2861 GCA_035286585.1 Anaerolineales bacterium
GGCTATCCGCTGCTGATCCTGCACGGCGGTCCAGGCATGGACCACCACATGTTCGCCGATTACCTGGATCCCTTGGGTGACCAGTTTCAGTTGATCCTGGTGGACCAACGTAGCCAGGGACGCTCGGATGCCACCGACCCCCAAACCTGGAGCCTGCGGCAAATGGCGCGCGATGTGGTCGACCTGGCAGCCGCCCTGGGATTGGGGCGCTACGCGGTCCTGGGGCACTCTTACGGGGCGCTGGTGGCGCTGCAAAACGCAGTGGATTTCCCGGGACAGGCCGCACAGACCATTATCTCAGGTGGATTCCCATCCGCCCGCTATCTGGAGCACGTGGTTAAAAACCTGGAGATATTCGAGCCTGAAGCGCTGCGCGCCAGTGTGGCGGCCTCCTGGGAACGGGAAACGCAGGTGGAGACACACGATGACGTTGCCCAACTGCTACACGACCAGATGCCTTTCCACTTTGCCAACCCGCTGGACCCGCGCATTGCTGAGCTTAAGGCCAGGAGCAGTGAGGCGATTTACTCCCCACAAGTGCTGCGCCATTTTGCGTTGCAGGAGTATGGCGGGATAGAGGTGGAAGAGCGCCTGGGGCAGGTAACCCAGCCCACGTTGGTGCTGGCTGGTAGGCATGATCGAGCATGCAGCGTACCGGCTGCCCAGGCAATTCACAACGGCATCCCTGGCTCTGAGCTGGTGATCTTCGAGCACAGCGGTCACATGACCTTCGTGGAAGAAAAACAGCTATATTTGGAAGCGGTGCGCAAGTTTTTGAGCAAGCATCTTTTAGAAGAACAGTGATTTACCAAAGCTCCCCCAACGGCCGGCGTTACCGGCGCAGGTGGGATTTGGCAGGAAAAAACTCAAAAGAACTGCCCGGCGGCTCGGGCATTGGCTCATCCATCATCTCGCATCCCGGCAGGCCAGGCACGCGCACATTACCGCCCGCCTGCCAGGTCGGCTCCATCGAGTTGGCAGGCGGCTCGGAGGGTTCTGAGGTTGTGGCTCTGGGCAAGCTCCAATCAGGTGCGAAGACGTCCTCCGAACGATATCCTGCCTTTGGCCGGCGGTTCGTAGATGATGTGCACATTCTGGGGAGGCCTGCTTGTTGCCGCCGCGACGACCGCCGTGAGCCTCTTGGCCTCTTGCTGTAGTGCCTCGGTAGCCTGAAACTCTGCCTTGAGTACGGAAACGAAGACCGGCGCGACCCCCTCGGGAGGGCCGCCGCTGTCCTCCGCATACAACTGAGGATCCAAAGTAGCCAGGCGAACCCAGGTGCCTCCCGGGGAGGAGCCAAATACCACTGAGGCGGCGTCGGCTATCTGGGCTGCAAGGTCTGTGGCCAGCAGCTCGCCTTCATTGAGCACGATCGTCACCTCAAGAATGGGCATAGAGAAGATCCTTATGGGAGGACACCGAGCCGCCTAACGAACTAAGGATTGGTGTAGCGGTCAGAGCTAATGCCGAAGCCCAGTTCAACGCCTCGCCACATCAATCCGAGTTGAACGGGCGGTCTTTGCCCGCCTGAGCCGTCTTTGCCAGAGGTTACCAGGCTGTTTGGAATTTAAAGCCCATTGCCAGGTCAAAACCGCCATCAAATCGGCGGATATGAATAAATTGTACATCTAAAAAGCCATCCGGCGGAAATACAAGCGTATCCTTCATATTAGCATCGTTGTATACGATCTTAAGACAGCCGTCTTCTTCTACCACCTGCCCAATAAAAGCTGCCAGCATAAATGTGGCAATTATCCCCTGCGTCGGTGTGGGAGTCGCAGTTGGTGTCACAGTTGGTATTGTATTGCAGGCTGCCGCAGCGAGAATTAAGCTTAGTAATATCTATACACGCAGGGACTGTTGATATTTTCGATAGACAAGAATCCCCGTTACATCTAGCGACTTTGAACGAAGGTATAGCATATTTCACCTCACTAATCGGCCTAAATTGGTATTGACACGTCGCAAACCAGTTGGCGTCCCACCCGCTGACCAATTCTTGCTACCCACATGATAATTGCAAAGATATAATTGAGCAATCCCGCCTCGGAAGGTATAATAGCGCCTGCCTAAAAACCGAATCCAACTTCCCTGGAGTGAGACCCGATGACCGAAATTGCCACCCTCCCCGCACGCAGCCAGGTCCCCAGCGAGCAGACCTGGGACCTGGAAAGCGTGTTCGCCTCCCCTGCCGATTGGGGAGCGGCCTGCCAGCAGCTCTCCGATATGCTGCCAAAACTGGCCGATTACCAGGGTCGCCTCGCCCTGGGTCCGCAAATCATTTTGGAGTACATCAAATTGGCTCAAGAAGCCGGGGTCCTGGCGGGAATGATCCGCACTTACGCTTTCAACAAGTCCGCAGTGGATACCACGGACCAGGAAGCAGTGGCTCGCCTCGGGCAATCCAGCACCCTTACCTCGCGCTATTTCGCCGCGGTGGCGTTCTTCGACCCGGAGTTAATGGCGATTGGCTTCGACCGCCTGCGCGAATGGATCGCTCAAACGCCCGAGCTGGCTTTCTTCGCCCATTACGTCGATAAGCTGCACAGGCACCAGGCCCACTTGCGCTCCAGCGAAGTGGAGCAGGTGCTGGCGATGACCAGCGACCCATTCTCGGGGCCCTACTCGGTCTACTCCATGCTAAACAATGCGGATTTGGCCTTCAAGCCGGCGGTTGCCTCGGACGGCTCTGAGCTGGAGGTGGGGCAGGCCAGCGTCACCGCTCTGCTCACCCACCCAGACCGGGGTGTGCGCTGCACCGCCTGGGAGAATTACGCCGATGGCTACCTGGCCTTCAAGAACACCTACGCCGCAGCGCTGACCTCGGCGATTAAGCAGGACGTGTTCAATATGCGGGCGCG
>DATEDC010000156.1:0-9813 GCA_035286585.1 Anaerolineales bacterium
ATTTCTCTTCTTGCGGTTTTCTTCATTCATGTTTTCCTCCAAGGGTTTGATCTCGCAATATAATACTACGATTATTCTAAATGTCAAATTATGAAGTTTCTCACAGTGACACAATCGATAAGAACTGGCACCTTGACTTAACACGACTTATCGTGTACACTATAAGCAGTGTGCTATTCGAGGCAGAGGCAGCTATGTTGAAAAATATAACCTTCAGCGCAGAAGAAGATCTTATCAAAAGGGCGCGTGAGCGAGCGGCAGCCGAGAGAACGACCTTGAACGAGGAGTTCCGGCGGTGGCTGGTGAAGTATGTTGAGCGCCCCGAGACAGCAGAAGCTTTTGCCGATCTGATGGAACACTTCGACTATATCCGGCCCGGGCGTTCATTCCGCCGGGATGAAATGAATGAGCGCTAAATACTTCATCGATACGAACATTTTCGTCTATTCCTTCGACGATCGACAGCTGCCAAAGAGAGAACGGTCATTAGCCCTGATACAGGGGGCGCTGAAAACCGGTGCAGGCGTTATCAGCACTCAGGTGATCCAAGAATTTCTTAACGTCGCCACGCAAAAATTCACTGTTCCCATGAAAACTGAGGACGCACGGGCATATTTACGAC
This sequence comes from Anaerolineales bacterium, assembly GCA_035286585.1. Classification (GTDB taxonomy): domain Bacteria; phylum Chloroflexota; class Anaerolineae; order Anaerolineales; family UBA4823; genus DSOS01. The sequence goes on from DATEDC010000156.1 coordinate 623, forward strand.
TGGTGATGAATCCACTATGCCAGATCTACCCAAACCTGGCTCTTTACGAGAGTTGCCTGGAAATCCAAGACGAGACCAGGTACTCATTTTATGATGCGTTGATCCTCGCCGCTGCCCTGCATGGGGGGTGTGACGTCCTGTATTCGGAAGATTTGCAGGATGGTCAGGAGGTGCGGGGCGTAAAAATCGTCAATCCTTACTTGTGAATAAAAGCCAAAAACGTATTTCCGCAACGAATTGAACGGATGGTCAGCTTCTAGCCAGCCTGAGCGATCACGGCAGCCTACAAATCAATCGAAAAAACCCTACCACGATTTTCGATCGCCCCCGCCCGGTCGGAACCCCCCAGGATGAACAGGCTGCCGTCCAGGCCAACCGCCGGGACGCCGTGCAGCGGGACGGGCAGCGCTGGGCCGGACGACCATACATCTTGGGCTGGGTCGAGCACTTCTACGCTGTCCAGCGTCTGCCTCCCGGAGCTCAGCACCTCGCCCCCTGCCACCACGATCTGCCCGTTCACAACGGCAGCGGCGTGACCGCCGCGCGCCACACTCATCGCCGGTCCGGCCGTCCATTGGTCGCTGGCCGGGTCGTAGACCTCGACCGAAGCCAGCTCGCCGCTGCCGCTCCAGCGCCCGGCCAGGGCGTAGATTAACCCGTCCATGGCTACTGCGGCAGTGTGTTCACGAGCCTGGGCCAGGGCAGCCAGGGTCGTCCAGGTGTCGCCGGCAGGGTCATAGCGCAGCAGGGCATTGCTCCCGCCTGCCCCGCCGACCACGTAGAGATAGTCTCCCAGGGAGACCGCCGCTCCGGCCAGGCGCGGCTCGGGCATGCGGGCCAGCTCGTGCCATTCCTGGCTTGCCGGGTCGTAAGCCCAGGCGGTATCGCTCGCGCGCCAGTCGATCAATGAACTCGCCCCGCCGAAGATGTATATGCGCCCGGCTGTTACGCCGCCGCCGTGCGCCGCAGCCATCAGGTGGTGCCGGCCATCCGGCAGCAGGGGCAGCGACTGCCAGGTGTCTGTGAGCGGGTCGTAGGCCTCGAAGGCAGCCTCCCCACCAAAGCCGCCCGGCACGTAGATCAGCCCATCCAGAGCAACCGCAGGCATCTCCGATCGCTGCGTGGGCATGGAAGCGTGCTGCTGCCACCGGCTCTCCGCTGGCAGGCTTGGAGGCGTCTCTCTGGCTATCGAAGCGCAGGCCCCCACCATTAAGCTGATGAAGATCATCAGAGAAAGGGATCGTGTCATATTTTATAATCGGTGTGTATTATATCGTAGACAACTTTCTGAAAGGACGGGAAGTTATTCCAAAGTTCGCCGCTCTGCTCAGTAGCTGATGGTTTGTTCAGCCCATGGGATAGCTGCGGAACGCTTCGCTGCAATTCCTGCGAAGAGGGGGAATGGTTTCGAGAGAGCCAGCGGGAAGGCCCTGCTTTCAAAATGACCCACAAACTGGCTATCAGCCCAGATAGCCGGCTGCGCGCCAGCCTAAGCGATCACGGTAGCGTCATGGTCTGGGAAGTGAGCGGGTTTGGCTTACGCTAGAAGGTTGGCCTGGGGGATACTGCGCTGCCGCACCTGTGAAACTGTGGTGGGGTGTCCGGTTTTCTTAATTTCTCGAATTCATCGGGAAATCATTTCTTCCCTACCTGTACGGCGCCCACTTTTGAAAGGTCAGGTAGTATTCCAGCCTGCTCTCGCCGCCGCTGATATGTCGCGCGGTCAGGCTCACCTGGTTGTAGGCGACCTGCCCGAAGAGCAGCCCGCAGAACTCCGGCTCTGCTGCGGACTGGCGCGTGCAGGTCAATCCGTCAGGTTCGGCGTAGAGCAGGTCGGTTTCCAGCCCGGCGCCCGCTTCTAATGGACCCTGGATGAACACCTGGATGACCACGATGCCCATGCCCGGCGGCGCCTGGACGCTGGTGAGGCTCGCCGCGCAGCCCGCGCATAAGTCGTCCGATTCTACCTGCACCAGCTCCCAGTCCAGCACCTGGATCAGGTAAGGGCGGGAAAGCGGGGTGGGGCTCGGCGGGGTGCCGGTCCAGGTGGGCGGTGCGCTCGGCGATGGGGTGGGCGTCTCGGGCTGGGCAGCAGTTGGGCTGGGCTGGGGGGTGCCCGTAGCGCCGGGCGCAGCCTGCTCGAAAGCCTCGGGCGTGCTGATTTGCGGGCGGGTGGTCGCCGACGCCTGGGTCGCGGTCCCTTCCGGCGGTAAACCCGAGGCGAACAGCCGGCACCCGGAGAGGGCGCCAAACGCCAGCAGGACTGCCAGGCGGGCCAGCCGGATGCGCTGCGGTTCAAGGGAGAGGCGTTGGGGGCTCAGGGCTGGATCACCACGCGGATTTCGGCGCTGTTCGCCTCCAGGCCGTCCAGCGCCTGGTTGATCGCCTCGGCTTCCAATGGGACGGTGCGGCTGATCGCAAGCCCAAGGTCGAGCCTGCCCTGCAGGGCCCAGTCGAGCAGCCCGGGGATCTCCTTGGCCAGGTGGTCCGAGACGCCGATCAGCTCGGCCTCCCGGTTGATCAGCTCCTGGTAGGGAGCTATGCACAGGCTCTGCTCGCCGATGCCGGCGATGGCTGCCCGCCCGAGGGTCGCCAGCGACTTGAAAGCCTGCTCCATGGTGACCGCCAGGCCGACCAGCTCGAGGGCCACGTCCACGCCCCGCCCGCCGGTCAGGCGGCGAATCTCGGCTGCCGGTTCCGCCTCGCCCGGGATGGGGATCGCCCCCAGCTCGCCGGCCAGCGCCAGCTTGGCGGGGTGCAGGTCCACGGCGAACACCTGCCTGGCGCCGTAGAGGCGGGCAAGCTGCAATGCGGAGACGCCCAGCCCGCCCACGCCAAACACAGCCACCGTCTCGCCGGGCTTGAGCCGGGCTTTGTTGAGGGCGTGCAGCGCAGTGGCCGAGGAGCACATCATCACCGCCCCGTGCTCGAAGGGGATCTCGTCCGGCAGGTGGAACACGCTGCGCGCCGGGACAGCGATATACTCGGCGTAACCGCCGTCGCGGTGCTTGCCGATCATCTTGCCGCGCAGGCAGAACTGCTCGACGCCGCGCTGGCAGTACTCGCACATGCCACAGGTTGCCATGTAGTGCAGGCAGACGCGCTCGCCGACTTTCAGGTAGCCGGCACGGCTACCCACCTCGGCGATCACCCCGGCCACCTCGTGCCCCAGGGTGAGCGGCAGCGGGTGGACCGCGGAGCGACCCGCCCGGTAGTGGGCGTCCGAATGGCAGACGCCGGCTGCCTTTACCGAGACCAGCACCTCCCCCGGTGCAATCTCGGGGATGGGGATGTCTTGCAGCTCCAGGGGCTGCCCGGGCTCGATCAACCTGACTGCTTTCATAGGATTGTCCTCGCTGAGAGCGGAGCTATTCTTTGGGCTGGCTTATTTTGGCGATGCCCAGGTGGGAGAGCACGATTTCCACGGGCCAGTGGCGGTGCTCGTCGAATGCTTTTCTGGCTTCGTTCAGCGCTTTTCGCTTCTCGAAGCGGTGGCGCACCATTAAACCCGAGACCTGCATTTCCCACAGGTAGCCGGAGATGCCAGCATTCGTTCCGTCGCTGTTTTCCAGGGCTTCGCGCACGTACTGCTCCAGGTAGTGCAGGTAGACTTTTAAATCCATACACTGCCTCTGGCAGGAGTATACTCCAAAGACCTCTGCCGTGGTATGGGAATGAAAAGTTCCCCGCACATGGGGGAACTCCTAAGGAATTACCGCTGCGAATGCATTCGCTTCGCTCAGCGTAAACTCCGTGTGGCAATCTAGCGCTGGTCGTTGTTCTGGTTTTCGGCGAGGTGCGGGACGCCGTTGCCTGTGGCATCCGGATTGATCAGATAATCCACCCCGAGGCGGTAAGTGATGGTCGTTTCCCAAGGGTGATCCAGCGCGTGTTGAATTTCCGGCATCAGGATATCCGGGTCCTCCAGGAATGCGCTCAGCTTGATCTTGCGGGGGAGGAAATCTCCCTGGGGATAATCCACCCAGACCTTGGCGCCGGCTTTATCGAGATTGATGTTCACTGCGATCCAGCGCAGGTCGCACTTGAGGATCTTATTCGGGGCTGAGAGGCGTTCCAAGGCGCCGCGCAGGCCGCGGGCGCTGAATTTGCTGCGGCGGATGAACAGATCTTCGTCATAGTCGAGATCGAATTTCCGTCCCCACTTAAGCTTGTGCTCGATGAGGACAGCCTCCTCGGCGGAGGCGCCAGCGTAAGGCGTCTCGCGCTGCTCGTTGACGGTTACACTGCTTTTGGGATATTTTATTATCGCCGGGGAAACCTTTTTTAAATTGTCCAGGATGTCCAAAATCATGGAGCTGGCAGTCTGGTGAAGCTCGAGCGGCATGTTTCCGTTCTTTGGGGCTGCCGTCTGCCTGCCCTCGGCGTGCACTTCGAGGGCGAAACCGTGCCAGCCTGTCTGTTCGCCGGATTCGGAATGGCTTGAGGTGATGTGCATACACACCGGGACCGGGAGGCCGTCGGCGCGGAGATAATCCAGGCGCAATTCCAAAGGGATCCCCCCTGCTTCCATGGCTGCCTTGAGGCTCTCGGTCGAGTCGGGGGTGAGGGCGAAATCGACCAGCGCTTCTCCCGTGAACGCTTCGCGTGCGATTCCTAAAATCTCGCCGGTCTCCGGGCTGCAGGAAATGTAGCGCCCCTGAGAATCGCAGCTCCACGTCCAGCCTCTGGATGGCTGCAGGTCGACGTTCGGAGGGGTGTATTCAACCTCTTGAAAATCGATAGCCATCCGGTCAAACAAATTGAGCGACGTATTCATAGACATGCTGGTTCACCTCCTCTGCCAACGCCTGGTACTGCAGAGCGCCGCGGCTGTTTGGCTGGTAATCCGTGATCGGCATCCCCACTATCGAGCTTTCCCTGAGTTTTGTATCCACGCCGATAATATTTTGAAATAGGCCTTCATTGAAAGTGGCTTCCAGTTGCAGGCGCAGGTTGCGGTGCACCCGGTTGCGCGTATCGTACATGGTCAGCAAAATGCGGTAGATCAGGTTCGGGTTTCCCTGCTCGCGGACCCGGCGTACGAATCCCAGCGTGTTGCGCAGCGCTGAGAGCGAGAAGTATTCGGCCTGGGTGGGTACGATCAGCATTTGCGAAGCCTGCAGGGCGTTCGTAGTCACTGCGCCCAGCGAGGGGGGGCAATCGAAGAGCACGTAATTGTAAGGCGATGAGCCGTTAAAAGAGTTGCGCAGGATGTTTTCGTATTCCTTGCGGATGGGCAGGAACCTTTCAGACATCGCCATCTCTGCGTTGCTGGGGACGAGGTCCAGTCCTGGCGTGCCCGAGTGACGCAGTACGTTGGCCAAGGGATCCAGACTGAGAAGCACGTTGGCGATGGATTTGTGCGTGCTGACGGGATCGAGACCCAGCGCCATGGTCAGGTTTGCCTGGGGGTCCAGGTCTATCAGCAGCACTTTGTCGCCCCTCTTTGCCAGGGCCGCGCCCAACGAAACCACGGTGGTGGTTTTTGCTACCCCCCCTTTTTGGTTGGCTACACTGATAAAGTATGTCATTTTGGTTTGCTATCCTGGCGTTTCAACTTGGGCTAGCCGGGATATCGCCTTATAAGAACGACAACTGATTGGCTTGCGCGCTTCCAGGGAGATTGTGTGGCAAATGCGCGCACAGGGTTCGGCTTAACCGACCCTTAACTATAACGAATCAAGTGGAGAGAAGTTACACTTTCTGTCCAAATTCATGGGCCTCATTCTCTGGCGTATGGAGGCAACCACGATATTCCCCCTGATTGGGTGGGAAGCGCGGCGTTAAATACCCCTCTTTTCAGGAAGAACTCGGTTTTGTTTTATTGACCCCCCCATTCTCTTGCGATTCAAGTATCGCTGGGGTCTCAGTCTTCCTCGGTGTGGTATTTGAAGGACACTTTGACCTTAGCGCGGTATGCCCGCACCTTGCCATCCTCGAGCTGTATGTCCAGCTGTGCCACTTCGGCGATGCGCAGGTCGCGCAGGCTTTTCGCAGCCGTCTCTACTGCCGCTGCCGCTGCCTTCTCCCACGACTCTGTGCTGGTGCCGACCAGTTCGATTACTTTGTAAACACTCTCAGTCATGCTGACCTCCTTCGTTGGAACATTGGAAATCATGGATATAGATAGTTTGGAATTTCCTTACTGAGCGCGGAGTTCGCCCACTTCCTGCACGTCGATGGGCACACCGTCGATCTCCGCGGGGATCACATCCCGGGCGGCGAGTTGGTGGAGGGGCACCTTCTTTCTGACCATAACGACCAGCCCGACCTGATCCGTCTTGGCGTCGCCCCGCAGGCGGTAGCCAATCCCCACTCCAACCACATTGGCTTTTGCCATCAGCTCTGCCAGATGGGCGTTTTTGACCAGGCGGGCGCGCTCGGTGGCGTTGGTTAAACTCGAATCCTGCTCGCCCGGGTTCATAGGTCCACGCTCAAGCAGTCCAACACCGCCTGGATGGGGTTGATGATGGTGGACTGGTCTGAGCCGGCGAAAAGCAGCCCGACCGCCTTAAGCTCGTCGCCAGCCACCACCAGCGAGCCAGAATCGCCGCCTTGAGACATCGGTCCCGTGACGATCTGGTTATCGAATGAGGCGATCTTTCCACCACCGTAGTTGACGCTCACCGTGGCGTCCAGCACGGTGATCTCGCCGGTGGTGAAGGCGGTCGTGCGTCCCGACTTGCGCACCATCATCCCCAGGCTGGCGGGGAGCGTCCCGCTGACAACGCCGACCTCCAGAATTTCATCCAGAACGTCAGCGTCGTTGATGGGGCGCGCCACGGCGGCGTCGACCAGGTTGGCAGCCTGGGGGGCGGCTTTGTACGCCCGGAGGCGATGGCTGGAGCCTGCCAGACCTGCCAGGTAGTTGCCGAAGCTGGCAAATGCAGAAGCCAGGCTGCAGGTGGGCGGCAATATGCTGAACTCGATCGTGCAGAAACGTTCCAGGTGGGCGATCGTGTCGCTACTGGTCGAGCCGCCATCGGCAGGACCGGGCTGCAAAATCGCGTCGCCAGGGCTGGCTGCGTTGCTGTTGGCCAGCACATGGTTGTTCGACAGAATCAGGCGGCTGCCATCGGCGCGATCGCGCACCACGCAGCCCAAAGTGCCCGCGGTGATTTGGTAATGGCCGATGCTCACCCCGCCTGGAGCGGGCCGCCAGCGGTCGGTGCGGGTTTGCAGGGCGCGCAGCTCTCCCACTTCAATCACATCCGTCTTGACCCCGTCCAACGCTCTCGGCAGCAGGGCTTCCTTGGTCAGTCCAGCCGGGGGCAGCTTCTGGCGGACCAGCACGACCACGCTGATTTCGCCGGTTTTTCGGCCCTGGCTGACCTTCTCGCCCACGCCAACGCCTACCACATTGGGCCGGGACATTATCTCTTGGGCGTGCAGTTGCTTGATCTGTCTGGCTAACTCGTGGTTCGTCATGCGCTTCCTCCTGGCTGAGTGAATTTTGTTTTGGACAGGTTTTCGCATCCAGCAGGGCTGCCTTTTTCATGGAATGCTTTCGACTCTCTGCTCAGGCAGGGTGACAAAAACCTGTCATATCTGGGCGGGTTTTCTTTGTTCAATGCGCAAGTAAAGTATAGACAAACTGGTGTGGGTGTGTCAAATTAATTGTACCGCGAAGTGTTTGCCTGGGATTGAGTTTCAGCTGCTATTTCCGCATAGCGGCCTCCACAATTCAGCCCATTTCTTAATTCTTTCGTAAGAACTGTATGCTATATTCGACCCAGAAGGTCCGAAATGAAATATTTAATGGTGCTGTGGTGCATGGGATTGCTGGCGGGCTGCTTGTCTGGCCTTGCTAACCGGAAAGACATCCCCCTTGCCGATTCAGATTCCGATCAACCAACAGCGAGCGAAGGCCAGATGAGCGATTCTACCCCAACACCCGAAGAAGTTTCTATTATGGCCACCCCCACTACCTTCCGGGCCAACCTGGAGGATTACGGGGCTGCGCCGGAGCTGACCAATGACGTGTGGCTGAATACTGATCAGCCATTGCGGCTGGCGGAGCTGCGCGGCAAAGTGGTCCTGCTGGAAATGTGGACCTTTGGGTGAATTAACTGCAGGAATGTGATCCCCTCGTTGAGGGGCTGGCACGAGAAATACGCTCAGGATGGGCTGGTAGTGATCGGCAACCATTACCCCGAGTTCAGATACGAAGAAGACCTGGACAACTTGAAGGAAGCGATCATCCGCTTGGAGGTGCCCTACCCGGTGGCGCAGGACAACGAAGGCGTCACCTGGCGCGCTTACAACAACCGCTACTGGCCCAGCCTGTACCTGATCGACAAGCGCGGCCACATCCGCTACCGGCACATCGGCGAGGGGAGCTACGAAGATACCGAAGAGGCAATCCAGGCGCTTTTGGCAGAAACTTATTCATAGTACTCAAATTAGCATTTAATTCAATGGAGGCGCCCCTCATGACCGAGACCTTCAGGTGGCTGAGCCCGTTAGGAATCAGCGTCGCTCTCTTCATCGCCATCGGCGCTCTATGGCTGCTCATCGGTGCGCTCACTGTTCCATTTCACAAGAGGGGAGCGGGAGCGGAATATATCTTCGTTTCTGGTCGTACTGATAAAGCCTTTTTCGGTCAGACACCTGAAGACCTGCTGACCTCCATCCCGGCTCTCTCGAAACTCCGCACAATGCTGCTGACTGTCATTGCTGGCTTCCTGCTCCTAGCCGGTTCACTATTCATTTTTGTCGCCTGGTTTGGTCTCCGGCAAGGCCAGGCCTGGGCGCTCTTCTCCCTCGCTGGTGGGTGCCTCCTGGCGCTCCTTCTATGGGCTCTCGCTCTGCGACCTTATACCGTTGCCCGCATCCCGCTCGCCCTGGGCGATTTGCCGCCATTCATGTGGGTGCCTGCTGCCCTAATTTTGCCAGCTGTCATCCTTGGCTGGATTGGCTTGTGATGGTCGTTTGACATTCAGAACCTGGGGGGTTAAACTATATGGGCTGCGCCTCAGCCCTGCTCCGAGCGCTATAAGGGCAGGAGATTAGCCCAGCGGAGCGTTTATGACTCGACCGCTTGATTTTCAATCCATTATCATGACCCTGCAGAAATTCTGGGCAGAACAGGGCTGTCTTATCTGGCAGCCCTATTACTCCCAGGTGGGCGCCGGCACGATGAACCCCGCCACCGCCTTGCGCGTGCTCGGACCTGAGCCGTGGCGGGGGGG
>DATEDC010000157.1:0-9210 GCA_035286585.1 Anaerolineales bacterium
ATATCATCCAGGGTGACGAAGCCTTTGCGACGACCCATTTCGATCAATATTCCAATGGGATTCAGGCTGCTATCGTGCTCTTCGATGAGCGCCAGCAAACTTTCGTTTGATAATCTAGTCATAACCTCGCTGAATGTTTAAGGCCGGGATATGGAATCGTGACCGCTCAGCCTGACTGGAGAGGTATGGGTAAGCAATTTTCCGCATTTTTCTGGCGATGGGTCTTGGCTTGAGCGAAACTCGGTTTTAAACCAGGTTTTTTTGTTAAGTTATATTTCCTATTATATCACATAGAATTATATATTAATGGAATGTCCTTCGGCGTCGTGGGCGGCTTCCATCAGCGCCTCGCTCAGCGTAGGGTGAGCGTGGACGTTGCGGGCGATCTCTCTCGGGGTGAGCTCCATCATCTGGGCGACGGTCAATTCGGGCAGCAGCTCGGTCACCTCGGGCCCGATCAGGCTGGCGCCCAGGATCTCGCCGTAGCGAGCCTCCGTGATCAGCTTGACCCAACCCGCGCCTTCGCCCAGACCCAGCGCTTTTCCGTTCGCCATGAAGGGGAAGCGACCAATTTTTACCTCGTAGCCGCGCTCTTTCGCCTGCGCTTCGCTGATCCCAAATGAGGCGATTTGCGGCTGGCAGTAGGTGGCGCGCGGCATCATATCGTAGTCCAGGGTCACCGTGGGGGCACCGGCGATATTCTCTGCGCAAATGATCCCTTGAGCCGAGCCGACGTGGGCGAGCATCAGCTTGCCGGTGACGTCGCCAATCGCCCAGATTCCCGCCGCGTTGGTCTCCATGCGCTCGTCGATCTCGATGAAGCCGCGACCGTTGATCTCCACGCCAATTTCCTCCAGGCCCAGGTCCCTGCTGTTGGGCGAGAAACCGATGGCGACCAGGGCTTGCTCGGCTTCCAGGGTCAGCTCTTCCTCCTGCCTGGATACTTTTACTTTCACGCCGTTTTCAGTGCTTTCAATCGCCTCCACCCGGTGCCCGGTCAAAACCTTTATGCCGCTTTTTTTGAAGGCCTTCTCCAGCTCGACGCTGACCTCCTCGTCCTCTAAAGGCACCAGCCTGGAGAGCATCTCTACGATGGTCACCTCGCTGCCGTAGGAGTTCCACACCGTCGAAAATTCCACTCCCACCGCCCCCGAACCGATGACGATCACCGATTGGGGCAGCTTTTCCTGCAGGATGGCCTCCAGGTAGGTGACCACTTTTTCTCCATCGATCTCCCAGCCCTTCGGGACAGTGGCGCGAGCCCCGGTAGCGATCACGATATTGCTCGTCTTGAGTTCGCTGGTCTTTCCATCCTCCCCGCTGACTTGCAGGGTATCTCGGGCGGTCACCCTGGCGGCGCCCATATATACGTCGATCTTATTTTTCTTCATCAAGAATCCAACGCCCTTGGTCAGGCGCCCTGAGACCTGGCGGCTGCGCTTCACCGCCACACCGTAGTCCAGGGTCAGGTTGTCAAATTGAAAGCCGAATTCCTTGCCCCGCTCGCGCAGGATATGCGCCACCTCGGCATTCTTGAGCAGGGCTTTGGACGGAATGCAACCCACATTCAGGCATACTCCCCCCATCCATTGTTTCTCGACGATGGCGGTTTTCAAACCAAGCTGGGCGGCACGGATGGCGCAGACGTATCCAGCCGGTCCTGCCCCGACGACGATCACATCGTACTGGCTCATATTCTCTCCCTTTTAAGTTTTGATTCCGGAGGCTAAAAATTCAACAGGGATTCTACCACTTTGCCCAGGAAGGTATCGGCGATCGCGCCATCCAGGATGCGGTGATCGAAAGTCAGCGACAGGTACGCCATCGGGCGGATGGCGATGGTGTCACCGACGTTTTCATTGCTGACGACCACCACTCGTTTTTGAATCGCTCCCACCCCCAGGATGGCGCACTGGGGCTGGTTGATGATCGGCGTAGCGAATAACGACCCGCTCACGCCATGGTTGGTGATCGTGAAGGTGCCGCCTTTGACCTCCTCTGGCTGGAGTTTCTTCCCCCGCGCCCGGTTTGCCAGGTCGTTTACCGCCCGCGCGATCCCTAACAGCGAAAGCCCATCCGCGTTCCTGATCACCGGCACGATCAGGCCCTCCTCGCCCAATGAGGTCGCCATGCCGATGTTGATCTGCTTGTGCAGCACGATGCCGCCCTCACTCCACGAGGAGTTCGCCACTGGGTAGGCTTTCAGCGCTGTGACCGCCGCGCTGACGAAGTAGGCAGTGTAGGTCAGGCTGACCCCATCCCGGGCGAAGACGGCTTTGTTGGCCTGGCGGTGGGTGACCACGCGGCTCAAATCGACCTCCATGACCGTGGTCACGTGCGGAGAAGTGCGCTTGCTTGCCACCATGTGCTCGGCAATCGCCCGCCGGACCGGGGTCATCGGCAGCACCTCGCCGGGTGCAATCTCCGCTGCAGTTGGAGCGGGCGCGAACGGGGCAGGGGCCGCCGCGCGGGTTGGTGGGGGCGCGGTTTGGACGGGAGCGCCCGCCGCTGCCGGTCGAGGCGCTTGCTGCAACAACTCCAGGTAGTTGAGCACGTCTTTCTTGGTGATCCGCCCGCCCTGCCCGCTGCCGGGAATTTGGTACAGGTCGAGGTTGTGCTCGCTCGCCATCCGGGCGACCACCGGAGAGATGAAGCCCAGCTCCCGGTCGCGGCCGGGCGCAGGCGGCGTGCTCCCCGGAAAATCCGCGGCCGCAGGTATCCCCACGGATTCCGCCTGGGGTACAGCCTCGACCGCTGGGGAGGTCACCTCGCTGGGGATTTTTTCGCCCGGCTCGCCGATCCAGGCCAGCAGGCTGCCTGCCTGGATGGTGGTCCCCTCGGGGACCAGGATATCGAGCAGGACGCCTGTCCCCGGGCTGGGGATTTCCGAATCGACCTTGTCGGTGTTGATCTCCAGCAGGGGTTCGTACTCTTCCACCTTTTCGCCCACGGCTTTCAGCCATTTGGTGATCGTGCCTTCGACGACGGATTCGCCAAGCTGGGGCATCAGAACTTGTAAGGGCATTATTCCTCCATAATGCAGTAGCTCCCCTAGATTAATATAGCCGAGGGAAGCTGCTCGGGTCGGCTTCGTGCATCATCGCGTAGACGGCTTCGAAGATCTGCTCGAGGTTGGGTTTGGACCAGTAATCGCCATCCGAGCCGTAGGCGGGTCGGTGCGGCTTGCCGGGCAGGGTGCGCGGCGGAGCGTCCAGGTAATAGTAGCCGCCCTGATTTTCTATCACTTCCTGGAGCATATAGGCTGTTGTGCCACCGGGCACGTCTTCGTCCACGAAGAGGATGCGGCTGGTTTTCTTCAACGATTCGAGGATCAGGCTGTGACGGTCGAAAGGCAGCAGAGTCTGGACGTCCACGACTTCGGCCTGGATGCCAACTCGCTCCAGGGCTTCCGCCGCTTCTAGGGCGATCCGGCAGCAGGCACCGTAGGTGACGAGGGTGATATCCTCGCCCTCGTGGATCACTTCGGGCACGCCCAGCGGTATGGTGAATTCACCGATGTTGTCGGGCAGGCGCTCTTTCAGGCGGTAGCCGTTGAGCACCTCGACGATCACCCCGGGTTCGTCGGAGCGCAGCAAAGTGTTGTAGAATCCGGCTGCCTGGGTCATATTGCGCGGCACCAGGACGTGCATGCCGCGCACCAGGTGGATCAGGCCTGCCATGAGCGACCCGGAGTGCCAGATGCCTTCCAGGCGGTGGCCGCGCGTGCGCACGATCACCGGCGCTTTTTGACCGCCCTTGGTGCGCCAGTGCAGCGTCGCCAGGTCATCCGACATGATCTGCAAGGCGTAGAGCAGGTAATCCAGGTATTGGATTTCTGCGATCGGCCGCAGTCCGCGCAGCGCCATACCGATCGCCTGACCGACGATGGTCAGCTCGCGGATGCCCGTATCGGAAACGCGCAGCTCGCCGTATTTACCCTGCAGGCCGCGAAATCCCTGGTTGACGTCCCCCAATCTGCCCACGTCCTCGCCAAAGGCGATGACCCGCGGGTCGCCTCTCAGGGCCGCGTCGAAGCAGGCGTTGAGCACTTCGAAACCGTAAACCAGCGGCGAGTTTTCCGAGTAGACCGGCTTGATCTCCGCCACTTTGAGCGCTGACTCGGCGGACTGGCTGTACAGGTGCGAACTGTAGCGTTCCTCGTTGAGTCTGGCTTGTCCCTCTTTCCAGGCGACCAGTTTTGCCCGCGCCGGGAGGTTTTCCTGGCGCGTCAGGCTGAGCGCCTCGAGAACCACGGGCACGATATCCCGGCGCAGCGGGGCGGGCAGCCCGAACAAGCCCTGTTTTAGCCGGCTGAGTTCCGCCGCGTGAGACGATTGGGCGGCGATTTGATCGATCAGGCCGGCGGCTTCCCGGCATTCCTCCCGGATGGGCTCCAGGTATTCTTCCCAGGCTCGTTTGCGCGTTTGCTCGACGAGCTTGCGGTCCTCGGCTTCCATCTGGTCGAGCTCGGCGGGTGCGGCGATGCCCTGGTCGACAATCCACAGGCGAAATTTTGCCAGCCCGTCGAACTCGTTTTCCCAGGCCAGGCGCTCTGGGGATTTGTAGCGTTCGTGGCTGCCCGAGGTGGAGTGCCCCTGGGGTTGGGTCAGCTCGATCACGTGCACGATGGCTGGCACGTGTTCCCGGCGGGCAACCTGGCTGGCAGTGCGGTAGGTTTTCAGCAGGGCCGGATAGTCCCAGCCTTTTACCACGTACAGGTCGTAGCCCTGGTTTGCTCCCGTCTCGCGCTGGAAGCCTTTCAGCAGCTCGGAGATATTGGCTTTCACCATCTGGTATTCGTTGGGCACAGATATTCCGAACCCGTCGTCGTAGATAGTGATCAGAGCCGGGGCTTTCAGTACGCCGATGGCGTTGAGCGCCTCCCAGAACATGCCTTCTGCGCTGGTGGCGTTGCCGACCATGCCAAACGCGATCTCGTTTCCGTTGTTAGAGAACGTAGTGAATTCTTTCAATTCTTCCAGCTCGCGGTACAGCCTAGAAGCGTACGCCAGGCCGACCAGACGCGGCATTTGCGCACCGGTCGGGGAGACGTCTGCCGAGGTGTTGTGGATGTCCATCAAATTTACCCACGCGCCGGATTCGTCCAGGCTGCGGGTGGCAAAGTGGGCGTTCATCGCCCTGCCGGCGGTTGCCGGCTCGGCCTCGAGGTCGGCGTGGGCGTATAACTGGGCGAAAAACTGCTGGATGGTGGTCTCCCCCAAGGCGAACATCAGGGTCTGATCGCGATAATACCCGGAGCGGAAATCCCCCTTTTGAAAAACCTTGGCCATTGCCAACTGGACGATCTCTTTGCCGTCTCCAAAGATGCCAAATTTGGCCTTGCCGCCCATCACCTCCCTCCGTCCGATCAGGCTTGCCTGGCGGCTTTGATATGCCAGGCGGTAATCGCCCAGAATCTCGTCCGGAGAAAGGGAGAGGTTGGAGACGCTAACTGCGGCTTCGAGTGTCCTCTGGCTCATCAATACATTTCCTCCTGGTTGCTGCACAAACCGGGAACTACCCTCCCATCAACTCACGCGCTGACGCTCGCATCGCGCGCTATTATAGATTATATCGCCCTTTTTTAGGTGTATTTTAAGGGTGTGATTAATACGGTCTACCCACTTTTGCGAACGCGCACACTACGTGGCGTGACGACTGTGGTTGTCCTGGCAAGTGCATTCAGATCATAACTCTGCAGAACTATTGCTATAAGACTAACCATGGGGCGTATGCCATCCTGATCAGGGCGAAGCAGCATAATACCTGCATGAGTACCTGGTGGGTAGCTGCGTATATCGGCGAAGCCTTTATCGGCGGTTACCAGGAAGCGGTTCTCGTTCTGTACCTTGCGCCACAGCTCGGCGTCTTTCCAACCCGCCATGCCCTGTCCCACTACGGAGTCGGCCTGATAGCCTTTCTCGCGAAGCAAAGCGACTACTTGCCTGGGGAGATCTTCGTCAACTTTGATCTGCACAGTGGGTTATTGGACGAGGACGGTCTATGTGGAAAGCGGGTAGACGATCTCCTGGCGCATCACCTCCGCGGCGTAAGCCAGGGCAGCGTAAATGTCCTCGTTCGTCAGTGTAGGATAAGCCTCCCTGATCTCATCGAAAGTCATACCATCTGCCAGGCTGCCTACGACTATTGCTACCGGGATGCGGGTTCCCTTGATACAAGGGTCGCCGTGGTGGATTTCCGGGTCAATTACAATTCGATCTTGCCATCGTCGCTTCATGTTTACCTCTTATCTTCTCGCCTGGATGTTATTGTACCCCAGTTCGGGGGCGAAAGATGAATTCAGCCGACCCTTCAGTAGTGCTTTTCGATACCGCCGAAGCCAAACTGCTTGTTCTTCTCCGTCATCCGGATGAAGTATCTTAACCGCTTCTCGAACTCCTGTGGCCTGTTTCTGGCCGCGTCGATGAAGGCAATCCGGATGCGGACGTAGACTGGCGAGAAGCCTTGAAAGTTCACCCAGGCCACCATGCTGGTCTTGATGGCTTCGAGGATATCCGCCGGTATCTCGAACCCCTCATCTTCTAACACATCTCCATGGGTCGCCAATACTTCCGGGATTATCTTCCCCTGCCTGGCTAATGCTCTCAATCTCTCTTTGTTCGCCTGCGAGTATTTGCTCTTGGGGTTGCGCAGCGAGAACCGCTGGGCGAAGCTGTCCTCGTCGATAGTCCTGACGGTGCTGTCGATCCAACCGAAGCAGAGCGCTTCCTCAACGGCGTCATTGTAGGCGATGCGCGGCTTTCCGGTGTGCGCCTTGTAATAGACCAGCCAGATCTCACTCTCGGTTTTGTAGTGTCCCTCCAACCAGAGGCGCCACTCTTCGCGCCTGGTGGCATACAGCAACTTGTCCTTATCCGGGATTGGATTCATGGTCGGCAAACAGACGAATTTAGCTCTCCCCGCCCCTCTCCGCGCCAGATGCGGAGGATCATGTTTTGTTTTTCCTCCCTTTTGCTGCTGCTCTCCACAGGTTTTCCTCCACCCGAAACTTCACAATTTCGCCGATCAGGTCATAAGGAATAGGTTTATCCAGCGGAAATTGTACGGTGCCTTTGCCTCCCTTATAAGCGGCGAGCACATTTTTGAATTTTTCGATCCCCCTGGGTGCAGGATATAAGCTAATATGTTTTTTATAGGCAGCAAAATACACCAAATTGCCCTTGAGCGTGAAGGTCGGTATTTGATAACTGATTCTCTCTTCCGCCTCAGGCGCGGCATTTCTAATCGTCAATCTGGTCTTTTCCAAAATCTCCTGCACCTCTTTTGGAAAACCGGCGATATATTCATCGATGTTTTTGGGTGTTGTTTTGTCGGTTGGCATGCTATTTCGTTTGTCAAAGTTTCTGTTAAATTTACAGCATCTATATCGCCCAACGGCCAGCGTCAGCCGCGCGCCGAAGGAAAGCGGGGACTAGACGGCTGCACGCACGAGTTAGGCAGGATACGGCCTCATCACTGATACTCCGGGCTATTGCTGCTTTCTCGCGATGAACACAATGACATCATGCTCAGCGGTGGCCTCTGCCTGCGTGTAACCCCCTTGAATGGCTTCGATCTCAAAGCCGGCTTGTTCCAGCATCTGGCGTAACTCGTGATGGAAATAGATGTTCTCGTAAAGTGTGTATACCTCATCGGCTATCGGCTGCCCCTCGCGCCACAACACTGTGCGCATCTGGCGGGTGATCCGTTGTTCAAGTGGATCGAACGCCGCGGGGCGGTAAAATAGCTCGTAATCCGATCCATCGCTCGGCGGTGTTTTTCCAATCGAATCCGGCCATGGTTTGGGCAACAGGGTCCATGACTCTTTTAGCCACAATTGCCACTCCTTGGCAATGCCATAAGGCATGTGATTGTCCAGCAGCAGCACGCCACCGGGGTTCAGATGCTGGTAGAAGCGCTGCAGCGCAACAAAATCCTGCTGGCGGCTGACTCCTATCCCAAATGCGCCGCAGACAACGATGGTCTGATAAGTGCGCGGCAGGTCAAGCTCGTGTAGAGCTTGCTGATATAGATTTGCCTGCAAACCCTCGTTCTCCGCTTTTTCCTGGCAAAGGGTGAGCATATCTGGCGATACGTCACAGCCATCAACATCCAGACCTGCCCGCAAAAAGGGGATGAGCAAGCGACCAGTTCCACAACCGGCATCCAGCGCTGGTTGCCCATAGCGTTCTACCTGTTTCTGAAAATAGTCGATCTCTGGTCCATCCGTGTTGTGCTCAGCCCAGTACCTTGCCACCAGCCCATAGTGCCATGTTTGCGGTCTATCACTCATGAGTGGCTATGCTCCTCATACCCAAATTCTGCCAGCTACGAACTCGGTTCAGTGTTATTCCGCCGTAGGGCGCAATGCTTCAGTACCGCCCAATCAGGAAATCCGCGTGCATCTGTGTCCATCTGTGGCTTATTCAGCCAGCGCCCGGGCTACAATCTCAGCGATATCCAGCACTTCCATCTCGGAACCGGTGTCCTTCCGTGCGTCGCTGAGCATCACCATGCAGAACGGGCAGCCCACCGCCAGGGTATCCGCCCCGCTCGCCTGGGCTTCCTTGAAGCGGTTCAGGCTGACGCGCTCGTCCCCATGCTCCTCTTCCTTCCACATCTGCGCCCCGCCAGCCCCGCAGCAGAAGGACTTCTTGCCGTGGCGCGGCATCTCCACCAGCTCCGCCTGGGCAACCTGCAGCGCCAGGCGGGGATCGACCAGGATTTCGTTTTGCCGCCCCAGGTAACACGGGTCGTGGAGGGTGATTTTTCCGCTGGCCTCGCTTTGCAGCTTGAGGCGACCCGCCCCCACCAGCTCGTTGATCAACTGTGAATGGTGGATCACATCGTAGCTGCCGCCGAAGGCGGGATATTCGTTCTTGATCGTGTGCAGGCAGTGCGGGCAGGTGGTGACGATGCGCCGCGGCTTCACCTCGTCGAGCAGCTCCACGTTTGCAGATGCCATCTCGTGGAAAAGGTATTCGTTCCCCGCCCGGCGGGCCGAATCCCCCGTGCACTGCTCCATCTCGCCCAGCACGGCGTAGCTCACCCCGGCAGCGTTCAAAATTCTGGCGAATGCCTGGGCGGCCTTCTGGGCGCGGGCGTCCGTCGCCGGGGCGCAGCCCACCCACCACAGGATCTCGGGCTCGGGCGTTTCGTTGATCGTAGGAACCTGCAGCCCTTCGGCCCATTTCATCCGCTCGGTAGGGG
>DATEDC010000158.1:0-24026 GCA_035286585.1 Anaerolineales bacterium
ATCCTTTTCTACAACCTGGGCGAGCCGATCCTCAACCAGGTGGTGATCCAGGGTATATCCGCTGATTCACCGGCTGAAGCGGCTGGCTTACAAGCAGGCGACCTGCTTCTGGAAGTTAATCAAACCCCGGTACAGAGCACCGAAGACCTGCAAACCATGATCCTTGCCAACCTGGGCACGCCGACGGAGTTGACTTACCAGCGCGGCGACCAGATTCAAACCGTCACCCTGGTGCCGCGCGATCCACCCCCCGAGGACGGCGCCATCGGCATCTTGATGGGCAATCCCAGCCGACCGACCACCTGGATGAAAGCTGTCCCGAATGGATTTACACTCGCCTACCAGTACACCCGCGCCGTGCTGGCGCTGCCGGTGCGCGCCCTGCGCGGCGAAACAACCGCCGAGGAGCGCCCGTTGGGCTATAAGGGCATGTTCGATATCTACCAGCAAATTCGAAACCCTCTCTGGTTTTTTATGGTCATCAGTATGTCCCTGGGAATCTTCAACCTGTTCCCCATCCCGGCTCTTGACGGCGGCAGGATCCTGTTCACACTGCCAGAAATCTTGCTCAGGCGCAGGGTGCCGCCGCAATACGAAAACGTCATCCACATGGTGGGTTTCGTGGTCTTAATCTTCTTGCTGATCTACATCAACGTGCAGGATTTTCTTAATCCGATTGAGTTTCCCCGCTAATAAGATTTCTGCCAGCCAGGACATAAACAGGTAAACGACCTTCGGCGTATGGTGAGACAATTGCCAAAATCAACTGAGCAACCCATCAAAATGCTGGTAGAAATTCTTCTCGACGCCGAAAAAAATTTGCCAGCCGGATATCTATACCGTCTTTCGGACTTAAATCAATCCGACCTGAATGAGCTGCAAGCTGCCTGGCCAAGAATTCCTGTCTGGCGGCGGATCGCGGTGATGGAAGACATAGAAGAGATTGGGGGAAGTGACTACACTCTTTCCTTCGAAGCCCTGGCGAGTTTTTGCCTGGGCGATAGCGAACCCCGGGTGCGCGAGTTATCGATTCAAACGCTGTGGGATTACGAGCTGCCGGATTTAATCCCGGTATTTCTCAGCATGCTGGAGAACGACCAGAACGAAAACGCCCGCGCGGCTGCTGCCGCTGCGCTAAGCACGTATATCTACATGGGCGAGGTCGGGGAACTCCCGCCGCCGACTCTGAAAGATATTGAAGATAAGTTGATCTGGGTTACGAAAGGCAAAGACAGCAGCCTGGTGCGGCGCAGGGCGCTGGAGGTGCTTGGATTTTCCAGCCGAGAAGAAGTGAAAGACTTGATCCTCCAGGCATATTATTCTGGGAATACCGACTGGCTGACCAGCGCGCTGTTTGCTATGGGGCGCTCTGCCAACCAATCCTGGAAGAATCTGGTGCTGGAGATGCTGGCTAATGACAACCCAGAGATCATGGCCGAAGCCATCCGCGCAACCGGTGAGCTGGAGCTGACCGATGCAGCTCCCACACTGCTGGAGTTCCTGGATGACGAAGACCGGGAAGTGCGCATGGCAGCCATCTGGTCTCTTTCGCAAACCGGTGGCGAAGGTATCCAGGATGCGCTGGAGACCCTCTATGAAGAAACCGAGGACATCGAAGAGATTGAGCTGCTCGAAGCAGCTCTGGATAACCTGGCGTTTACCGAGGATATGGAGTTATTCGCCTTGATGGACTTCTCCGAGGACGAATCGGATGAGGATGAGCTGTTTGATTATTACGAGGATGACCAGGATCTGTTGAATTGAGCGATCTGCTGACCGTCTTTGCCAACAACATCTTGCCCATTTTCCTGGCAGCAGGAGGCGGTTTCTTAATCTCAAAATTTCTAAAAGTAAGCCCACGACCGGTATCCCAGATCACTTTTTACCTGTTCAGTCCGTGCCTGATCTTTAATCTCATCACCGGCAGCAAGCTGGGCACTGACGCCATCCTTCGCATGGTGGGGTTTACCATCACGGTTATCCTCACCCTGGGCGCCCTTGCCTGGTTGATTGGCGCCACCCTGCGCCTGGAACGCCAGCTCTTGATCGCCGTAGTCATCACGACCATGTTCAGTAACGCCGGCAACTTCGGTCTTTCGTTAAACTTTTTCGCCTTCGGCGAAGGCGCCCTGGCTCACGCCAGCCTGTATTTCGTCACCATGACGATTCTGGTCTTTACTCTGGGGGTTTTTGTCACCTCTCTCGGCGCTTCCGGTGTCAAAAATTCCCTGTCAGGTCTTTTCCGCGTGCCAATGGTTTACACACTCGTCCTGGCGCTGATTTTCAACGCATTGAAATGGGAGCTGCCTCTGCCGGCCGAGCGCGCGGTCACGCTGCTGGGCGACGCGGCGATCCCGACCATGATGGTACTGCTGGGCATTCAGTTGGAACATGCCCAGTGGAAGGGACAAACCCGGGCTTTAGGTTTAACCAACATGATGAAGCTGATCGTCTCGCCTATGCTCGCATACTTTTTCAGCTTCGCATTCAGACTCACTGGCTCTGCCCTGCAGGCTGGCGTGCTCGAAGCGGCGATGCCAACCGCGGTGTTGACGACCGTGCTCGCTACTGAGTACGAGGTCGAGCCTTCGTTTGTGACCACAGCGGTTTTCACCAGCACGCTGCTGAGTCCCATTACGGTTACCCCGCTGCTGGCCTACCTGGGAGCCTGACATGCGCCTGAGAGCCATGCCGACCTTGATGCTGATAACTTTCTTACTGCTCGGCAGCCTTCAATTCCACCCCGCACGCTCACAGGGACAGGAAACGGTTCTTTTGGATGCGCCGTGGTGGGCTACCCAAGGCAACTCCCAGACGGCCCAGGAAATAGAATTGCAGGTTGAATACAGTTTTGGAGAGCGCCTGATCTTCAGCGGCAAGATTCCCGAAGAAATGCCCGTGTTGCGAGCTGTCATCTTCCTCCAGGTGGAAGCGGAACTTCACACCCGCTCATTGGAAGCCGATATCTCCGATTTTGGGGATTTTGCAGGTGTATACGATCTCGTTCAGCAGCCTATCCGCGCCTTCTCCCAGGTAGATTATTGGGTGGAAGCGACCCTGGCAAATGGTGATAGCTACACCTCGCCGCAGCGCTCATTTTTCTACACCGACAACCGCTATCAGTGGCTAGAACGCAAGGCCGGAGAATTTCGCGTTTTTTGGTATGACGGGGATGCCATCTTCGCCCAAAATTTGTTGGATGTCGCCGCTGAAGGGCTGCAAAATGCCCAGGAGCTGCTTCAGTTGAAGCTCGAGGATGGGGTGGATATCTACGCGTACTCCAGCGCCCAGGAGATGCGGGCTGCCTTACAGACCCGCGGGCAAAACTGGGTAGGCGCGCACAGCGACCCCGACTTGGGAGTCATGGTGATTTCTCTGCCGGAAGGGCCGGAACAGCGCCTGGAGATGGAGCGTCAGATTCCACACGAGCTGATGCACATCCTGCTGTACCAGAAGCTTGGCGCTGGCTACGATAATCTGCCGGTCTGGCTGAATGAAGGATTGGCCTCCATGGCGGAGCTGTATCCAAACCCCGATTATCTCATCCTGCTGGGTAAAGCCAGTCAGAACGAGGCGTTTTTACCCATCGAAACGCTATGCCAGGGATTCCCGCGCGACGCATCTGGCGCTTACCTGGCGTATGCACAGGCCACCTCGTTCACCCGCTTCCTGTTCCAGCGCTTCGGCTCCAGCAGCATGGGACAACTCATCGCTAATTACGCACAAGGAATGGATTGCCCGCGTGGCGTCCAGGCTACGTTTAGTGAATCGCTCCCCCAGCTGGATCGCCAATGGCGGCGGGAAGCGTTTGGAGAAAACGCGCTGTTTTCGGCTTTTGGTAAACTGCTGCCCTGGCTGCTGCTGATGGCGGCGGTGATGTCTATCCCCCTGCTCTTGATCTTCATCAGTCGCAGCCGCAGTCCAACCAGCCAGGAGAGCGTGCGCCATGCCAGAAGATGAACTCCAACAACTGCATGTGCTCGTAGAAGGGCGCGTTCAGGGAGTTGGCTTTCGCTATTATGTATACGATCAGGCGCTCGCCCTGGGTATTACTGGTTGGGTGCGCAACCGGATGGATGGCAGTGTGGAGGTGCTGGCAGAAAGCCGGCGCTCGAAGCTGGATCAATTTCTGTCTGTGCTGCAGCGCGGATCGCGCTCTTCCATGGTGTTGAGCATCCACCCCACCTGGAAGCCGGCTACCCGCGAGTACACCGACTTCCGGATTCTGCCCACCAATTACTGAGGGGAAAAATCCCGGATTACGTAAAGCCCAGGCCGCGCTCTTTGAGCGATACGTAACTCCCCCTGCCGATAACCAGGTGGTCCAGCACCTCGATATCCAACATTTTCCCGCCCTGGACGATCGCCCGCGTCACGGCGATATCGTCCGGGCTGGGTGTTGGATCCCCGCTGGGGTGATTGTGCGCCACGATGACCGCAGCCGCATTGCGCCTGACGGCGAACTTAAACAGCTCACCGACTCTCACCTGAGAAGAATTCAGCGAGCCCCGGTATACCGATTCGGTGCGCATCACCCGGTTGCGCGTGTCCAACAGGATAACCCATAGCTCCTCCTGTTCCAGGGCGCTCATCGGGTGCTGCAGCAGGGCTGCGGCATCCCCCGGGCTGTTGACGGAAGCCTGTTCCCCTCGCCTTGCCTGGTTGAGCCGATTTGCCAGCTCAAGGGCAGCCTTAATTTGGGCTGCTTTTGCTTTGCCCACTCCGTGCTGGGCGCATACTTCCTCAAAGGGCATGCGATGCAATCCATCCAAACCACCGTAATCCTGCAGCAGCCGGGTAGCCACTTGAACCGCGTTCTCGCCCTTGACTCCCACGCGCAACAGGATCGCCAGCAATTCCGCCGTGGTCAGGGATTGGGCGCCGAATTTTTCCAACCTCTCGCGAGGCCGCTCATCCACGGCCAAATCCGTGATCCGATAGGCAGCGTTTTGTCTTTCCATCTCATCATCCTCATGATCAGGTTTGAGCGAATTCTCTCAGCGCTGGATTTTCCCACCAATAGAGTGCAGCAACGGATTGCAGCAACAGATTGAATGAATAATACATCATGTTCGCGGATAGAGCAAGCAGGTCTCCGGCTGCAATTTCAACAATGTTATAATCACCTGCGACGGAGCTAACCATGAATTTCGACCCAAGCGCATTGAGGGATATGGCGTTGATCCTGACCGCCTGGGGCGGCGCCTTCCTGGCCGCTCTCTGGCTCAGCCTGATCATGTGGACGTACCGGGACATCCGCGGGCGCGCCCGCGACCCACTGGCGAGGATCCTGGCTGTCGTCGTGGTCGCGGTGCTTTTCTTGCCGGGCATCGTGATCTACCTGATCCTGCGCCCGCCAAGGACGCTGGATGAAGAATACCAGCAAACCCTGGAGGAGGAAGCCCTGCTTCAGGCAATCGAAGAGGTAACCCTATGCCCGGGCTGCAGCCGCCGGGTAAAGGAAAACTGGACCGTGTGTCCGAGTTGCCACACCAAGCTTAAAAAATCCTGCATGAACTGCGGCAAGTTAATGGAGCTGGGATGGAATTTGTGCCCATACTGCGCCACACCCACTCCAGGCATGCGCCGGGAGGGCTTGACCCTGGATGAAGCCTTGCGCCCACTCTCGCTTAGCCTGGAGGAGGAAGCTGAGGAGCCTGAGGTCGAGCCGGAAACTACTGCCATTCCAGAGCCTGAAGAGTAATCCTGGGGTGCTAAACGAAACCGGTCGCCCAACAAAACGGGCGACCGCGATGTTTAATTGCGGGTGCCACGCGTTCAGCGTTTCAAGGCGCTCCAGCCGGCATAAGCCGCCGCATCCCCAAGCTCGGCTTCGATGCGCAGCAACTGGTTGTACTTGGCAACCCGGTCCGAACGCGCTGGGGCGCCAGTTTTGATCTGCCCCATATTCAGCGCCACTGCCAGGTCAGCTATCGTGGTGTCCTCAGTCTCGCCGGAGCGGTGGGAAGTCACCGCCCGCCAGCCCGCTCGCTGGCAGGTCTCTACCGCCTCGATTGTCTCGGTCAGCGTGCCGATCTGGTTGAGCTTGACCAGCAGGGCATTGGCAGCCTTCTCCTGAATTGCCCGGCGCACGCGCGCTGTATTGGTGACGAGCAGGTCGTCGCCGACAATTTGAATCCTCTCGCCCAAAACGCTGACCATAAGCTGCCAGCCTGCCCAGTCATCCTGAGCCAGTCCATCCTCGATGGAAACGATGGGATATTGGTCAACCCAGGACTTCCAGAAATCCACCATCTGCTCGCTGGTCAGCTTGCGCCCTTCTGTGCGCAGGTTGTACAGCCCGCTTTCAGCCTCATAAAATTCGGAGGCAGCCGGGTCGAGTGCGATGGCTACCTGCTCCCCGGCTTGATAGCCGGCTTTCTGGATCGCTTCCAGGATGACCTCGACCGCCTCGGCATTGGCTTTCAACGCCGGGGCGTACCCGCCTTCGTCTCCCACCAGGGCGGTATAACCGCGCTCCTTCAAGACGGACTTCAGGGCATGGTAAATCTCAGCGCCCCAGCGAAGCCCTTCCGAAAAAGTGAGCGCCCCCAGGGGCATGACCATGAACTCCTGGGCATCCGTGGACTGCCAGCCGGTATGCGCCCCACCGTTCAGGATGTTCATCATCGGCACCGGCAGCACGTGGGCATAGACGCCGCCGATATAGCGGTAGAGCGGCTGCGCCAGGCTGTTGGCAGTTGCTTTGGCTACCGCCAGGCTGGTGCCAAGAATCGCGTTGGCCCCCAGCCTGGATTTATTCGGGGTGCCATCCATCTCCAGGAGAGCCTGGTCGATCCCTTTTTGGTCTCTTGAGTCCCAGCCCACCAGAGCCTCAGCGATCAGGGTGGCCACGTTTTCTATCGCTTTCAGAACCCCTTTGCCGCTGAAACGAGACTTATCCCCATCCCGCAGCTCCAAGGCTTCATGCACGCCAGTTGACGCTCCTGAAGGAACCGCAGCTCGTCCCCAACTACCATCCATCAAAGCCACCTCCACTTCCACCGTCGGGTTGCCGCGCGAATCGAGGATCTCCCGCGCTACAATGTCTTCAATGATCGTCTCCATGTCATTTCCTTTTATTGATCTGTCATATTGAATGTCGCTGCTTCCCCGGCAGCAGTCCAAACTGGTCGAGCGATCAGGCCTGGGGCTAGATTTTGATGGTTTCTGCTTTTTGCTTTTTCACCTCGAGATGAAATCCAGACCTCTCGCATACTGCTTTGAGAAACCCGACAAACAGCGGGTGTGGACGGTTAGGTCTGGATAGAAATTCGGGGTGAAACTGCGTTCCGAGCATGAACGGGTGGTCGACCAGTTCGGCGATCTCCACCAGGCGCTCATCCGGCGACAAGCCAGAATAGCGCATCCCGGCGGCTTGCAACGCTTCACGATAGGCATTGTTGAATTCAAAGCGGTGGCGATGTCGCTCCTGGACGAGTTGCTGCCCATAGGCTTCCGCCGCGCGGGTGCCAGGCTGAAGCTGGCAGGGATATAATCCCAGGCGCATCGTGCCGCCCATATCGGCAACGCCGCGCTGATCTGGCATCAGGTCGATGACCGGGTGCGGCGTGGAGCGGTCGAACTCGGTCGAATTGGCTTCATCACTGCCGAACACATGCCGGGCAAATTCAATCACCATTAACTGCATCCCCAGGCACAACCCAAGGTAGGGGACCTTATTCTCGCGTGCATAGCGGGCAGCCAGGATCTTGCCCTCCGTGCCACGGCTGCCAAAACCGCCGGGGACAACGATGCCATCCGCTTGATGGACGATATCCCAGCCCCGCCCCTTCTCAAACTCGGCAGAGTGAACCCAGCCGATTTCGACCTCCACGCCCAATGCCAGAGCGGCGTGTTTCAGCGCTTCGCGCACGCTCATATAGGCGTCATGAAGTTCAACGTACTTACCAACCAGCGCAACTTTTACCGTTGGCTTGGGGCGTTTGACTTCAACCACCAGGCGCTCCCAACCCGACCAGTCCGGCTTTCGGCGGGATTTCAAGCCCAATCTATTCAGCAAGTAATCGCCTGCGCCTAGACGTTCCAACTCCAGCAGAACCTCATAGAGCACCGGTGTGGTCACCATCGGCAACACCGCCTGTTTCTCCACATCACAAAACAGGGCGATCTTATCGCGCAGCTCCTCTCCCACGGCGTAGTCGGAACGGGCGACAATTACATCCGGAGAGATGCCGATCGAGCGCAGTTCCCGTACAGAGTGTTGGGTAGGCTTGGTTTTTAATTCCCCGGTTGCGCCGATGTGTGGCAGCCAGGTGACGTGCACATAGGCCGTGTTCTCGCGGCCGACATCGGAGCGCATCTGGCGGATGGCTTCCAGAAAGGGCAGCGACTCGATATCCCCGACGGTGCCGCCGATCTCCACCAGGACGATCTCTGCCCCGGTAGTTTTGTCCACCAGTCTGATGCGGCGCTTGATCTCATTGGTGATGTGCGGAATAACCTGGATCGTGCCTCCCAGGTAATCTCCTCGCCGCTCCTTGCTGATCACCTCGGCGTACACCTGCCCGGTGGTCACATTACAAACCTTGTTCAGGCTGATATCGATGAAGCGCTCGTAGTGGCCCAAATCCAGGTCTGTCTCCGCGCCGTCGTCCAGCACGAAAACTTCGCCGTGTTGGTAAGGGCTCATCGTGCCGGGGTCAACGTTGATGTAGGGATCGAGCTTCTGCACCGCCACCGTGAAACCACGCTCTTTCAGCAAGCGACCCAGCGCGGCAGCCGTGACCCCTTTGCCAACTGAGCTAACCACACCACCGGTAAAGAAAATATACTTGGTTCCCAATCTCAACCTACCAGGCGGACAAGATCTTCTGCGGCGCGACGCATCTCTAGAAAAATGAGCCCCAGCTTGGCGCCTTCATGCACCATTGCGGTCAGCACGGCTTCTTCGCCGACCGCGGTCACGATGACATACCCCTGGCTGCCGCGGATATACACCTGCTCCAGGGCGCCGCGCCCCAATTCACTGGCAATGCGCTCTCCCAGGCTGAGCATGGCAGCCGACATAGCCGATACGCGGTCTTCTTCCGTGTCAGCCGGCAAGGCTGAGGCCATGATCAATCCATCTACGGAAACGACGGCAGAAGCTTCGATCTCGGGTGAGGCTGCCTGCATTTCTCGAAGGCGATCCACCATTAATTCGCTGCGTGAACGGGTTGACATCTTTCCCTGCCTGCCAGGAGAACCGAGTTTTCCAAATTCGCCCTGAGTTTACCATATCTGCCTGCCGATTGCCAATCCGAAACAGGCGCTGCCAGATACCCGAAAGGGCGATTGGGTTATTGACCCACTTACGCTACCGTGTTAAACTAAGCGTTTGCGATGTATCGCCTGTTCATCATTACTTTGCTGTTGCTTATGTTAAGCTTGCCAACCGGGGGTGCGCCTTTCTGGAAAGTCTCAGCCCAGCAGCCAGAAGGCACCGAGACGCCCTCCAGCACGCCCGAGCACAGCCCCACCGCGGCCGCACCTCGGGCAACGGTTACACCTATATTCACGGCCAGACCGCAGGTGGCCATCTCAGAACCACTGCCGGGCCAGGCATTGCAAGGGAAGTACCCCATCCTGGGAACATCTGCCGTCGCTGGATTTCAATCCTCAGAGCTTGCTTTCAGTTATGCTAATGTTACAACAGATACGTGGTTCTTGATCTTCACAAGCTCAGAGCCGGTGACCGCCGGGCTGTTGGCGGAGTGGGATACCACCCAAATATCCGACGGCGATTATGATGTCCGCCTGATCGTCGACCTGGTCGATGGCGCCCAAATATCTACCGTCGTACCCGGGGTGCGCGTACGGAATTACACACCGATCGAAACCAGCACGCCTACGCCGCTCACCCCAACCTCCGCGGCGGAAACGACAGAAGTTATCGCCGGAACTCCCACCAATTCCCCGCAGCCGCTCACGCCCACGCCGTTTCCGCCCAACCCGGCTCAGGTATCCAACCAGGATCTGGCGTCCAGTTTCGCCCAGGGCGCGCTGTTCATGGTGGGCGCATTCGCACTGGGCGGGCTATACATAGCGATTCGGAATCTACGATCCAACCGATAAAAAGGAGGCAAGATGTGTGACACCCTGGTAGCACTAGGCAACGCCACCAAAGATGGTTCGGTGATCTTCGCCAAAAACAGCGATCGCGAGCCCAATGAAGCCCACGAGTTGGTGATCGTGCCCCGAACTCGGCACCCAGAGGGCAGCCAACTGCGCTGTACGTATCTGGAAATCCCCCAGGTACCAGAGACATACGCAGTGCTGCTGGCAAAACCCTTCTGGATTTGGGGCGCTGAAATGGGCGCCAACGAACACGGCGTGGTCATCGGCAACGAAGCCGTGTTCACCAAAATTCCCGCTGGCAAAGAGCCCGGCTTGATCGGCATGGATCTCCTGCGGCTGGCGCTAGAACGCGCCGACACCGCGCGGGGTGCAGTAACCGTGATCACCCAACTGTTGGAACAGTATGGGCAGAGTGGGAACTGCGGCTTTGCCCACAAACTATACTATCACAACAGCTACCTGATCGCCGATCCGCAGGAAGCCTGGGTGCTGGAAACCGCAGACCGCTATTGGGCAGCCGAGCGGGTGACCAGCGTGCGCACCATCTCGAACCGAATAACCATCGGCAGCGAGTTCGATCTCGCCTCCGAGGGGCTGGTGGAGTATGCCATCGAGCACGGCTGGTGCAAGAGCAGGGCAGATTTCGATTTCGGGCGCTGCTATTCCGACGCCATTTACACTCGCTTCAGCGACTCTTATGCCCGTTTTTGCCGCACCACTGATATTCTTTCCGCAGGTAAAGGCAGGATAGATGTAGAGACGATGATGGCAACGCTGCGCGATCACGGTGCGGATAGCGCAGACGGATTTTCGCCCGGTCGAGGTTTGAGTGGGGCGGATGTATGCATGCACGCCAGCTTTGGACCGATACGGGTAAGCCAATCGACCGGCTCGATGGTCTCGCACTTAAAACCCGGTATGCACACACACTGGCTTACCGGGACTTCGGCGCCCTGCATCGGCGTCTTCAAACCAGCCTGGTTGGATAGCGAGCTGCCGCATCTGGGTCCCGCCCCTCAAGGAAAGTATGACGATCAGAGCTTGTGGTGGCGGCACGAGGTCCTGCACCGTTCGGTGTTGCAAGATTACCAGACGCGCCTCAACCAGTATAAAGACGAGCGCAACCAGCTCGAAGAGGAATTCTTGCATGAAGCCCAACAGGTCATGAGCGCCTCATGCGAAGAGCGGCAGGCTTTCACCGCTCGGTGCTTCCAAAAAGCCGGACTGGCGACCGATCGATGGACCGAGCAGGTTCGCAATCTGCCTGTAAAAGATGGTCAGCCTTTTTTTCACCGCCTCGCCTGGAGCGCCTTCAACCGGCAGGCTGATTTTCGTTTCTCGTAGGGACTAGCGCTTTGCATATTGTGGCTTTGTTGGGAGCGGGTAAAGCAAATTGGATTACCTGCCAAAATCTGTAGGGAAATGAGCGAACAAGCGCTGGAGAAGCAGAAAACTGCTATTCTCATCATCGGTCTGGGCAACCCCGGGCGAGAATACCGGGGCAACCGGCACAACATCGGCTTCATGGTGTTGGATCACCTGGCAGCGAAAATAGGCATAACCTTTTCGCGCCTGGAATCGAAAGCCCTGGTTGCCAAAGGGGAGCAGAATGGTCGCCGCCTGATCCTGGCGAAGCCGCAAACCTACATGAATCTGTCCGGTCAGGCGGTCGGCGCGCTGCTGCGTTTTTATAAAATCCCGCTGGAAGACCTGCTGGTCATCTATGATGATGTGGATTTGCCTTATGAAGCCCTCCGCATGCGCCCCGGCGGCGGCAGCGCTGGTCAGAAAGGCATTCAGTCTATCATCGAGAATTTGGGCACGGACGAATTCCCCCGGCTGCGGATCGGGGTCGGTCGCCCGCCGGCTCAAATGCAGGCAGCCGACTACGTGCTGCAAGATTTTTCAAAAACCCAGCTTGAGACGCTGCCGTTCGTCCTGGAACGAGCCGTTGAAGCCGTGCAGACCTATTTGAGCAGCGGTATCGAGAGCGCGATGAACAAATATAACCCTCCGCAGGAACCTGCGTAAATGAGATTGGATCAACTCATCGAGAGGATTGCTGCCACCGCGCAGGATGCCTTCTCTACCCTCTTAGCAAGTAAAGATCCAGGCTTTGCCAGCGGGGTGGAGATCGAAAAAATCGGTCTGCGCCGCGCCGCGCGCCTGCCGGTGCTGGCCGCCCTTTATGCAACGCTGCAGAAACCGATTTTGCTGCTCACCGAGCGCGCCGACCTGGCGCTGACGCTGATGGACGAGCTGGCTTTGTGGCTGCCCGTAGCCCCGCGGTTGCATTTCCCCGAACCGAACCCCCTGTTTTACGAAAAGGAGCCGTGGGGCGAGAACACCCGCCGCGACCGATTGATGGTCCTCACCAGGCTGGCTGCTTACCATATCCCGAATGCAGCCGTTGGCCCTGCGGAGATCATCATCGCTTCGGCGCGCGCCTTGATGGCGCGCACTCTGCCGCGGCGGGATTTTCTCAAAGCCACTCGCTCGATCCGCCCGGTACAGGTGATTCAACCGAATGAACTGATCCACAGCTGGGTGAGCCTGGGCTACCAGGTCGTCAATACTGTGATCACACCGGGACAGTTCGCCCGGCGGGGTGGTTTGCTGGATATATGGCCTCCCGCGGAGCTGCATCCCACCCGAATCGAGTTCTTCGGCGACGAGATAGAGACCTTGCGCTACTTCGATCCGACCAGCCAGCGCACCTTCGAAATCCACGAACGACTGTTGATCTCTCCAGCCCGCGAGTTCACCCTCCCCTCCGGCGGAGAGCATGATATCGAAGAGCTGCATGAATTTCATCTGCCACTGCTGCACAAGCAGATCGCCAGCTTGCTGGATTACCTCCCCCGCCAGGCTCTGGTGCTGATTGATGACCTGCAAGCTATACGGGAGGCCTGGAATGAAGTCGAGGAGCAAGCCATCGCTATACGTGGCGAGCAGGTTGCGGAGGGCAACCTGGCAGAAGATTTTCCTCTCCCTTACTTAACCTGGTCCGAACTCCTCGATACCCTGCCGCGGCATACCGTGCTCGAATTGGGTCCCTCAGGCAATCTGGAAAGCTCACTCCTGGCTGAATGGTTCCAGCCCGGTCCGAGATTCGGGGGGCGCCTGAAGCCCTTCATCGAGCACCTGGTCGAGCGCATTGAGCGTGGAGAACAGGTCATCGTGGTCTCACGCCAGTCTACTCGCCTGCAGGAGCTGTGGTCAGAGCAAAACGCCTCCCCAGATTCTCGAGGTCCTGCCTTCATTCAGGGCAGCCTGGCGGAGGGCTGGTCGTTTGCGCCGCCCACTGGCGAAGTAATTCACCTGTTTTCCGATGGCGAGATCTTCGGCTGGCGCAGGCCAGAACCGCGCCAGCGGCCGCGTCCGGTGGCTGAAGCGCCTGAAGCGCCGTACACCGACCTGCAAGCCGGCGATTACGTCGTCCATGTGGATCACGGCGTTGGCTGCTTTATCGGACTGGTCAGCCGCACCATCGAGGGGAACGAACGCGAGTATTTGTGCATCGAATACGCCGACGAGGCTCAATTGTTCGTCCCTGTCCACCAGGCGGACAGGGTGACCCGCTACGTGGGTCCGGATGGGCGTCCGCCTGCTCTCAGCCGGTTAGGCAGCCCAGAATGGCGGAGTGTTAAAAGCCATGTCAAAGAAGCGGTTCAAGAGGTTGCTGAGGATCTGCTGGAACTTTACGCCTGGCGGAGTGTGATTCATGGGCATGCTTTTGAAAAAGACACCACCTGGCAGCACGAGCTGGAAGCCAGCTTCCCCTATATTGAGACAGAAGATCAGGCCAGGGTGATCCAGGAGGTCAAGGAGGACATGGAGCGGCCGCGCCCGATGGATAGGCTGATCTGCGGCGATGTTGGCTATGGCAAAACCGAAGTCGCCTTGCGAGCCGCCTTCAAAGCCGTCATGGACGGCAAACAAGTCGCCATGTTGGTGCCGACCACAGTGTTAGCGCAGCAGCATTACCAGACATTCCGTCAGCGCCTGGCCGCGTTTCCCGTAGAAGTGGAGATGCTCTCTCGATTTCGCAATCAGCAGCAGCAGCGCGAGATCATCGCCAGGCTGGCCGCGGGAGCGATCGATATTGTCATCGGCACCCACCGTTTGCTGTCTGCAGATGTGGAGTTTAAGGACCTGGGGCTTTTGATTATCGACGAGGAACAGCGCTTTGGCGTCACTCACAAGGAAAAGCTCAAAAAACTGCGCACCGAAGTCGACGTGCTCACCATGACAGCTACCCCCATCCCGAGAACGCTCTACATGGCGCTTACTGGCGTGCGCGATATTTCTACCATCAACACCCCGCCAGAAGAACGGTTGCCCATTGTCACCCACGTGGGGCCATATTCGCCCCGCCTGGTGCGTCAGGCGATCCTGCGTGAGCTGGAGCGCGGCGGGCAGGTGTTTTTCGTCCACAACCGGGTGCAGACCATCGGCGCTATGCGCAACCACCTGGCACAGCTCATCCCTGAGGCGCGCCTCGCCATCGCCCACGGTCAAATGGCAGAAAGTGACCTCTCCGAACGGATGAAGCAATTTACCAATGGCGAAGTCGACGTGCTGCTGAGCACCTCGATTATCGAGTCTGGGCTGGATATTCCCAATGCCAACACCCTGATCGTGGATCGCGCCGATACGTTCGGACTTGCCCAACTATACCAGTTGCGCGGTCGCGTTGGGCGGGGCGCTCAGCGAGCTTATTCGTACTTCTTCCGGCATACAAAAAGGCTGCCTACCTTGGACGGCCGCCAGCGGTTGGAGACCATCGCTGAAAATACCCAGCTCGGCTCCGGATTTTCGATCGCCATGCGCGATATGGAGATCCGCGGCGCCGGAGATATCCTCGGGACCCGGCAGCATGGGCACATTGCCGCCGTGGGCTTCTACCTGTATACACGCCTGCTCGCTGAGGCAGTGGGGCGGATTCAACCGCGCGGCATGGCTTTGCTGACAGGTGTCAAAAGACCCTTGCCGCCGGCGTCACCGGTGAACGTCGATTTGCCTCTCCATGCAGGCATACCCGCTGATTACGTAACCGAAAAAACCATGCGCCTGCGACTGTACCGGCGGCTGGCGGATATTCAATCTATCCAGGAGCTCGAAGCCATCGCCGAGGAGTTTAAGGATCGCTTCGGACCGCTGCCGGCGGGGGTCAACAACCTGATCTACCAACTACAGGTTAAAATCCTGGCTCAAAAAGCAGGGATTGAATCCATCACCAGCGAGAACGGGCAGATGGTGCTGCGCTTTTCGGATAGCGCCCCACCAGAAGCCTTGCCCAATTTAGGTCCGCTTGTCCGCGTGGGCAAGACCGCGCTTTGGATACCCATGCGCGAAATCCCTGCCTGGCAAGAATTTCTGGTCGCCGTTTTGGAGCGGATCGGCGCGGAACTGGCATCCAAGCCCGCCGACCGCGAGCCGCAGGAGCAGCGAGCTGCCTGAGGGCTGCAGTCTGAATCCCATGTTCCCCGCAGGCATCCCTCGTTCTAAGCGCTTGTTTGACCTGGCTCTGACCATCCCAGGACTGCTGGTGGTCTCCCCCCTGCTCCTGGTGCTGGCATTGTTAGTGCGCCTCTACCATGGCTCGCCAGTATTATTCCGCCAGTTGCGCCCGGGTTATCGTGGGGAGCCTTT
Organism: Anaerolineales bacterium; assembly: GCA_035286585.1. Taxonomy (GTDB): domain Bacteria; phylum Chloroflexota; class Anaerolineae; order Anaerolineales; family UBA4823; genus DSOS01. The sequence continues at coordinate 15,736 of DATEDC010000158.1, forward strand.
TTACATCATCAAGTTTCGCAGCATGTCAGAAGGGCGCGATCATCACGGCAGGCTGCATTCCGATGCAGACCGCCTCACCCCCCTGGGGGGCTTTCTGCGGATGACCAGCCTGGATGAACTGCCTGAGCTGTTTCTTGTGATCCTGGGGAAGATGAGTCTGGTTGGGCCGCGCCCTTTGTTGATGCAGTACCTGGAACGCTACAGCCCGGAGCAAATGCGCCGCCATCTCGTCTTGCCCGGGATCACCGGTTGGGCGCAAATCAACGGGCGCAACGCCTTGACGTGGGAAGATAAATTCAAGCTGGATGTCTGGTATGTGGATAACTGGTCTCTTCTGCTGGATATAAAAATCCTGCTGCTCACCCTGTGGAAAGTGATCCGCCGGGAAGGGATCAATCAACCTGGTGAGGCAACGGCGGTAGAATTCATGGGCGCCGATCATCCCAGCGAAGAAGAGGGACATGTTCGATAATTTATCGCTTTACGGAGAGCTTTACCGCATCCGCCGGTTCGAAGAAACCGTGCTGGAGAACTTCCCCAAGGGGGTATTTTCCGGGACCACGCACACGTACCTGGGGCAGGAGGCCAATGCAGTCGGTGTGCTGAGCCATCTCAAGCCTGAAGATGTGGTCTTCAGCAATCACCGCTGTCACGGTCATTTCCTTGCTTACGGGGGCGACCCTCAGGCTCTGTTCGCCGAATTGATGGGGCGCCTCGGCGGCGTTTGCGGCGGCAGAGGCGGATCGCAGCATCTGCATTGGCGGAATTTTTACTCTAGCGGCGTGTTGGGCGGGGTTGCCCCGATCGCTGCTGGCGTGGCCCTGGCGGAAAAAATAAAGGGAAGCGGCGCAATTACAGTCGCCTTCGTGGGTGACGGCACACTGGGTGAGGGTGTGCTCTACGAAGCCTTGAATATGGCCTCCTTGTGGAGCGCGCCAATTCTATTCGTCCTGGAAAACAACCGCATTGCCCAAACCACCCCAGTGGACCTGGCGCTTGCGGGAGAGATTGCCGCCCGTTTCGAAGCTTTCGGCATTCCCGCCCGGGAGCTTGACAGCAGCGATGTGCTCGAAATCTTCCCCGCCGCCAGAGCTGCGATCCAGGCGGTTAGAGCGGAACGAGCGCCCCAGGCCTTGATCCTGCACACCTGCCGTTTTGGACCCCATTCCAAGGGGGACGACACCCGTGATCCACAGGAAATAGTCCATATGAAGCAAACTCGCGACCCGCTGAAGGTTCACAGCGGTCGCCTGCATCCAGCCGAGCGCGCCGTTCTCGACCGCCAAATCGACGAGCAAATCGCCGCTGCTTTCCAGGCGGCTCTGGAGGAGCCCTTCCCGTATGCCTAGCGTTCTTGAAGCCCTCAACCGGGCGCTGCACCGGGCTTTTGCGGACTGCCCGGATGTGATCCTGTTGGGCGAAGATGTTCTCGATCCTTATGGCGGCGCTTTCAAAGTCAGCCAGGGGCTTTCCAGCGCATACCCGCAGCGTGTGTTTACCACCCCGATCTCAGAAGCCGGTATTTGCGGAGTGGGCGCTGGCATGTCTTTACGCGGCCTGCGCCCGGTGGTGGAAATCATGTTTGGGGATTTCCTGGCCCTGGCAGCCGATCAATTGATCAATCACATCGCCAAATTCCGCTGGATGTACAACGACCAGGTGTCCGTCCCGCTTGTGATCCGCACGCCGATGGGCGGGCGGCGCGGCTACGGCCCTACTCACAGCCAGACGTTGGAAAAGCACTTCCTGGGAGTCCCGGGGTTGCGTATACTGGCGCCAAACACGTGCGGTGACCCGGGAGAGCTGCTCTATCGCGCCATCCTGGAAACGGAAGAACCCATCCTGTTCATCGAGAACAAGCTGCTGTATTTACTGCCTGTGCAGGACGCCACGACACTGCAAGATTTTCACCTCACAGAGGTCAGCTCTCAACTCGCTGATCGATCGGACAGGGGCGGGAAACCAGCGGTCTCTGCTTACCAGCTCAGCGTGCGCGGCGCGCCAAAGCCCAGCCTGACGATTGCCGCTTACGGCTACATGGCTGAGCTGGCCCGCCAGGCAGTGCATACCCTGGCCTACCAGTACGAGATCTTCGCCGAGTTGGTAATCCTCACCCAGCTAGCCCCTTTCCAAGGTGAGGCGGTGCTGGCATCGGCGCGGCGCAGCGGGCATCTGCTGGTCGTGGAAGAGGGCAGCCTTTCCTTTGGCTGGGGGGCGGAGGTGGTCGCCCGTACGGCCCAAGCTCTTGGAACGCAGCTACAATGTGTCCGCCGGGTAGCCGCCCAGGACCTGCCCGTGCCGGCTTCAGCACCTTTAGAAGCGCAGGTGCTGCCTGGGCTGGATGATATCGTTCAACAAGCCCAATTGATGGTATAGTTCGGTCCATGCCCACCGCGACCCCTATCACAATCCCACTCCTGAACCCCAATGAGCCGGAGGCTCGTTTAGCCGCCGTACACGTTCACGAAGGTCAAAAAGTGCACCAGGATGACCTGATTTGCACCCTGGAAACGACCAAATCGACCGCCGAGGTCAAAGCCGAGGTGGGTGGTTATGTGATCGGGCTGCGCTTTCAGGAAGGGGATACCGTGCGCGCCGGCGAGGCGCTGTGCTTTCTGGCGGAATCGCCAGAATGGAAACCGCCTCGAGTTGAAGCAAAGGAGCTGAATGAATACAGCAGCCTGCCCGAAAAATTGCGCATCAGCCAGCCTGCCCTCGAGCTCGCCCGACGCTATCAAGTTGACCTGAGCCGCCTTCCCACCGATACCCTGGTCACCTCGCAAATGGTGCAGGTGTTGATCGAAACCGCGCCAGATGCCCCTGGTTCAGCGCTCGATAGCATTTTTGATCCGACGATGATCGTCATCTATGGCGCTGGCGGGCATGGCAAAGCCCTGGTCGACCTGCTCCGCGCCCTGAGTACGTACCAGATTGCCGGCTTCATCGACGATGGCCTGGAACCTGGCTCGAGGGTTATGGGCTTGCCGGTTTTGGGCGGCAGCCAGGCGCTCGCCGGGCTGTATGGGCGCGGCATTCGGCTGGCGGTCAACGCAGTGGGCGGGATCGGCGATCTGCGGGCGCGGCTGAGAGTGTTCGAGCGCCTGGCTGCGTTGGGCTTTGCCTGCCCGGCGCTGGTCCACCCCAGGGCGATGACCGAGCCGAGCGCCAGCCTCTCCGCCGGGGTGCAGGTCTTCTCTCTCGCCTATCTGGGCAGCGAAGCCCACCTGGGCTTCGGGACGATCCTCAATACCGGGGCAATTGTCTCTCACGATTGCCACCTGGCTGATTGTGTCAATATCTCCCCGGGAGCAATCCTGGCAGGGGAGGTCCAGATCGGAAAGGGCGCCCTGGTCGGTATGGGCGCGACGATCAATCTGCGTGTCAAGGTCGGAGCCGGGGCGCGCATCGGCAACGGCGCAACGGTGAAGAGCGACGTGCCAAAAAATGGCATCGTACGCGCCGGGACGATCTGGCCTGAATGACCCAATTGGAGACAGCAATTTGATCAAACCAGTCCAAACCACCACCGCGATACCCATGTCCTCACCCGATCTGACGGACGCCGAGCGCGAAGCCGTGGCAGCCGTGCTCCGCACGCCCAACCTGAGCATGGGGGATGAAATCCAGGCTTTCGAGCGTGAGTTCGAGGCTTTCAGCGGGGCAAGACACGCCATTGGCGTGAGCTCGGGCACCGCCGGTTTGCATCTGTGCGTGCGGGCTGCCGGCATCGGGGAAGGCGACCTGGTGATCACTACCCCGTTCTCTTTCGTCGCCTCTGCTAACGTTTTGCTGTACGAAAAGGCAGTGCCGGTTTTCGTCGACGTCGACCCGCTGAGCGGCAATATCGATCCCGCCCAGGTCAGGACTGCCGCAGCGGATCTCACCGCCGGGGGTCAGCGGGCGGAAAAATGGCGCCCCCGGAGAGGCGGTCAGGCTGGGGCGCAATTAAAGGCAATTCTGCCGGTGGATGTATTCGGGCAGCCGGCTGACATGGATGAAATCCGGGAGATCGCCCGGGAATATGGGTTGAAAATTATCGAGGATTCGTGCGAGGCGCTGGGCGCGGCCTATAAAGGGCTCCTGGCCGGGACGCTGGGAGATTACGGGGTGTATGCGTTCTATCCGAACAAGCAGATCACTACCGGCGAGGGGGCTGTCATCGTCACAGATGACGATCAGGCGGCTGTTTTCATGCGCGCCCTGCGCAACCAGGGGCGCGCACCAGGCGATACCTGGCTCCAGCATACCCACTTGGGTTACAACTACCGCCTGGACGAGATGAGCGCCGCGTTGGGCCGGGTGCAGCTCACCCGCCTGGATGAGATGGTGGAGAAACGCTCCCGCGTGGCGGAGTGGTACGCCGAACGCCTGGTTGAAATTCCCGGGGTAGAACCGCCGCAGGTGGTCGCCTCCACCACGCGCATGAGCTGGTTTGTGTACGTCGTGCGTTTCTCGCCGGAACATGACCGCGATGCGATCGCTCGAGTCTTGGGCGAACGCGGCGTACCCGCCAGGCCCTATTTCCTGCCGATTCACCTGCAGCCTTACATGATCGAGCGATTTGGTTACCTTGAGGGCGATTACCAGGTAACCGAAGATTTAGGCAGGCGCAGTCTGGCGCTGCCTTTTTCCAGCGTGATGAGCTCAACTCAGGTCGAGCACGTTTGCCAGGAGCTGCGCCGGGCATTGGCAGGATAGATACAATCATCGTAAGCTGCGTTCAATAGCAAAAAGTGTGGACGTGAGATCGGGAAAAATTGTGCGCAGCCGGTGTGAATATGCCGGCTGCGCACGAGGGTGAATTACCTGCTCAGACCGCGCTCAGCTTAAATTTCTCTGCAACTGAAGAGGCTCAATTGCTTTCTTTTCTAGTTGTGCCAAGCGTGCATCTCCTTGGCATTTTATAGTTCAGGTAGCAATGACCTGCTTTTTCTTTTCCCTTCTATTGAAATGTGCATCTCTACTCTCAAAGACGTAATGTATCAAACATTGCTGGCAAGGCAGGTCTTCTTTGCTGTTTAGCAAACTCACCTGTGGTTTTCTGATATCTTGTTGAGCATAATCAATTGGCTCCTCCATGATAAAGCTCTCCAAGAAAGAAACAATATCCGGCAAGAACACAAGTTGCGCCTGAGTATTTCCACACAACTCTAACACCCTTTGAAATCTACCCGAAACTCCGTCGCGGGGCGTGTATATGACGATACCGACATCATATTTATCGATCAAGTAGGGTATGTCCGCCAACCTGCCCATAACTTCAACACCATATATGCGCATTCCCTGCTGATGGAAATTGTCATCCACAAAACCCACCACTCGTATAATTTTTGAAACCGTAGGATTATCTAACATCCAGGCAACAATTTCACCGGATTTACCAGCTCCGACGATGATGACTTTTTCCTTGGCACCCGATTCAATGTGCCATAAACGCCTCAGCCGGTATAAGAAGCCGGTGATCAATCGCAATCTGTATCTGAAGCCAATAAATCCAATCAACACCAAACCGGACACCAGACTGAAAAAGCCATTGGGGATGAAAAATAACCGGCGATTTATCAAAAAAACAATTGTGGTGGCAATACTCCAGGAAGCAATCACATCGATCACATCGGATGCCTTGGCTTTTGACCACGAGATCCGGTTCAACCTAAACAGGAAACCTACCAGGCTAAACAGAAACGCAAATCCCAACGATTCCACCAAGACATGAAAAAATCTGTTGTCGAGATGGTATGATCGCCCAACAATTAACCAGCCACTTGTCCAAGCCAGAAGCGATATGAATGTATCTATCGAGAACCAATTTAAGTATCTGCGCACGAACCTGGTCATTGGTCCCCAGAAGATCAATTCCTCCGGTACATCTTGAGATCTTAATTTTGGGACCAGCACCAGTATGGTCCACAGAATCACATCCAAATCCACCCAGAAGGAACGATTGCGAACATACAATAAATCCATGCGTAACTTTGTCGGGCTGATTTTTTCGAGATAGGTCTGCATGACTTGCTTAGAATTAAGCATATTTTCTTCATCATGATAACGAATTGAAGCTGGGCTGGTGATGCCTGGGCGAATAGAAAGCACCTCTGCACAAAATGCTTTTGGCCATTTCTCTACGATCTCTGGGTCTTCTGGGCGTGGACCAACCAGACTCATTTCTCCAAGAAGCACATTCCACAACTGCGGTAACTCATTGAGCTTTGTGTCTCGTAACCATTGCCCCAAGGAGGTTATACGCGGATCATTCTGAGCAGTAATCTTGGGTCCGTCATAACTTTCTAATGTCTCGTACATCGTCCGGAATTTTAATATTCTGAATATCTTACCTCTCAGACCAACCCTTGAACCCCAATAGAAGACGGGCCCCGGAGAATCTCGCTTGATCGCCAGGGCGATTAACCCAAATACCGGGCTGAGTAAAAGCAGCCCCACTAGTGCTACCAGGAAATCAAAAACCCGTTTCGCAATTTCATCCCACCGAGCAACCATACCTGGCATCCTAATGGGATCTCGGTATCTATCAGGCTCATTGGTCATCATTTTCCCCTGTTTCCCGATAATATAAAATCGTTATACCACTGGTCAATAAGAGCCCAGTGATACCAGCCACAATGATATTGATTATGGGATTTAATCTGCCTGTTGGAATCTGGGCTTTCTCCAAGACAAATAAATTACTTTGGTATATGGTGCTATATTGACTTTTAAGGTCGGCATATTGCTTTTGCCAGATCTCCAGATTTGATTGCACGGCGTCGATTTGTCTGTTGACTTCTTCGTACCGACCCTGTGTACTGTTTTTTAATAGATTGTTGAGGAGGTCAAGCTTGTTGCGCCAGACAGACAGGTTGGTTTGGATTACGTTAATGCGCCTGACTAAGCGACTGAATTCAGATTCTGAATCAGCTCGATTTCTGGTGTAAAGCCGATCCAACTCATTCCTCCACAATTGCAGATTGCCCTGGAGCGCATTTATTTGTTTTACCAGGAAATCGGAGGCGATTACATTATTAGTCTCCAGGAGTCGGTCTGTAAAAATTTGAAGCTGTTCTTCGTTTTCCTGGATATTCTGGACAAGGCTGGCAATCTCTTCAGCTGGCAATGCTGGGGGTTGATAAACATCAAGTTGTTTGGATAAATCGATTAACTCCTCCTCAGCGTTATAAATCCTGGTTTCCAACTCGTTTATCTCTAGTTGAAGTAATGAGACCGCCGATGGGGTTTTCACCAGACTGTCATTAAGCTCAATCAGCTTTTCTTCTGCGGTGCGAATATTCTCATTCAGAAATTCGATCTCAATCTGGGTTGGCGCATCCAAGGGGTAGCTGGAACTTAATGCGGTTCCAATTTGGTGTTCCAACTGTACGACGATTTCATTCGCGATCGCCGCGGCTTGTTCAGGTTCTCTGGATAAAGCTGAGACCTCCAGTAAATAGGAATTTGGCACCTGTCTAATCACAATCTTTTCACGTAGCCCAGTCGGGTCAAGTGACAGATCCAACACCTCGATCACGCCCTGGAGCACGGGACCTTGTAGCATCCACTCCGAGTAGGTTCGAACCAATTCTGGACTCAACCGCGCGGTTGTTGGGCTTGAAGAAAGATCAGCATAATTAACCAGAACCGTTGTTGTCGCCTGGTATTGAGGCCAGGGGGTAAAAATGCGGAACGCCAAATAGGCAAATAGCATCGCGATCAATGAGCCTGCAGTTAAAAACCGCACGCGCTGACGGAGCAAATCGTACAAATGTTGCCATTCCATTGTTAATCTCCAGGGTGGTAGTGCAATCGCTGGTGTTATTTTCTCGAGGGCGCCATGATAAATTGGATCTATCTCTGAGCCGAGGGCAGGTATATTTGTAATATCAGAGGTATATCAATGCCTTGGTGATCGTTCACCTGAGGTGGGATTGGAGGATTACCTGTGGCAGTCACATTGCTGACAAGAGGACCAGGTAAATCATTGCTTGTTGGCGTGTAAGTTGCGGTGATTGAAATCACCTCTGTGGGTTCTAGGGTGGTCTTTGGCAGGCTAATCACCCCCAGGCGATCGTCGACAAGCTGGACGCCTGACAGGGATATGTCTCCCATGTTGCTTATCGTATAGGTGTATACAATTGGTTTTCCCACGACGGCGGTAGAGAAGTTGGTCATTACCCCAACTTCAATCGCTGGATGGATAACATCAACGCTTGTGCTGTCACTATCCATCGCCAGATTGCCTTCATTGTCAGATGCTGTAGCAGATAAAATACTATTGTGATCGTTATTTACAGCACGGT
>DATEDC010000159.1:0-19853 GCA_035286585.1 Anaerolineales bacterium
CGCAATGTGTTTTTCGGGTTGATATATGAAGCAACCCGCCATTCTTCCACGCTCAAATTGACGTTGCGTAAATTGACGCCCGGTCGATCTACAAATTTGAGCGCCATTTCCAGGCTGGGAATTTCATCCTGGAGCTGCTCCCATTCCCGCAGCCGGCGAGACCCCTCGATAATGATGTTTTCCAGGCCTAATCGGACGGTGATCTTGCCGTTCGGTGGCAAAGCCTCCGTTTCGAAGCGGAAGAAGCCTTCCACCCAGGTGAACATACGATTGAGGACATTAACAAAGTGAGATTGCAGGCTGTTCAAGATTTCTTGCTGGGACAGGTAGTTGGCATTGATCAGCAGCAAGCCAAGTTCTTTGTCACTCATATGCCCCGCCCGCGCCTTGATCGCCCGGTGCTGAGCGGCGGTGATCTTATTGGCGCGGTATAAAATGGAGGCCAGGCTGTTGTCTTCCTGCCCGATCTGGACATAAGCCAGTTTGCCTTCTCGGAAGTAGATCTGCGCGGCTTCGCCGGGACCTTCGACCATGAGCGTGCCAGATTTTTGGGCAAGGTTGATTAAATTCAAGAGTTGGGTAATAGTAAAATCACGTAAATTGCCCTTTAATGCCATGTGGGCCTCAACAGTTGCCGGTTGGCAGATATGGATAAGATGGGTGGATGTAACATATCTTCCAGATGATCGTCAATCATGCCTGTTTTTGGCTGCAAATCCCCGTCCTTGACACTGATTTCGCTTGAGTTTATAATCCCACTCGCTAAATTCCTCGGTAGCTCAATTCGGCAGAGCGGGCGGCTGTTAACCGCTAGGTTCCAGGTTCGAGTCCTGGCCGAGGAGCCTGGTAACCTATCGCATCTCGCGGGCTCTCACCCTCGATCTGGGTGGGGCCTTCTTGATTTAATGGCTGCTTGTACACGCGGACGCAATTTCGCCCAGATTGCTTGGCAGCGTAGAGCGCCTGGTCGGCACAGGCGATTAAGCTCTCGAGATCGGCGCATTTTTCATCCATCTCGGCCACACCAACGCTCGTGGTGACGCTCACTGGCGAGGTGCCATAAGCGAAAAAGGCTTTCTCAACAATGCTGCGTATCCGCTCTGCAACCAGCCTGGCGCTCTCCAGGTCTGTCTCCGGCAGCAGGGCTACAAACTCGTCGCCGCCATAGCGACCCAGCAGATCAATCTGGCGCAGCTCCTGGAAACAGCGCCCGGAAAAGTTCGCCAGGACCCGGTCGCCAGTCAGGTGACCATGCTCGTCGTTAATATTCTTGAACAGGTCGATATCCAATAACATTGCAGCCAGCGGGCGATGGAAGCGATGCGCTCTTTCAACCTCCCGCCTGCCGAGTTCGAACAGCCCTCGCCGGTTGTACACTCCGGTTAATGTGTCTGTGATCGCCTGCTTCTGCACTTCGGCGTGCAATTGGGCGTTCTGAATGGCAGTGGTGGCAGTGGCAGCAAAACTGACCAGCAGGTCCACATCTGCTGGTCTGAAGGCGTAGCGGTGAAACGAGTCCAGGGAGATGGCGCCCAGCACCTCATCACCCAGGAGGAGGGGGGCTATGATGGTTGATTCCGCTGCCCGCAGTTCCGGGATGTCATCTCGTTTGGGTTGCCTGTCTGCCTGGGCGTCGTGAACAAGTAAAGGCTGCCGCTCCTGAACAGCCCGGGAAATGTAATCCATTTGTGTGGATTGCCTCATCTTGCGGATACGCGGGTCTGTGTATCCCTGAGTGGCGCGGATCATCAATTGACCGGTGTCCCGGGCGACCAGGTGAAGAGAGCCTCTTTCGGCAGCCGAGATGGCGCTGATCGCGGCATCCAAAATCTGTCCTAATAAGGCCTCGAGCTCAAGCGTGCTGAGCAACGCGGCTGTCGCCCGCTGTAATGCGGAGAGCTCCTGGGCGCGCTGGTTGGCTGAGTCAAGGGCGCGGACTTTCGCGATTGCCAGGGCGATTTGTTTGCCCGTTTGTTCAGCCAGGCTGACTTCTTGGGGCTTGAAGGAGTGAAATCTATGGAAAGTCAGCACCGCTGCTCCCAATTTTTGATGATCTGCAATCAATGGGAGCGCCATCAGTGAGCGGATCTGGAGTTGAGCAGCCAGTCTTGAGCTGATGTGAGGCGAGTCAGAGGCGTCGGGGACAACTTCCGGCTTGCCAGATTGCAGCACAGATAGAGTAAGCGAAAGGTCCTCACGCTTCAGATACACATTTTGAGCGACCTGCCGTAAAGATCCAAAGCAAGCCGCCAGGTGGCTCACCTGCTGGGACTCATCCCATAGGGCCATAAATGCGCCATCCGCCTCGTATAGATTACCTAATTTGTCGGTGAGGTCCTGGAGCATGCTGTAAAAATCGTGCGCTTCGAGGGCTTCCTGGGTGATCTCACCGATCATGCGCAGTGAGCGTTCGCGGTCGCGCAGTCTTGCGGCCTGATCTTCTGCTTCAAGGCGGTGGCGACGCTGCTCGTCAAACAGGCGAGCGTTAGCGATAGCCAGGGAAGCCTGATTGGCAGTAGATGAAAGCAAAGAATAATCTTCCTCGGTCAGCATTCGGGCAGGTAGGCTTTTTAGCAGCAGCCCGCCGAGGGTCTCGCTCCCCAGCCGTAGCGGGATGCGAATCCGGGTAGTTTCAGGTTTTGGGCTTCCAGAGAGAGGTTCAGGTTGAGCGCCGTCCGGTTGGAGCCGGCCCGATAGGCTGTGATCGTTCGGGGTGGTGAGCAAAGGTCCGTTTTCTATGATTATTTTCCCCGAGGTAGGGCTGTAGAGCATGCCATGTGCCTGGTTTTTGCCGATCACGAAAAGCTCCGGGTTTTGATAACCCATCGTGTTGCGCAATTCATCGACCACGATCTGGCAAATCCGATCTTCATCCAGTGTAGCAGCCAGTTTCATGCTCAATTGGATTAACGCGGCCTGGCGAGTGCTTTGCGAATGAGTTTCAGCGCGTTTCTCATTCAACTGGCTGCGTAATTTTTCCACCTCCATGGAGGCGACCATGATCAGCACGGCTACCGCGGCGATCTCCACCAGCCAATCGCCGAGGTGCTGGACAAACGAACCACCCTGGCGTATGTGGAACGCCTCGACCACGGTGATGGCGATCACGCCAACCCCGGCGATTACCCATTTGACGCCGCGAAAACTTTGGGCAAGTGGTTTACCAGCCAACAACGATTTCACACTCATGCCTGTCTCTAATAATTCCGCTGCCCTCGCCTGGCGGCGCCATCGCGCAGGACAGATCAAAGAGCGCCTGCCAGCCGGGATCAGACGGATCCAACCGCTAGAACCCCAGCTTACACCAGCCGGAGAGTTATCATATTATATCGAATGGGCTTGGGGGTACTGCCCTACACTTTCGTGAGGTCATTTTACGGCAACGATAAGCTCACTAGCCCAGCGGGATCAGGTCGAGCAGATAAGCTGCGTATAGCCGGTCGAGGCTTTGCGGGGCAAAGGGTAGCTGTCTTTGATTCTTATGCGTTTATAATGAGCGCATTTTTTGATTCTTGATATAATCCCTTTGCCTCTTCTCTGTGGGGGTGGTTGGGTCCCGGTGGGCTCCCCGGTCTTCAAAACCGGTGGCGGGCTGCGTTGCGGGCCGCGGTGGGTTCGACTCCCATCCACTCCCGCCTCCCGAGAGGCTATCGCTGCGAGCCATGCCCTCAACCCTTCGTTACACTCAGAGCTTGCACTGAACGAGTGAAGTGGCATGCTCTTTGAAGGAGCAGCGTGACAGTCTCGCATAACGGAAATGGAGTATTTATTGGTAGAGAATATGATCCCAACTGAATATGAGCGCCTCACTTCCATCGTATCCCGCGTGCTGCGCGTCGAAGATGTCACCCAAGGGGATGCGAAGAAGCAGTACGTGGCGCGCTACCGCGGACGGCTGTACAGCGATGACAGCGCGGCGGCTTACGAGCAGTTAGCTGCTGCCCTGCGCCCACTGGAGCTGACTCCTCTGTTTCGTAAGGAGAAGGACCAGCATGTAGTCGTCCTCTTGCACGGGGTTGTCCGCCCGAAGCCTTCCAATGCCTGGGTCAACCTGGTCCTGTTCATCTTGACCGTGATCAGCGTCCTCATCGCCGGCGTCTATTACACCCTGATGGGTGAGTATGATGGGCCCCTTAACCCCACCTTACAGCAGCTTCTGCCCTATCTGCTCAGGAGCCTGGGGGGCGGGCTGGCCTTCACCGCCAGCATTTTGGGGATATTATTGGCTCACGAGTTCGGACACTATCTGGCGGGGCGTTTCCACCGCACCCATGTGACCCTTCCCTACTTTATCCCGTTTCCATTCAGCTTGCTCGGAACTATGGGCGCCTTCATCCAATTGAAGGAACCCCCAAAGAACAAGCGCATCCTGCTGGATATAGGCATTGCGGGTCCGATAGCCGGGCTGCTAGTCGCCATTCCGGTCTTGCTGATCGGCTTGGGGTTGTCCGAGCTGAGCACCATTCCAACTCGACTCGCGCCCGGTCAGGGCTTGCAGATCGAAGGCAACTCGCTCTTGTATTTGTTCTCGAAGTACCTGGTCTTTGGGCAACTGCTGCCTTCGCCGAGCAGTTACGGAGAGCTGCCCATCTGGCAGTACTGGCTGCAGTACTTCTTCACTGGCCGGCCTCTGCCACTGGGCGGCGTGGATGTGTTCCTTCACCCGGTTGCCTGGGCAGGCTGGGCTGGTCTGTTGGTGACCGCCCTTAACCTGATTCCAGCCGGGCAGTTAGACGGCGGGCACGTGTTGTTTGTGCTTTTGGGGCGGCGCGTCACCGCGCTGCTGCCATTTATTCTGATCGCACTGTTAGCGCTGGGCATGGTGTGGCCCGGCTGGTGGTTGTGGGCGCTGCTGATCTTCATGCTGGGCCGCATCCATGCCGAACCGCTGGACCAGATCACCCCGTTGGACCCACCCCGCCAGATGGTTGCAGTTCTGGGGTTAGTGATCTTCGTGCTGGTGTTCACCCCCGTTCCCCTGCTGGCGGTTGGAGTGTAGCGAAAAATTCGAGCCGCGCCCAACAAGAGCAGCCCCTCTGGAGAGAGTGATCTCCAAGAGGGGCTTATTGTTTTATTAGGGGCCCACAAGCCTCTCAATGCTGAAAAAAGACCATGCGGGGGATACCAACGGGTGACATGAATGTTTTTTTGTAATCCCGGGCCATTTACCTTTCAATCTTGTCAAGTGGACTTTTTTGCAGGTTCAGATTCTTGTCTGGCATTTCAGCCTGTGCTACACTGCGCATACCTGGGTGTATTATGTCCGAAGACGTCATGCTCCGGGAAGCCATTGAGGCCATTCGCCAGAATCAATCCGTCAGAGCGCGGGATTTGCTAACGCGTTTGCTGCGCGCCGACCAGTCGAATCCTGCCTACTGGCTGTGGATGAGCTCGGTGGTGGAGACAAAAAAGGAGCATATCTACTGCCTGCAAAATGTCCTCCGCCTCGACCCCGCGAATGCCTCCGCCAGGCAAGGCTTGATCCTGGTTGGCGCCGTCCCTGCGGATGAGAGCGTTACCCCTCTGCCTCCGCTGCGGCGCAAGTGGCAGGTCGATGCCATAGAAGAGCCTCCTTCCGGAATTCGCCGGCTCTGGGCTAACCCGCTCGTGCGCGTGTTATCGCTGGGAGGTCTGGGGGTCCTGGTTGCGGGATTGATTTTGATCGCCATTATCAGCCCTGGCGCGGATCAGTCCCAGGTGGCCCTGGCGCCCACCCGGACCAAGGGCCCACCGCCGACCTTCACGCTGACGCCAACGTTTGTTGGCGGCCCTAGGCAGGCGCAGATCACCCCAACCCCGGTTTTCACCGGCTTGCCGCCTTTATGGTCACTCCTGGAAGCCACGTACACGCCGACGCCTGTGTATATCAACACGCCTCACCCGATCAGCGAAGCCTTCAGGGCAGGGCAGAGGTCCTTTGGCCGCGGGGATTACAAGGCTGCCCTCGGATTTTTCAAACAAGCCAGAGACGTGGAGCCCAACGCAGCCGATATCTACTTTCACCTGGGCGAGACTTATAGATTGCTGGGTGAATACCAACAGGCCCTGGCTTCCTTCGAACAGGCAATTGAGGTGGATCCTGGCTTCGGGGCAGGTTACCTGGGGCGGGCGCGCGCTCGCCTGGGGCTGGACCCGCAGGCTGACGTCGGCGAGGATTTGCGCATGGCTATCGAGCGCGATCCAAATCTGGGTGAGGCTTACCTGGATCGGGCAGCATTCTATATGAGTCACGGCGAGGTCGAGGCTGCCCAGGAGGACCTGGCTGCCGCCGAGGCGCTTTTGCCCGCTTCGCCTCTCCTGCCTCTGTATCGCGCCCAGGCTGCCCTGCTCGCTGGCGATGAATCCACCGCCCTGGAGTTGGCTCAACACGCCTTTGAAAAAGACCGCACGCTGCTCCTGGCATACCTGACCCTGGGCAGGGCTGCGCTGCTCAACGCAGAGTTCGAGCAGGCAATCGCAGCGTTGGAGGAATATGTGCTGTATGTCGAAAACGATCCCCAGGGCTGGTTGTTGTTAGGCGCGGCTGAGGCGGGGATTAGCCGTCCGGAAGACGCCTATCTTGCCCCCGGCCGGGAGGATTACGTGCCAGATGATCAAGCCGCGCTGGCGTCTTTCGCCCGCGCTGTGGCGCTCAAGGAAGATCTGGCTGAAGCCTACCTCTTCCAGGGTTTGACCTTTCTGAACCAGGGAGAAGGGCAAAAAGCGGTCAATGCGCTGGTCGATGCCCGCCGCTATCGTCCGAATGACTTTGTAGTTTCCCTTGCGCTTGGGCGGGCGCTGGTTGCGGCTGAACGCCCGGAGGCTGGCTACACCCAGATCGATGCCACCGAGAGACTGGCTGAAACCGATGAGCAGTTGGCTGGGGTTTATTATTGGCGCGCCCAAACCGCTCAGTTGCTGGGTCGTAAATCCGCCGCGCTGGCAGATTGGCGAGCTTTGCTCGCTCTGCCCGAGGAGCTAGTCCTAGAAGTGTGGAGGCTCACGGCGGAGGAGCAGATCCAAACCCTGGTTGCGCCCACCTTCACGCCCACCGCCACCTCGAGGCCCACCTCTACGCGCACTCCCACACCTACGGCGACCGCCACCCGCACAGCCACCCGCACTTCCAGGCCGACTGTCACACCCACGCGCACGCCCCAGGCAAGCGCAACACCGTAACAGAAGCGAGCGATTTCTTACCTCAGTCTATGTCAACAAAGCCCGGTTCGATAATTCAAGTCAGCAGCCAGCCCAATCCAGACGCATGGCTGCAAAAGGGCAGTGGCGCCCCGTCCACGTTGCGTTTTCGGGTGGTTTTGGCGGTTGGCGGGGTGCTGTTGTTCTTTGCTGCCACCCTGTTGTTCCCTCCGTCTTTTGCCCATTTTGTGCCTGCCCTGTTAATCGTCTTGTTTGTGGCGCTCCAGTTCAACCTTCCTCTGGACATGCTTGGCGGAGAGGCGAATCTCATTCATGTCATCACCCTCGGCGGTGGTTTGTTGTATGGCCCATCCTGGGCAGGTTGGGCCGTTACCGGGGGGGTTCTGCTGGGCTATTTCGGGCGCAATAATTGGCCAGGGAGCTTGTGGCGTCGAAAAACAGAATGGACTCGCCCTGGGCTTGAAGCCCTGTTTGCGATTGGCGCCCAAAATATTGCCATCGTACTGGGTCTGGGATTGTCTGGCTGGACGCACAGCGCTGCCTCCGCTTTTGAAAGCGGGCTTCAAATCTGGCCGGCTGCCGCAAGCCCCATGTTTCTTTTTGCTTTCATCCACGCCTCAATCTACCTGGCAGACTATTTGGTTCGCAAACCCAAAGTACCCGAAAAAACCCGCAGCGACCTGATCGGTTTGGCAGTGCTTGAGCTGTTGCCATTGCCTTTCATATTGATCGCCGTGCTGAGCTATCAAATTGCCGGCCTGGCTGCGCTGGTTGCCCTGGGAGGCGTGCCGCTGATGCTGGCGGCGCTCTTGTACCGGGTGAACAGCACCACCCACGCTCTAAGGCGGCGCCTGGAGGAGCTATCCGCTTTAAGCCAGATCAGTCAGGCGCTCCAGGGCATGCTGGACTTAAACAGTTTGCTCGATTTTCTGCACCTTCAAATCAGCCGCTTTCTGGAGGTGGATAACTTCTACGTTGCCCTGTATGACCAGAAAGAGGGCTTGATCTGGTATCCGATGGCTGTCAAAGGCGGTGTGCATGTCAGTTGGAAACCCAGACCTTTGACAGATCGCTTGACGGACAAGGTCATCCTGGAGCGGCGTCCAATTATGCTGCCATATCCCTTCCAGGAAGGCTATCGCGGCACTGGTCTGCCCCCCGGTGAAACCGCGCCCTCCGCCTGGCTGGGTGTGCCTCTGATCACCACCAATCAGGTTACCGGCTGCCTTGGCGTGTTCTCCTACGATCCGGATAAAGGTTTTGCCAGGGAGGATCTGGATTGGCTGGTGACAATCTCCGGTCAGGTCAGTGTTGCCATTGAGAACGCCCTGCTGCTCGAACAGACTCAGCGCCGGGCAGCGCAGTTGGAAACTCTGAGCAAGATCACCATATCCATCAGTTCAAGCCTCGAACCCGATGAAGTGCTGGAGCAGGTTTGCAGCTCGGTGACACAGGTTGTGGGCGGGCAGCACAGCGCGATTTACTTGTTGGATGTTGAAGCCGGGAACGTCTGGCTGGCGCAGGCCTATAAACTCACCGAGACATTCATCCAGCAGAATAAATCTTTCCCCATGGCGCACGACGGGCGCACGCGCTGTTTGCGCACCGGTCACCCCTCACTAATCGCCGACCTGCGGCTTGCCAGCCTGGATTTGGATTTTAAAGCCTCTTTGCAGCGCGAGGGTATCCGCACGTTTGGAGATTTTCCGTTGGTCGCACCCGATGGGCAGATCGGCTATCTTTCGGTATATTTTGACGAGGTGCATTCATTCACCCCTGAAGAGCAGGACCTGCTGCAAACTTTTGCCGCCCAGGCAGCGTTAGCGGTAGCCAATGCCCGGTTGCACGCCCACACCGACAGGGCCCTATCTCGCCGCGTTCACCAGCTATCGGCCCTGCAAGCTATCGGGCGGGAGCTGGCTGCAGCCACACACACCGACCGGCTCTTCGATCTGATCCTGGACATGGCTATGGAGAGCAGTCATGCTCGCTGGGGGGATATTCGCAAGTACGCGGTAGAAAGTGGGGAGCTGGTAGTGAAAGCCTACCGCGGGTACAAACAGCCCCCCGACCGCTACAGCCTGGATACAGGCGTTGCTGGCAGCGCAGCCCGCAGCGGGGAGATCGTCTACATCCCCGACGTGCGCAATCACCCGGATTATATTGATTTCGCCCGCGGCAAGGCGCGCTCGCAGCTCAGCGTCCCGATGGTGCACGAAGGCGATGTCCTGGGCGTGTTGACTCTGGAAAGCTCGCAGTTGAACGCATTTACCGCTGAGCAGATCGATTTTATCCGCCAGATCGCCGACCAGGCGACCATCGCCCTGGCGAATGCGGAGCTCTACTCTGATGCCAAGCAGCTTCGCGATAGATTGCAAGCGGTGCTGAATTCGGTCAGCGAGGCGATCCTCATGGTCGATCCCAACGGCAAAGTCGTGCTGGCGAACGATGCGATTGCGACCCTGACAGGCAGTCCCCCCACTGTATTTATCGGTCGCAGTCTGGGAGGGGCGCCTGCCGAGGTGCTGAAATACCTGGGGCTTTCTCAGCAGCAGGCGAGCGAACTGCCGCGCCTGTTTGAGAACAGGGAGCCAGCGCTCCTGGAAGGGACTCAGGTAACATATATTGGTGATGGAGCGGAGAGATCGCTGATCCGGACAGTCTTGCCAGTGTGGGGCTGGAAAGATAAGCTCATCGGCTGGATGGTTGTTTTGCGGGATACGACCGATGAATACCAGGTCAGCCAGGCGCGCGAATTGCTCACAGAAACCCTGGTGCACGATTTGCGCTCCCCGCTCAGCGCCGTGGTGGGGGCAATGGATGTGATCAACGAAGCCATGACGACCGGCATGCCCGATAAAGACGATGTGGTTTTGCAGGCGGCGCAGGTTGCCAGGCGAAGCTCCCTGCGCCTGCTTGGATTGGTGGAATCCTTGTTGGATATTTCCCGCTTGCAGTCCGGCAATATGGAAATTCTCACCACCCAGGTGAATTTGCGCCTCCTGGCAACGGGGGTGGTGAACGATTTCTTGAAACAAGCGGAAGAGTACGGCTTGATTTTGCGCAATGAGGTGGATGAAGCCATCCCACTGGTCAGCGCGGATGTAAACAAAGCTCAGCGCATCCTGAGCAACCTGGTGGATAACGCCCTCAATTTCACTCCGCCGGGCGGACAGGTGGTCCTATCTGCGAGCGCCAGCGGGGAAAATATGGTCGTAATGAAGGTCAGTGACAGCGGCCCGGGCGTCCCCGAGGCGTTTCGCCTGCGAATATTCAATCGTTTCAGCCAGGTGCCTGGACTGCGCGGCCGCCGCCGGGGATTGGGGCTGGGGTTAACCTTCTGCCGGCTGGCTGTAGAGGCTCATGGTGGTAAAATATGGGTCGAGCCGCGCTCCGCTGGGGGAAGTGTTTTTGTGTTCACCCTGCCGATCGCCAGCGCTGCCAGCTAGGTTTTTAGCCGAACGAGGCGCAGTCTGCGGTGTAAAGACAGGAAAGAGAAATATCGCACCTTGTCAAGCATTCTCAGGCGCGCTATAATCGCGTTTCGTTGTAGTAATCCTGCTCGTGTCTTGGCTGAGGTAGAGCATGCCAATCTATAGTTACCGGTGCGACAATTGTGGGGTGCGGTTCGAGCGCCATCAGCATTTCAGCGATCCGCCGCTTTTTCGCTGCCCGGAATGTAAGAAGAATTCGTTGCGGAAAATCTTCACCCCGGTGGGGATTGTCTTCAAAGGATCGGGCTTTTACGCCACCGATCACCGCTCGCCATCTGGGGCAAGCCGCAACGCGCCGGCGGAAAAATCGGATGACGGCAAGAAAGAAGCCGATACTTCCAGCAGCTTAGAGAAACAAAACAAGGAAAAAAGCGATTAGCATTTCCCGGATTTTCGCCAGTTAATCCGAGACGCCTCCCATGTGGGGCGTCTCTTTTATGGAGCCAGCATGGAAAAGAAAGAATTGGTCGAGCTCGTCAAGAAAGATAATGTGAAGTTTATCTCGCTGCAATTTACCGACGTCACCGGCGTGGTCAAGAGCGTGGATATACCGGCTCACCGCCTGGGCGATGCCATGGACGATGGCGTGTGGTTCGATGGCTCCTCGGTGGAAGGCTTTGCGCGAATACAGGAGAGCGATATGCGCCTGGTGCTTGATCCAGGCACCTATGCGGTACTGCCCTGGTCGCCACCAGAATTGAGGCGGGCGCGCATCTTCTGCGATATCTTCACGCCCGATGGCGTGCCATTTGCGGGGGATCCGCGCGGGGCGCTCAAGCGCATCTTAGCTGCCCTTCAGTCGCGCGGTTGGACGTACAACGTCGGACCGGAACCGGAGTTCTTCTTGTTCCGGCGCAATGGACCGGATACCATCCATCCTGTCCCGCATGACGTCGGTGGATATTTCGATTTCTCCGCCAATGATGACGCCGTCAGGGTGCGCACCGAGCTGATGAACGCCTTGTTCGGGATGGGCCTGGAGGTGGAGATGGGTCACCATGAAGTAGCCCTGGGCCAGCACGAGATCGATTTTCGATTTGCGGACGCGCTACGCGCTGCGGATAACATCCTGACCTTGAAGTATACGGTCAAGGCAATTGCCGCTCAGCATGGGCTGGTGGCCTCCTTTATGCCCAAGCCGATCTTCGGGATAAACGGCTCGGGGATGCACTGCCACCAATCGCTCTTCGATGCGAACGGGGAAAACCTGTTCTTTGACGCCCAGGACGAGTTCAGCCTTTCCAGCCTGGCTTATGGATTTATCGCCGGTCAACTGCAGCACGCCAGGGCGCTGGCGGCGGTTGTCGCTCCCACGGTGAATTCCTATAAGCGCCTGGTGCCTGGGTACGAAGCGCCCGTGTATGTTGGCTGGGCTCAGATCAACCGCTCGGCGCTGATCCGCATCCCATACTACACGCCCGGCAGGGAGAAATCGACGCGTGCCGAGCTGCGCTTCCCCGATCCGTCTGCCAACCCCTATCTGGCGTTGAGCGTGATGCTCGCCGCCGCGCTGGACGGCATTGATTGTCAGCTCACCTGTCCACAGCCGCTCAATAATGTAAATGTCTATCACCTCACCCATGAGGAACGCCTCGCCATGGATATTACCGAGCTGCCCGGTTCGCTGGCTGAGTCACTGAGGGAGCTGGAGAAGGACCGCGTGCTGCAGGATGCCCTGGGTCCGGTCATCTACGAGGCTTTTCACCGCGCCAAGTGGGCCGAGGTGGAAGAATCGCGCATGCACGTCACCGATTGGGAATTGCAGCGCTACCTGGAAACCGCTTGAGTTTGTCCGTAGTAAAAATCGCATGACTCATGCTGAAATTCAAGATGAGTCATGCGAGTTGTCTATTCGAGCGTCAGCAAGTAGGCTATGAGCGCATCCAGTTCCTCTTGGCTCAATTGATCCTTCAGGTCGGGCGGCATAAGACCCTCGGGAAATCCATCCACAGTATAAGCAATGGGGTTTTCGATGGAGTTGCGGATATAAGTGGCTGCATCCATCCCCTCGATTCGCGCGCTGCCATGGGTGGCGATACCCGCCAGAGACGGACCGACGATGACGGTTTCACCGCTCGTCCCGTGGCAGCGGGAACAATAAGTCTCGAACACTGTCCGCCCCCGGGATTCCAGGGGCGTGAGCGTGGGTGCGGGACTGGGGACGAGGCTGCTGCAAGCCGCCAGTGGAGCCAGTAACAACAGGGTGGCAAGGAATCGAAGGCGCATGGCTCGTTACTGCTTGAACCAGAGATCGATCTCAGCTCGCCTGCAAACGGCGGAACATGGTGAAGACGCCCAAAAGCACGCCGAGTCCCATAACGATCGCGCCCAGCCGTATATCCGCTGTGATTTTCAACCCCAGGAACGCCAGGATGCCCAGGTTGATCGCCCACATGGAAGCGCCCTCTCCCCAGGCCAGCACCCTGGAGCCCGCCTGCCCGCGGGAAGCGACGACGCCCATGATCAGGTTGGTCATCATCCCGACGAAACCGGCGTGAGCGAATGTGGCAAAGAACCAGGGGGGCAGAAGGCTGAAGTCTCCGGCGTTAACGGCGTACAAGAACAGGCCCATATAAGCAATCAGCCAGAGGGTGCCGAAGAAAGCCCACGACTTTACACCCGACCCCATCGGAAGGCTGGCGAGCGCTCGCCAGGCATAACGGATCAGGAAGATAAGCATCCCACCCAGCAACAGAAGGCCGAAGATGGGTAGAACCTGCTCGACTATGTTAAGGAAGAAGGCCAGAGGCACCAGCGCGGCGCCGACCATCCAGAACAACGCCTGCGCCAGCCCGGCCCAGCTCCAACGCGTCGCCTCTTTCCGTGTCACCCATTCGATGATTGCGCTCGCCACCAGGAATAAGTAGGTGTCCATCATACCCGCGTGCGCTCCGACCCGATCACCTGCTGGGAGGGGCAGGAACTGGCCAATCACGCGCTCAAGGCCCAGCAGCGCCCCGACAGTTGCCCCGATAGCGGCGGTCAGCAACGCGCCCGCAGCTAAGAAATGGACGGTAGTGACCACCGGTTGGTGCTTGAACTGTGAAAAAGCAAAGATCGCCGAGATCCACAACACGATCACCGCCCCAGTCCCAAAGACCGGCAGAAGAGCTACCAGGAAACCACTGGGTCGTGAGAAAGCAAGCCCAAAGGAAGGCACGTAGCCCGCAAATATCAAGACCGCTGCCCATACCAGGGTGCGCACACGCCTTTCATAGCTTGCATCGACCTCGCGATTTCCGCTCACCACCCAGATCGCGATCCCAATCGCTGAGAGCGTGATCCAGCCAATACTGCCGCCATGCAGGTGGATCAATACCTGCCAGCGATCGATCTCGCCCACCGTCAGCGAATTGTCAAAGCCAAAATAGATGTTAATCAAGAAGATTAGCAGGGATCCCATGAAAAGGATTTTTAAAGACTGCCAGACAGAATCATTCTTTACGCGTGGTAAATACATTGTTTCCTCCATTTTGTATGACAATATTTAGAGAAGATCTATCTACTTATTAGTATTATAGCAATCAACCGTCTCCTATTCGTTACGGGGATCGTTACGGGATCCGGTAATCCGTTACGTTCATCATCCATCCCCTGCCGCCCCGCTGTCATTCTCAGGCACTCCAATTGGCCCCGTCTCTTCTATTTGGATATTAATTCATCAGCCCGAGAAGAGGTTCTGGGTTTTGTGGCTACCTCCTTAGCTTCAGTGGTAGAATAACCCATCCTCATGTTGGATGAAAGCCAGCGCCGAAAATTTAAATAATTGTCGTTAGCGTTTCAAGCGACTCCCGAACAGGAAAATCCCATGATCATCAAGCAATGTATGAAACAAGAAGTGGTTTCGATCCAGGACGAGCAGAGCATCGCTCAATCCGCGCACATAATGGTCGAGCACCACATTGGAACGCTCCCGGTTACCGATTCGCGCGGTATTCTGATCGGCCTGGTGCAAATGCGCGACTTGCTGGATCTGGTCATGCCGGATTTTTTGGGATTGGTTCATGATTTTGATTTCGTGCACGATTTTGGGGCGGTAGAAACTCGCCTGCCTTCGCCGGAGAAGCTGGCAAAGCCGGTGCGCACCATCATGCACAGCCCCATCTCTGTGGACGAGAACTGCGGCCTGTTGCGGGCCATGGCGATTCTCTACACCAATCATTTACTGGATGTGCCCGTGATAGATCAAACCGGGCGTCTGGTTGGGATTGCTTCCCGGGTGGATATCGGTGTCGCTTTGCTTGAAAACTGGGAAATTGCCCAAAAGGGATCCTAGTATGTCGCCTGGACTGGTTGCGGGATTGATTTTCAGCCTCAGCTTGTTGCTCATCTTCACCGAAAAATTAAACAGGACTATCTCATCCTTTATCGGCGCAGTAGCCATGATCGGGTTTGGCATCCTGATGGGCTTTTATTCGGAAGCCGAAGCGATCGCAGCTATCGATTTCGAGACCCTGGGGCTGCTGTTCGGCATGATGGTGCTGGTCGCTCTGCTGGAGCCGACCGGCTTCATCCAGTTCCTGGCTGTATGGGCGGGGCGCATCTCGGGCGGCAGCTCTTTCCGCCTTTTGGTCTTATTGGGTTCAATCACCACCGTCCTGTCGATGTTCCTGGATAACGTTACCACCGTGGTTTTGATCGCTCCTGTGACCGTGTTGATCAGCGAGCTGGTGGGCGTCAGCGCCGTCCCCTTCCTGGTGGCGGAGGCAATCCTGTCGAATACCGGCGGTACGGCTACCCTGGTCGGTGATCCGCCCAACGTGCTGATCGCCTCGGCGGCAAATTTGTCCTTCAATGATTTCCTGACGCATTCTCTGCCTGCCATTGCGGTCGCCTGGGTTGCTTCCTTGCTGATGTTGAAGTATCTCTATCGAGATGAGATGGCGAAAAAGCCGACCAGCAGCCAGGCGGTTTTGGGCCTGGACCCGAAACAGGCCCTGGAGCAGCCCCAAGCCGCCCGGCGGGTGCTGATTGTGCTGCTTGGGGCTTTGATCTTGTTTCTCCTGCAGGAGCCGCTGCACGTAACGCCTTCGTTTATCGCTTTTTTTGCTGCCGCGATCGCCCTGGTATGGGTTCGACCCGATGTGAATTTGACCCTCCAACGCATCGAATGGTCGGTGCTGGTATTTTTCGCCGCTCTGTTCGTGATGGTGGGCGGCCTGGAAGCAACAGGCGTGCTGCACCAGTTTGCCACCGCCTTGCTGAAAATCAATGGCGTCTCGGATCGGTTGTTCGGCGTTCTCCTGATCTGGGTCGTAGCCCTGCTCTCGGCGGTGGTGGATAATGTGCCCATCACGATCGCCATCATTCCGATCATCTTAGACCTGGGCGGCGCCGGCATGAACACGGCACCCTTGTGGTGGGCTCTGGCCTTCGGGGCGGGCCTGGGCGGCAACGGGACGATTATCGGTTCGACGGCTACCATCGTGGTCGTTTCTCTGTCTGAAAGGACGCACACCCCTATTACCTCAGCCTCCTGGAGTCGGGTAGGCATCCCGGTCATGCTGGTGACCTGTGGGATCGTCAGCGCCATCTTTTACCTGGCATACCCATTGTTCACGCGCTAGGTGAGGACGCTGGTCGTAGATATTGACTTAGTCTATGACTTAGTCTATAATCCGGGGTGGAGGCTGGCATGGAAAAAATCGTCAATATTCACGAAGCCAAAACGCATTTATCGAAACTGCTGGAACGGGTTATGAGCGGAGAGCGCATCATCATCGCCAAAGCCGGAAAACCGGTGGCGGTCCTTTCCCCTCTGACTCAGGCCCCGAAGCCGCGAGTTCCCGGCATGGATGCGGGCACGGTGGTGATCTCCCAAGACTTTGACGCTCCCTTGCCCGAGTTCGAGCTGTGAGAGCCATACTCGACGCCCACGTCTTCCTGTGGTGGAACATGGACGCCCCCCAGCTCTCTCGCGTGGCGCGGGAGTTTATCGCCGATGGTGGCAACGAGCTGTTTTTCAGCGCCGCCAGCGCCTGGGAGATCGCCATCAAGTGGAAGCGCGGTCGGCTGGTTTTACCCGAAGTGCCTGCTGTGTACGTCGCCAGCCGCATGGCAGCCCAGCGCATTCATCCCCTGCCGGTCCAGGTCAGCCACGCCTTGCACGTCTCCACCCTGCCGGAGATCCACCCGGACCCGTTCGACCGCCTGTTGATTGCCCAATCCCAGTTGGAAGACATCCCCATCCTCACTGCCGATGCCGCAATAGCTCAGTATGAAGTCAATGTGCTTTGGTAGCTGCGAGTTAACAGCTCAGCCACTGCGGAGCAAGCTCCCTGAGCGGACGCTGAGCGAAGTCGAAGCGGTAGTCGAAGGGTGCACGCGGAGCATAGGACGCTGCCTGAGCGGAACGAAGTGAAGTCGAAGGCAGCTTACTAAGGGTGGGTGTACCATTCAGTGCTGCGCAGGTACAAGCGTTCGAACGTGGAGAATCTCTTCACGAAGCATTGGACGTATATCTGCTTCGGAGAGTGTTACAACTGCAACGGTTTTGCCTTCACCGGTGACAAATTCCACCTCAAAAGTTTTGCTGTCCGCATAGCAATGAATCACTGCGCCAACATCGCCAGCTTTAAGAGGGTATCCTTTTAAATCTCGAGCCAATACCACAATATCAAGTTCTCGAATGATCTTGTGCCACTTTCTCTCATAATGGCGTGTAGAAGGTGATAAGATAGCCGTCTGGATCGGTGATGGTAAATTCCCTGGTCGAAACCCAAAACCTGGCAGTAGAACTTCACAGTGCCCCTCAAGTTCGACACATAAAAGAGTGGCTCAAGTTTCATTTGATTCATCCTATTGAGTTCTGATCGTTAGCGGGTTGAAATCGGTATCCCGGTCGTAATAATCCACGCCCTCCGCTTTTTTCAGCGCGTTTACAATCACGTAGGTGAAGGGCGTGGCCAGCGCCTCGTAGACGACCTTGAACAGCCACTGCGAGAGGATCGCCTGGCTCAGGTCGCCGGGCGGGAAGATACCTCCAAAAGCAATCGAGATGAAGACTGCCGAATCCGCCCCCTGCCCCACCAGGGTGGAGAGGATGGTCCGCAGCCACAGGTAGCGCCCCTCGGTGCGCACTTTTAACCGGGCGAGAACGAACGAGTTCAGGAACTCCCCGACCAGGTAGGCGATGAATGAGGCCAGCAGCAGGCGGGGCGTGAATCCCAGGATGGCCTGGTAGGCAGCCTGGGCGCTTTCAGGCGTCTGGAATGCCCCCGCGTACCAGAAAGGCGCCGCCGGCAGGCGACCGGCGATCCAGATGGCGATCACCGCCAGCAGGTTGCAAAAGAATCCCGTCCAGATCACCTGGCGGGCGCGCCCGTAGCCGTACACCTCGGTCAGGATGTCGCCAAAGATATAGGCGATGGGGAACAGGATCACCGCCGCCGGCAGGAACAACCCGGCGATATGCACGATCTTCACCGCGATGATATTGGAGACGATCAGGGTGGTAATGAAGACCGCGGTGACAAAGGGGTACCAGCGGTAGCTCGGCCTCGCCTCTTGCATTACCGGGCTCACTTTTCGCTCGCCTCGCCGCCTGCCTCAGCCCACTGCTGGCGGGCTTCTGGCGTCCTGGTGTGCTCGGCCTCGACGCGGATTCCGATCCCGCCGCGCACGTTGAACGCGCCGCTGACCCGGCACCAGTGAGGGTCCAGCAGCCGGACCAGGTCGTCCAGCATCTGGTTGACGGCGTGCTCGTGGAAGACGCCCTCATCCCGGAACGACCACAGGTACAGCTTGAAGGACTTGGACTCGACGATTTTTTGGTCCGGGACATACTGCACGCGGATGGTGGCGAAATCGGGCTGCCCGGTCATTGGGCACAGGCAGGTGAATTCGTTGCTCTCCAAAACGACCAGGTAGAACCGGTCTGGAGTTCGATTGGGGAAAGCCTCCAGCTTCTTGCTGGGCTCGGCTTCTCTTCCCAGGATTGTCAATCCTTCCAGGTCAGAAGGTTGGGTGGGCATTTTTATAGCTCCTCCAGAAAATCCAGCACCAGCCTGTCGACCAGCCCGGGTTTCCCGATATGCGGCTGGTGACCACACTCCGGGATGGGATGGCTGCACGCCTTGGGGAGCTGCTCGACCAGCCGTTGGAATGTCTCTGGCTTGAGGGTGTAATCGCGCTCACCCCAGATGACCAGGGTGGGGACCTCCACCCGGTGGAGCGAGGGGGTCAGGTCGGGCACCTCCCGGGTGAGGTAAACGAAGTGCGGGGAAGCCCGTTTATAATCGTTGGCGATCTGCTGCCGCGCTGCGGGGGAAAAATCAGCCGCCGAGCTGGGGTCCCAGCCCAGAATGGCGTTGATCAGCCATTCCGGCGCGGCTTTCATGGCTTTCGCCCCCAGGTGGGGCCGGCGGCGAACCAGGCGCAGCAATGGGGATAGCTGATTGATCGTGTAAAATGGGTCGATCAAGACCAGCCCGCGCATCCGCTCAGGGAAGCGCAGCGCGTAGCGGAGGCTCAAATAGCCGCCCAGCGAATGTCCCACCAGCAGCAGTCGGCTGTCCAGGCGCAGTTGGTCTAACCAGTTCTCGAAGTGCGCAAACAAGAAATCCACGTGATATACCTGCGGATCGTCGGGCTTGTAGCTCTCCCCGTGCCCCAGCAAATCCAGGGCGTAGGCGTGATAGCCGTGGGCGGCCAGGTCCGGCATCATGTAGACCCAATCGTACAGCGAGGCCGCAATGCCGTGGACCAGTATCACCGGAGAGCCTTGGCCCTCCTGGCGGTAATTCACACTGTTTCCATTTGTCGGGACTGTGATTGTCATACGCGAACAATGCCTAGGGTTGAGTATCGCTTTCCGAGAGGTGGGCAAGCTCCATCTGGCTCTGCTCGTAGCGCCTGGCGAGCTCGCGGCGCAGCACTTTGCCGATGAAGGTGCGAGGAAATTCCTCCACGAAGATCACCAGCCGGGGGACCAGATGGGGGGGCAAGCGCCGCTTGCAGTAGGCGATCAGGGCTTCGGCTTTCAATCCGGCGTCTTTGGCGATCACAAAGGCGATTGGCTGCCCGGCGATGGCGACGACCGCGACCTCCTTGACCTGGGGGACTTCGAAGATGATCTCCTCCACATCGCGCGGGAAGGCCGGCTCCCCAGGCTTGGAAGGATACCACATATCCGCTTTGCGGGCGATGATGCGGAAATAGCCGTCATCATCCCTTTGGGCCACGTCGCCGGTCAGCAGCCAGCCGTCCTGGGTGAGCACCCGC
>DATEDC010000160.1:0-10777 GCA_035286585.1 Anaerolineales bacterium
AGCGATTTCCCCGATTTCGGTAGCGATTTCTTCAAGCTGATTGAAGAGCTCCAGGGCACCAGGGTCGGCGCCGAATGGGCGCGCTATCGCCAGGGTTCCCAGCCCGATGTCTGGTCGCGCCCGGGATCCGGCACTCGAACGACCTTGGGCGGCTTTGTCCAGGTGGGATCCTTCAAGTGGACCGGCGGAGCTGCTGTCAGCGGTGGCGAATCGATCACCTTCCCCGTGTCTTTCGCCGACGAACCTTTGTTATTCTGCAACGTGGTCAAGACGACCCCGCTGGGCGTCCAGGTGGTCTGCCAGGTCTGGTCGGACGGTCCCGGAAT
The DNA here is from genome assembly GCA_035286585.1 of Anaerolineales bacterium. Taxonomy (GTDB): domain Bacteria; phylum Chloroflexota; class Anaerolineae; order Anaerolineales; family UBA4823; genus DSOS01. Next base: position 327 of record DATEDC010000160.1, read on the forward strand.
TGACCTGCTCTGGTGGGCTGCCTCGAATGTGACTGAGATCTGGTTCCATTGGCTGGCCTACGGTCCGGGGGATATTCGTTGATTTGTTTTGAATTGTTTCCCTAAAAATTCCCTATAATCCAAGGGTCTCAGCGGTTTGTTGGGTTCTGCTTTCAGCATAGCACAGCCTGCAACCGAAGTAAAGCCGGGCAACAGCGGGGGGCAAAACGGCAGGAAAGCGGCTGACGAACGCCGCTAATTAGTGCCGTTTTGCCGCATCCGCTTACGAACGCCCGGCTTCTGCTTAATTTTGGCGGCCTGGCTTGCGCCAGAACGGGGGGCGGAATACGCCGACCCCGTTCTTCAGCCATTTGCCTGCCGACCCACGCTGCGCCATTTGCCATAATCCATTCGAGGGGATCGGCGGAAAGCTGACCAGGCTATTTTTGGGCGTAGAACCTTCCCCCCTGAACCCTTATGTATGCAATGCGTGCGAGCGATTTGCCAGGAGCTACCAGGGTGGGGCCGAGGTTGAAATGAGCCTGCTTTTTGCCGATGTGCGCGGCTCCACTAGCCTGGCGGAGAAGATGAGCCCGGTAGATTACAGCGTGCTAATCAATAAGTTCTATCGTGCTGCAACAAAGGTGTTGTTCAATGCCCACGCCATGGTAGAAAAGCTGATCGGCGATGCAGTGAATGGCTTCTTCGTGCCCGGGGTCGCTGGAGCTGGGCACGCCAGGGCTGCTGTGGATGCCGGTGTGGGGATCTTAAAGGCAACCGGTCACGACCGCCCTGAAGGACCCTGGATAGAGGTCGGGGTTGGGGTGCACACTGGCGTGGCGTATGTAGGAGCCGTTCAAGCGGAGGGCGGCGCGGTGACGATCTCCGTTTTGGGCGATGAAGTGAACGCAGCCGCGCGGCTGGGTTCGCTGGCCGCTCCAGGTGAACTGATCGCCAGCGAGGCTGCTATTCGGGCTGCTGGGTTGGAGATCCAGGGTATGCAACCCCGCCGCCTGGAGCTCAAAGGCCGCAGCTAGCCCACGGATGCCTGGGTGATCCGGGTGCAGACTGAATGAGTGGGGTTGGCCTGTGAACTAGGATACCAGCCTAGCTCTTCTGGTGTCAGAGGCTTGATGACATACCGCAGATCGCTGCCCAGGTCAGAGATCAATTCTGCGAAAATATCAAGGTCGTCTATGAGACTCCCAAAAAAGATTCTTCTTTCATGATTAAAATATCGAACCCGTGATCATCTTACCCATCTTTAAGGCTTGGGCTTCGATTTGACCTATCAAACGGGCTTGTTCACGCGCGTTGTCGATCTCCAGCAAGTGAGCTGCATTTTGCCAGACCGACTCGCGCCAGTGAGTGATGAGCTGCGAAATCATAAATTCATCGATCGGGCCGAGTAATCTATCGATAAGATCCATAAGTGGCATGCCCGGTTCAAGGATCTCGTCCTGGACTGTGTCTACCGTGCGACCGATCACATCGTTCACCTGGCAATAGTCTTCGTAGCGCCTGGAGCGCTGGCTGGCTGAGAGACCTACCCACTTTGACTTGAGCAGATCGACCAGCGTAAGCACGAGATCATAGTTAATATGCGCATTGACTCCCAGCAGCAGGTGTTGGAGTGAGTTAACTTGTGGGTTTTTGGTTGTATTATATGCCAGCTGCCATACTGCTGGGGCTGAGGCAGGGGTTTGCTCGTAGGTCTTGAGCGCGACGAAGTAATAATCCGCAAAGCGATGCAGCAGCCTGTTCACCCAGGCAGAGTCGTTGAAGTCCTGCTGTTTGATCGCAGCAAGCATGTTAGTCGTCATCATCATGTAGCAGCGCAAAAAAATTGCCTTTCGATCTGCGTGCTTCTCCCATTCTGATACGAGCGACTGCATGCGGGCGACTACTGGTGCAGTAGGTGGTGCCATTTTCTCCTCCCAATTCCTACGGTTTTAATTCCCAGTGGAGGTAAATTATAACGGTAATTTGCTCTTGTTTCTCATCTATAATGTACAATTATTCCAGTTGTATTCTCCTCACCCAATATGAATAACAGATCGCAGAATTTATACCCATCAAGTGGAGAGGTCCATGAATCGGTCGTCCCAAAGATATCCGGTCGAACTGTATATTGGATTGACGCTGTTGTTCACCTCTGCTGCGTATCTGCTCCCATTGCCAACCGATAGCAAGCCAATCCTTTTCCCCATCGTGGTGGCATTCATACCTGCCCTGGTCGCCACCGGCCTGACAGCGAGTTCAGGTGGTAGAAAAGCATTGAGATCACTGTATAATTCCCTCCGACCCGGCAAATTGAGCTGGTTGGTGTTTTCAATCCTGGTTGGCGCAAGTATGCAGGCTGCTATTAGCCTGCTGGCTTTGCTCCTGGGTTACATCTCTCCGGTGCGAGTGGCTACTTCTCCACAACTCATCGCGCTGGCGATACTCACACCGCTCCTGGCGTTGGGAGAGGAGCTCGGTTGGCGCGGTTACGCGCTGCCTAAACTGCTGGCATCGCAAACACGGCTTTCCGCCAGCGTGATCACTGGCATACCCTGGGCGTTGGTGCACCTGGCGCTATTTTTACCTGGAATGATGTTCGTGGGACGCCCATTAGTAGCCCAGATCATGCCGGTGGCGTTTTTCTCGATCGTGCACGCCTGGGTTTTCATCAAATCGGGCGGCAGTGTGCTGGCACCAACCTTGCTGCATGGCACATTCAATTTTATGGGGGCGCTGATCAACTCAGATCTGGCTGTGACCCAGGCTACCTACCTCGGCGCAGTCGTGCTGCTGGGCTCTGCGCTGATCTTGGTGGCTGTAAAGCCAACTTATTGGCTGCAAAAGGAAAACACTTTCATTGAATCAATCCAGTTTGCTGCGCAATAACAGCCGAGCAGGCACCTGCAATGGCTGCCAGGCGCTCGATGAGCCTCTTGGAGGCGAATTCCTCAGCATCACCGAAGTCATAGTAGATCGGGACATTTTCGTATGTGTAAGGCAGACGCTCTGCCTTCCAGCCTGCCTCCTGGAATGCCTCAGGATCATGTAGTCCACCACGGCGATTCCCAAAGAACCAATTTAAAGTCTCCAGGCGTTATTCTCGGGAACGAGTGAGCCGGTTGCAGCGTCTGTGCTAATGAGTATAATCCATTTACACCCGGTTCGATTTCAGGGAGGCACTTGCCATGGGGAGTAATTTCATCCGAAAATACCGCATCCCGCTGGTCGTTTTGGTCCTGTTAGCGCTGGCGGCTGGCGGCGTATACCTGGCCTACCAATTATCACCACGCCCTGAAACAGGTGGGCAAACCATCCCGGTCAGTGGGGGGGCTGTGACCACTTCGGGAGGTGAATCGATGAGCGACGCGGGAGAAGAGGGTCTATCTCTCCAATTAAGTCCGGGCAAACCTGAGCCGCAGGTGATAACCCCGCTGCCACTGGCGACCGGCGAGCCGCTGCCGGAGGCTGAGGTGGAAAGGATCCTGGCCCGCCTGCCAGCATTGACAGATGGAACCCAGGATCAGGTGGATTTCCGGCTGGCCCAGGAGCCTATCCCCCCACCGCGCACGGGCGAAACCATCCAGCAGGCTTTCCCTCCCCCTCAGCAGGCGATCCAGCCGGGAACGGATGTATCCGCACCGCTCGAAGTGCTGCGCTACGCGCCGCAGGGGGAGATCCCCATTGCGCCCTTCATGAGCGTGACCTTCAACCAGCCCATGGTGCCACTATCAACCCTGGAGGCGCTCGCGGAGAAGGATGTCCCGGTGATAATCGAGCCCGCGCTGCCCGGCGTCTGGCGCTGGATGGGGACCAAAACGTTGACCTTTGAATACGACTCAGAGCTGATCGACCGCCTACCCAAGGCAACCGAATACCGGGTCACTATCCCCGCCGGCACCCGTTCGCTCAGCGGCAGCGCATTGGCAGAGGCTGTGACGTGGACGTTCAGCACGCCCCCGCCCGTGGTCACCAGCACCTATCCATACGACCAGCCTCAGCCTCTGGAGCCGTTATTTTTCATCGCCTTCGACCAGCGCATCGACCCGGCCGCGGTGCTGGGTACGGTGCGGGTCAGGGCTGGCGAGCAGATCGCCAGTTTGAAGCTGGCAGAAGAGGCGGATATCCAGGCCGACCTGAAGGTGAAGAACCTGGTTAAGAATACTCCCGAGGGGCGCTGGCTGGCTTTCCGGGCGTTGGAGCCATTGCCCGCGGATACCCATATTTCCGTGACCATAGGACCTGGCACGCCTTCGGCCGAAGGGCCGCTGGTCACCAGCCAGGCGCACTCTTATAATTTTCGCACCTACGCGCCGCTGCGCATCGTCGAACACCGCTGCGCCTGGTCAGATGTGGAATGCCCGCCGCTGACGCCTTTTTATATTCGCTTCAACAACCCGATCGACAGCCAGGTGTATAAAGAAGCCATGCTGCGCATCGAGCCGGAGCTGCCCGGCGCTTCGGTCAGCATCTTTGGCGATACGATCAACATCCAGGGCGCCACCAGGGGCAGGACGACCTATACAGTGACGGTGAGCGGCGAGATTCAGGATATCTTCGGGCAGGAGCTCGGCAGTGACACCCGGCTGGAGTTCAAAGTGGGTCCGGCCGAGCCGTTCCTGTTCAGGCAGGAGCAAATCCTGGTTACCCTCGACCCGGCGGCGAAAAAACCGGTCTTCTCGGTGTATGCGGTTAACTACCCCAGGCTGGAGGTGAAGATCTACGCTGTCCAGCCTAACGATTGGCCCGCTTTTAAAAGATATATGCAGGAGTTTTACCGCACGGATATCACTCCCCAAATCCCCGGCCGGTTAGTGCTGGACAGGAGCCTGCCGGTGGAAGCCCCCGCCGACGCACTGACCGAAGTAGGCATCGATCTGAGCCAGGTGATGGATGGCAGGTTTGGGCACTTTATCGTCGTCGTCCAGCCGCCGTCGGGCGCGCTGAAGAATGAGCAGGATCGTTTCTACCAGACCGTGCACGCCTGGGTGCAGGTGACTCAGATCGGCCTGGATGCCTTTGTCGATCACAGCGAGATGGTTGTATGGGCCAGCGCGCTGGGTAATGGCGCTCCCCTATCCGGAGTGAAGGTCGAAGCGCTACCCGGCGGCATGAGCGTGGTCACCGGGAAGAACGGCACCGTCCGTTTTGCCATACCCGATGGAGCCTCTTTTCTGGTCGCCAGCCAGGGGGCGGACCGGGCTATTTTGCCTCGTTCGCCCTACCCCTGGGATGAGGGCGGCTGGTACAGGCGCACCCCCAGCGATGAGCTACGCTGGTACGTTTTCGACGACCGCCAGATGTACCGCCCGGGTGAAGAAGTGCACCTGAAAGGCTGGCTGCGGCGTATCGGCGGGGGGCAGGAGGGCGATGTGGGCCTGGTGGGGGAGGCAGTCAGTGCGGTGCGCTACCGGGTGACCGATCCCCAGGGCAACGACCTGGGCGGCGGCCGCGCAGAGGTAAACGCCCTGGGTGGGTTTGATTTCAGCTTCAAGCTGCCCCAGGAGGTAAACCTGGGTTACGCCCAACTCACCCTGGAGGCAGAAGGCAGTCTGGGCACTTTGAGCGGCTGGCAGTTCTATCACGGATTTCAAATCCAGGAGTTCCGCCGCCCTGAGTTCGAAGTGACCGCGCGCAATGAAACGCCTCCGCCCTATTTCGCCGGGGAGCACGCCGTGGTTGCCGTACAAGCCAGCTACTACGCCGGCGGTCCGTTGCCTGACGCAGAGGTCACCTGGCAGGTGTACTCCACGCCCGGTCATTACGCCCCGCCCAACTGGCCCGATTTTACTTTTGGCACCTGGGAGCCGTGGTGGTGGTACCACGGAGGGCTCTTCAGCGAGGAAGTCGGATATTTTGGAGAGACCAGCGGCGAAAGCCAGGTTGAAACTTTTTCTGGCAGGACGGATGCCGCCGGCGAGCACTACCTGCGCCTGGATTTCGAGGCCCAGGACCCCAGGCCGTATTCCATCCAGGCGGAAGCCACGGTGATGGATGTCAACCGCCAGGCCTGGACGGGCTCAACCAACTTGCTGGTTCACCCGGCTGAGTTGTATATTGGCCTGCGCAGCGAGCGCTATTTCGTCGAGCGCGGCACGCCCTTGAAGATCGACTTTATCGTCACCGATCTGGATGGCAACCCGGTGATCGACCGACCGGTGGAGGTGCGCGCCGCCCGCCTGGAGTGGAAATACCGGGGGAACGACTGGACCGAGGAGGAGGTCGATGTCCAGACCTGCCGGACGGGCTCCCAGACTGCGCCAGTCACCTGCACCTTCGAAACCACTGTGGGCGGCACTTACCGCATCACAGCCCTGGTCACGGATGCCGACGGGCGCCAGAACCAAAGCCAGTTCACCCGCTGGGTGAGCGGCGGGCAGCAGCCCCCGGCTCGCAAGGTGGAGCAAGAGACGGTCACCCTGATCCCGGATAAAGAGGCTTACCAACCGGGTGACGTAGCCCAGATCCTGGTGCAGGCTCCTTTCAGTCCAGCGGAGGGCTTGCTGATGGTCAGCCGCAGCGGCATCCTGTACACCGAGCGCTTCAGCCTCGCCGGTAACGGCGCTGAAGAAGGCAGCTACACCTTGAATGTGCCCATCGAAGAAACCCACATCCCCAACCTGAACATCCAGGTGGACCTGGTGGGCTCTGCGCCGCGGCTGGATGACCAGGGCGAGACGCTCGCGGATGCCCCACCGCGACCCGCGTATGCGACGGGTACGCTCACACTGAACATCCCCCCGCTGCAACGCACGCTCTCTGTGCAGGCTGATCCACTTGAAAAGGAGCTTGAGCCGGGCGGGGAGACAGAAATTTCTATTTCGCTGCAAGACGCCGATGGCGATCCTGTGGCAGGGGCTGAGCTGGCTGTAGTCGTCGTGGATGAAGCCATTCTGGCGTTGAGCGACTACCAGCTTGCCGACCCCTTGAGTGTATTTTATGCAACCCGCCCAACGGACATGATGAGCACTTATGGACGGGCGAGCATCGTACTGGTCGATCCGCTTGCGCTGGCAGGTACTGAAGATCTGCGCGGACGCGAGGCAATTGCAACGGTTGAGGTCATGATGGAGGCGGCTATGGCCCCTGCTCCGGCTGAGATGCCCGCAGCTAAGGCAGATATGGCCGAGGCTGGGGAGGCGGAGCCTATTCGCGTGCGCCTCGATTTCAACCCGCTGGCTGCCTTTGAACCGGTGGTGCTCACCGATGCGGATGGGGTTGCTCGCGTGCCAGTGAAGCTGCCCGATAACCTGACCCGCTACCGGGTGATGGTGGTTGCGGTGGATACCAGTGGACACCAGTTCGGGCTAGGGGAGGCCAGCCTGGTCGCCCGGCTGCCGTTAATGGTCAGGCCTTCTGCGCCGCGCTTCCTGAACTTCGGCGACCAATTCGAGCTGCCGGTGGTGTTGCAGAACCAGACCGACGAGCCCATGCAGGTGGACGTGGTCGTGCGCACGGCTAACCTGGAGCTGACCGGGCCCGCCGGACTGCGCGTGGAAGTCCCGGAGCGCGATAGGGTGGAAGTGCGCTTCCCGGCTGCCACCCAATTGGCGGGGCAGGCGACCATCCAGGTCGCCGCGGTCAGTGGCGACTACGCCGATGCGGCTAAAGTGGAGCTGCCGGTCTACACGCCCGCCACGAGCGAGGCTTTTGCAACCTACGGTGTGGTGGATGAGGGGGCAGTCTTCCAGCCGGTCGAATCGCCCTCGGCTCTGGGAGCCGGGGATGTCTTCTCCCAATACGGCGGGCTGGAGATCAATACCTCTTCGACCGCCCTGCAGGCGCTCACCGACGCTGTGCTCTACCTTGTCTCTTACCCCTACGAGTGTAGTGAACAAATCGCTTCGCGCTTGCTGGCGGTGGCGGCCTTGCGAGACGTACTGACCGCTTTTCAGGCGGAGGGGCTGCCCGCACCACGCGAGCTGGAAGCCGCTGTACAGCGGGATATCACCCGCTTGCAAGGGCTGCAAAACAGCGATGGCGGCTTCCCCTACTGGCGGCGCGGGCTGGATTCAATTCCCTTCAATACCATACACGTGGCTCACGCCCTGCAGCGCGCCGAGCTCAAAGGCTTTGCGGTGCCGGTGGAAATGTGGCCGCCGCTGCGTGAGTATCTCAAACAGGTCGAGAGCCATTATCCCTCCTGGTACAGCCAGTCTACCCGCTGGACGCTCTCGGCTTACGCCCTCTACGTGCGCAATTTGATGGGCGACCGCGATCCACAGAAAGCACTGCGCCTGATAAATGAGGCTGGACTGGAGAGACTCTCGCTGGAAGCCGTTGGCTGGTTGTGGCCGGTGTTGCTTGACACTCCCGGTTCCCAGGAGACCCTGGAGGAAATCCGGCGGCTGGTGAACAACCGGGTGGTCGAGACGGCTGGGGCGGCCAATTTCACAACCAGCTATGACGACCAGACCTACCTGCTGCTCAGCTCGGACCGGAGGCTGGACGCCATCCTGCTGGATGCCTTGATCGGCGACAACCGTTCGGCTGAGCGCTCACGGCAAAGCCCACAGCACGACCTGATCCCCAAGCTGGTCAACGGCCTGCTGGCGCACACTACTCGCGGCCGCTGGGGCAGCACTCAGGAGAACGTGTTCGTGCTGCTTGCCCTGGATCGCTACTTCAACACCTTCGAAGCCCAAACGCCCGATTTTGTCGCCCGCATCTGGTTGGGCGATACCTATGCCGGTGACCACGAATATCGCGGCCGCACCACCGAGCGACACGAGACGCGGGTGCCGATGGCTTACCTGGTGGATGAATCCCTGGGCGGGGGCGGCGTGCAGAACCTGGTGATCAGCAAAGAGGGTCCGGGGAGGCTGTACTACCGCCTGGGTCTGCGCTACGCCCCGACCGACCTGGAGCTGGAGGCGGTGGATATGGGCTTTGTGGTCCAGCGGGTATACGAAGCTGTGGACGACCCGCAGGATGTGCGCCAGGATGAAAACGGAGTCTGGCATATCCGGGCAGGGGCGCGAGTGCGGGTGCGCCTGACCCTGGTGGCGGATAACCGCCGCTACCATGTAGCCCTGGCAGACCCGCTGCCCGCCGGGTTGGAAATCGTCAACCCGGGGTTGGCTGTGTCTGGAAGTATCCCCCAGGACCCCAACAGCCCGGATTATCGCTACGGCTGGTGGTGGTGGGGCACCTGGTACGAGCACCAGAACCTGCGGGATGAACGCGCCGAAGCCTTTACACCTCTGCTGTGGGACGGCGTCTACCAATACACGTACATCGCCCGGGCGACCACGCCCGGCAGGTTCGTGGTTCCCCCTGCCAAGGCGGAGGAGATGTACTCGCCGGAGGTCTTCGGGCGCTCCGCCAGCGCGGTGGTGATTGTGGAGTAACAAGCAGCGTTCGGCCGGCTATACAGACGAAAGCGATCGGGTTCGCCCTGATCGCTTTCTGCTCACCAGTTCGGCAGTACTCAGGTTTGCTGGTATTCTTACTACGGTTTTCCTGGGCTGAATAAGATATCCCCTCCCAGGTAAAAGCCAGGGGGAACGTTGGGATCCAGCCAGGTGCACCATACGGTGCGCTGCTTACCAGGCTTGTCAAAGAACGTTTCCACGAGGGCGCCGTCAGGAGCGAAAAGAGATACGCTCATTGCTACCCCGACGCTAGTGGAACCGGCATCCTGGCCTACGACGGAATGAGCGCTCGGGGTTACTACGACCTCATAGACACTTCCATCTTCACACCAGGCGGGCCCGAACTCACCGGAGTTGGGACCTTTGGCATCGGCTAATGCACTGCCGACTGGTAGGGCTGCAACTAGCATCACTATGATTAACGTTGCAAATTTGGTTTTCATCCTATCCCTCCTTGCTGGCCATCTTAATACATTTATCTCAACAAACCAAAGACCACCGAATGGGTAATGACAAGTATATCACCAGCGGGCTTAAACTGGGACAATTCAGAGGAACTTGTTCCGATTGGATCAAACATTGGCGGTCAGGCTGAATGACCTGGCTTCTCGATACCCTACGGCCACACCTGCGATGGGTTTGAGCTCAACGAGCTGGCAGGGCCCGGGTTGAAAATATCTGGGTCGCCGCTGGTGAACTGGTACACTCTGCCGCCTACTATACCCGCGCAATCACCCAGCTCTGAGCAGCTCAGCGAGCCGGTCATACCCGGGAAATTTGTCATCCTGTACAACGCATCACGCACAGCCAGCGGGTCCACCCGTAATGTTCCGTCTTCGTCTTGCACGGCAACCAGAGAGATTGCGTGGAGCAGCAGATCGGCGGCGTCATACCCAAAGGCGTGGAATTCTGTCGGTGGATTCTCATTGTGTTTTTGCCGGTATGCAACCAGAAATGATTGGTACGCTATAGTTCCTTGGTCAAAGTCATAAGCCGTGGTAGCCACGTACACGCCCACCGCGCTCTCGCCTGCCTGCCTGAGGAAATCCGCTGAGTTTAACAGCTCCCACAAGAAGATCGCTGTATCCTCTAACCCCG
>DATEDC010000161.1:0-9997 GCA_035286585.1 Anaerolineales bacterium
ACCGGCGTCCTGCGCCGCCTCTCCGATTATCGAGGCATGCCGGTGGTGCTGTATTTTTATCCCAAAGACGACACGCCCGGCTGCACGAGGGAAGCGTGCAACTTCCGGGACGACTTCAGCGCCTACCAGGAGGCGGGGATCACTATTTTAGGCGTCAGCCCGGATTCGCCCAAATCTCACGCTAAATTCAAGTTGAAGTACCACCTGCCCTTCACCTTGCTGGCGGACACCGACCGCAAAGTGTGTGAACTGTACGCGGTGTGGGGGCGCAAAAAATTCCTGGGCAGGGAGTACGACGGCGTATTGCGGACCACTTATGTGATCGGTACGGACGGCAAGATCCTGCGGGTGTTCGAAAACGTCAGGCCCGCCGAGCACAGCGCAGAAGTGCTGCAGGTTTTCGGGTAAAATAAGCCGCGTGGGAAATCTGGGTGATAATTTAAATACATTTCTCGACCGCCAGTATGCTGGCTTGTTTACTGGGGGGGTGGTCTGCATACTCGTTCTGGCCCCAACACTGATCCAATATGTGAGCGGCGAGCACCCGGCGGGTGGCGAGTGGCTGTTGACCCTGGCGCTGGCTACTACCCTGGGGGCATTCGCTTATACAGGCATCAGTCGCCTGCAAAGAGCGCGTCTCGCCTTGAAAGATCTTCAGAGGCGCCTGGAAAAAACCGAGGTCCAGTTGGAGGCTTCCCAGCGGCGCCAAAATGGCATTTTACAAATCAGCCAGCTATTTGCAGAGGCTCAGGATGAAGGAGAGGTGATCACCCTGGTTCTGCGCCAGTGCCAAGAGCTGCTGGCTGCCGAGGCGGCCTCATTTGTGCCTCTGGATGAGCGCGCCCAGCCGCTTGCCTCGACAACCCTTGGCAAAATGCCCTTTCCGGCCCCCGAGGCCTGGGTGGAATACCTGGCTTCCCCGGCAGTGCGCCAGAAATGCGGCGAGTGCCAGAATCTAGATGAGCTGGTGTTGGAGTGCCCCCTGCTGCGGGGATCATTTATGGATACGATGGGGATTTACTGCCTGCCGATCCGGCGCGGGGAGCAGGAGTACGGAATCCTGAATCTATATCTACCCCGAACCGAATCGGTGGACTCAGACAGCCAGGCGTTGCTGCGTACTCTGGTGAACGAGACCTCCCTGGCTTTGGAAGGGATTCGCCTGCGCAAGCGGGCGCTGACAACTTTACGCCAGATGCAGGCAGTGCGCCTCAGCAGCGATCTACGGCAAACCTTGGAGGATCTGTTAGCCAGCCTGCACGAAACTCTGGACGCCGATTACGCCCTGCTCTCAACCTGGTATGGAGGCGAAGGTCAAGGCAGCGATACGATCACCTGGGGAGAAGCGCCCGAGGAGGCGCGACCCACGATCGATAGGATTATCCGCAGCGTGGCCGCGGCGGAAGAACCGATCATCCTGGGGAATGCCTCCGGCGAGGGAAGCTCATCCCCGGGCGTGAGGGGGCTCATGGCAGTCCCCCTGCTGATCCAGGATAAGGCAGCTTTTGGGGTTTTGCTGGTGGCTAACCAGCGGGTAAAAGCATTCAACCAACGCCAGTTATTAATTTTGCAAACAATCGCAGGCCAGGCGGCTTTGCTACTGCAGAACGCCAGCCTGATCGCCCAAATCGAATATAAAGCCACCGTCCAGGAGCGGACGCGCCTGGCGCGAGAAATCCACGACGGACTGGCGCAGACCCTGGGTTATCTTAAGTTAAAAACTGCTCAGATGCGCGGCTATATCGAGCAGGCTGAAATGAACCTGGTGGAAGAGACGCTCGTAACCGTTTACCAGGTTTTGGATGACGCTTACCAGGAGGCGCGCCAGTCGATCGACGGATTGCGAATCGCCTCGGCGAACGAAAGCTTCCCGCAATTATTGCAGCAGACCGCGGCCGAGTTCGAGGAGCTGAGCGGTGTGACCGTCGAGCTATGCCCCTCGACCAGCCGATACGATTTCCCCCCCGAGGTAAACACGCAGTTGATTCGCATCGTTCAGGAGGCGCTGAGCAATGTGCGCAAGCACGCGCAAGCCAAACGAGTTGAAATTTCCTGCCGGGAGGCGGCTGGCTTCCTCATACTAGAAATCGTTGACGACGGGGCAGGTTTCCTGGCAGAAGATGTGCACAACCCTTACCGACACGGCTTGCGCGGCATGCAAGAAAGAGCCGAGCTGATCGGGGCGGATTACCAGATCACCAGCCGACCGCAGATGGGGACAACGGTGAGCATCCGCATGCCCTTCGATAAGAAAGAGACGAATTATGAAACCGATCCGCCTGGTCGTGGTCGATGATCACGCCCTGTTTCGCTCCGGGTTGATCAGCCTGTTGAAAGGTATGCCGGAATTCCAGGTTGTTGGCGAAGCCGCAAACGGCAGGGAAGCCCTGGAGGTTGTCCAACAATTGAAACCTGACGTGGTGCTGCTGGACGTGAATATGCCTGACATGGGGGGAGTTGAGACCGTGCAGGTATTAAAGGAAAAAGCAGACTGCCGGATCGTGATGCTGACGATATCAAAGAACGATGTGGATTTGTTCGGCGCCATCGCTGCCGGTGCAGATGGTTACCTGCTGAAAAATGCCTCTCCGGAAGAGCTGTGCAAAGCCATCGTCAAGGTTCACGAGGGTATGTCGGTCCTGGCGCCGGATGTTACACGCCAGGTGCTGCGCGCGGTGAGTGTAGACGCCAGCCACGTGAATGACCGCGGATTGAGCGGCCGAGAAACGGAAGTATTGAAATGCCTGGCGCGGGGGATGACCACAGTCCAGATTTCGAGCGAGCTTTTTATTTCAGATAACACGGTCAAGACGCATGTCCGGCACATCCTTGAGAAGCTGGAAGCCTCCAACCGGGCAGAAGCGGTGAGCAAAGCGATCCAGTATGGCCTGATCGGCCAGGCATAATCCCCGTGCGCCTCTAAAAGATCGCGGAGGGGTGATGACGAAATCACCCCTCCGTGTTATTTATATATCCACCTTTTTGTAAGGGGGCGGTCGATGACATATCTATTCATTTTTGGTAAAGTAAGTCCTAAATAGGAATCATAGTACAGCAGCTACAAGATGATGAAGCCAGAGAAGCCCCAGCGGGTCCTCATTGCCTCTAGCCATACCCTTTTTGGGCAAGGGCTGCGCAGCTTGCTGCAGTCGCGCCCAGAAGCGGATGTTGAGGTTGTCGGCATCGTCTCCAACCTGGAGGAAGCCATCTCGGCTTTAGACAGGTTGAGCCCTGACCTGGTGATCGTGGATTACGATGACGAGCGGCTCAACCGGGACGAATTCCTGGCGCATTTCGTGGAAGGGGAGAGAAAACTGCGCGTGGTTCTGCTCTCACTGCAGGACGGGGAAGAAGCGATCGTGTACGATCGCCGCAGCATGGCCGCGGCTCAGATTGACGACTGGCTGGAAAACTGGAGCGCGCCTAAGGTTGCGGAGCCGTTTTCAGCGAGCGAAAATACCAAGACAAACGAATACGCAAACCCGAGGAGAGGGAACATGAAACATTTGATCATCGCCGGAATCCTCGTGGTGGTGGTAACAGCTTTGCTCATTTTCGCTTTAGGGCAGGTTGAGTTGCTTCCCACCGCGGCGAGCGTTCAGGCTCAACCGATCGACCGGATGTTTGACCTGGAGTTCAAGGTGATCGCCTTTCTATTCGCCTTGATCGTCGTGTTCATGGTGTACAGTATCGCGGTTTTCCGCCGAAAAGCCGGCGATACCAGCGATGCCAGGCACATCGAGGGCAGCTCGCGCCTGGAGGCGCTCTGGACGGTCATACCGCTGATCACCGTACTCGCCTTTGCTTTTATGGGCAGCCAGGCGCTGGGAGAAACCCAGCGCATCGACCCTCAGGCCATCGAAGTGAACGTGATCAGCTCGCAGTGGTCGTGGAGTTTCGAATATCCAGAGTCGGGCATCGTGAGCGATAAACTGTACCTGCCGGTCGATCAGCAAGCCTTGTTGCACCTGTCCTCCGTGGATGTGATCCATTCGTTCTGGGTGCCGGAATTCCGGGTCAAGCAGGATGCCCTGCCCGGGGGCGAGGGATTCGTTCGCGATCTGCGCATCACACCGACCGAAATCGGGGAGTACACCGTGCGCTGTGCAGAGCTGTGTGGGCGCCGCCACGCTTACATGGAAAGCCCGGTGATTGTGCTTTCGCAGGTAGATTTCGACGGCTGGGTGATCGAAGAATCCGGGCTTTCAGAGGACCCTGTTGAAAGAGGCGAGAAGTGGTACACCTCATTTGGCTGCAACGCCTGCCACTCCCTCGACGGGACGCCGGGTGTCGGCCCAACCTGGCAAGGCCTGTATCAAAGCCAACGCACCCTGGCGGACGGCAGCACGGTGACAGCCGACGACGCCTACCTCCACGAGGCGATCATCAATCCGAACGCTCAAGTTGTCCAGGGCTTTTTGGAGAATCTCATGCCGCAAAACTTCGCCGAGCGGATGAGTGAAGCCCAGATCCAGGACATGATCGAGTTCATCAAGAGTTTGCGATAAGGAGCAGTGCAATGAGTCAAAGAAGCAGCTTTTTTTCCACCAGCCTGGCGCGCGGCCTGATCGCCATGATCTTGGGCGTACCCGTTGGGATGGTCCTGGTGATGGGAGTACGGCTCTTACTAGGCCTCCTGCCAGTATGGAAAGCCGAGCCCGCCTGGGTGGGCGGCGCGTTGATCGGGGTGGTGACTTTTATGCTCGGAACCGGCGTGCTCGGCGACTGGCTCAAATGGGCTAAAGGCGAGGAAACCTCTGAACACCCTGAAACCCCGGAGCGGAAAGGCTGGGCGAAAATCCTGAACGTCTCCTACGACCACAAGGTGATCGGCATTCAATACGGGATCACTTCGCTGATCCTGTTCTCCCTAGCTGGTTTGTTCGCCCTCACCTTCCGCACCGAATTGGCCGCAACCGGCTTGCTGTTCAAGGATGAAGCCAACATCCTGGGAATGAGCGGGCTTGGCTTCTACAATACGATCATGAGCCTGCACGGGATCGTGATGATCGGCGCCATCCTGCTGGGTGTTGGGGCGATGTCTAACTACCTGGTGCCCTTGATGATCGGCGCAAACGATATGGCTTTCCCGCGCCTGAATGCCTTTGCATACTGGTTGAACGTCCCCGGCGCGATCCTGCTGGTGAGCTCCCTTTTCCTGGGCGGTTTCGATACCGGCTGGACCGGCTATCCGCCGTTGAGCGCCAGGGCGCCGCTGGGGATGCAGATGTTCTTCATGGGGGTGTACTTCATCGGCTTATCCTCGATCTTCGGTTCGCTGAACATCATCGTGACCATCGTGAAGATGCGCGCCCCCGGGATGAACTATTTTCGCATGCCGATTTTCGTCTGGACGGCCTTCGCCACAGCGATCATCGGGCTGACCGCGACGCAGTTGATCGGCCTCTCGTTCCAGATGGTGATGTTCGAGCGCCTGTTCGGGATGGGGTTCTTCGAGCCTGCCAAGGGCGGCGATCCGGTCTTGTTCCAGCACCTGTTCTGGTTCTATTCCCATCCGGCGGTGTATATATTCGTGCTGACCGGCTTAGGGGTGATCAGCGAGCTGCTGCCCGTGTTTGCGCGCAAGCCGCTGTTTGGCTATCGCTGGGTGGCGCTGTCATCCTTCGGTATCGCGTTGGTGGGTTTCCTGGTTTGGGCGCACCACATGTTCACCTCAGGGATGGCGGCTTACCTGCGCGTGCCTTTTATGTACAGCACCTTGCTGGTGGCGGTGCCAACCGGGGTTAAGTTCTTCAGCTGGGTGGCGACCATCTGGGAGGGCAAACTGAGCTTTCCAACCCCGATGCTGTTCGTGCTGGGGGCCATCTCGATCTTCCTGCTGGGCGGCTTGAGCGGCCCGCCAAATGGCGTGGTGGCGACCGACCTGCACCTGCAGGACACTTACTGGATCGTGGGACATTTCCACGCCACCATGTTCGGTGGTTTTGTATTTCCCTTCTTTGCGGCGATTTATTACTGGTTCCCCAAAATGACCGGGCGGATGTATAACGAGCGGCTGGGCAAGCTGCATTTCTGGCTGATGCTGCCTGCCTTCTACGTGCAATCGCTGGGCCAGATGCAGGTTGGTTTGCTCGGGATGCGCCGCCGGATTGCAGATTACGATCCTGCGCTCGGTATCCAGACGACCCAACTGCTGATCACGATTGCCGGATTTGTGATTGGCCTGGCGGTGCTGATCGCTATTTACAACTTCATCGTCAGCACCCGAGGCGGCGAGATAGCCGAAGCCAACCCCTGGCGCTCGCGCGCGCCGGAGTGGCAGCTCCCCTCGCCGGTGCCGACCCACAACTATGCGGAGCAATTCGAGGTGGTGGGCGAACCCTACGACTACGGCCTGGCTGGCTCGGTTTATGTCGACATGCATGCGGGCAGGGCGGCTGCGCCCTCAGCCGCGGATTGACCTCGCGGTTAAAAAAGGAGCGATGAATGGAAGGACAAAACGACGTAAAAATGGAAGAGAAGAAAAAAGAGGCTTTCCGGGTTGGATTTGGCGTCTTGATCTTGCTGGCGGTGCTCACCATGGGTGAGTTCTGGCTCGGATCGGTCGCCTCTGCCTGGTGGGCTCCGTTGATCTTGATCGCGATCATGAAAGCCTTTCTGGTGGTAAGAGACTACATGCACCTGCCGCGGCTTTTGGCGGGTGAGGAGGCGCACGAATGACGGCACACGCTTCAACATTGGCCGAATACCAGCGCAAAACGGCAGCGAACCGCCTGGGCCTCTGGCTGTTCATCCTTTCGGACGCCTTCGTCTTTGGAGGTTTATATGTGAGCCGGTTTTACCTGCTGGGCACAGGCTCCCGCCCAGAAGTAAACCAGCTCGTGGGGCTGGCGGTGACCTCCATTCTGCTGCTCAGCAGCTTCTTCATGAACCGGGCGGAGAGCGCCATGGCGCACGGCGACCGGAAAACGTTCTTGAACGGCACACTGATCACACTGATCCTGGGCAGCCTGTTCCTGATTGGCGTGGTCGGTGTGGAATGGCAGATCGCGCCGTTTGGACCCGGGGATGGGGTGGCAGCTTCCTTGTTCTACGCCATGACCGGCTTCCACGCCTTTCACGTGCTGAGCGGGGTGATCTTTTTGGCAGTTGTTTACAGCAATGGGCGCAGAGGCCGCTATTCAGCGGAGCGGCACTGGGCGGTCGAAGCCTGCGCGGTCTACTGGCACTTCGTCGATGTAGTTTGGATTTTCTTCTACCCGGCCCTGTACCTGATCGGGTCGGCGGCGATCTAGGAACTTAACTCGAAACCCGGCTGCGGGCCAGGGAACTCCAGAGATGATTAGCCACCTGCGTCCCAGGCGGGGAGGGCTGGGCTTCGAAAAGATAAAAAGGATAAGCGCATGAAGGCCAGTTTGTGGTTCATTGGGGTGGGGAGCTTTCTGCTGGTGGGGCTGCTGCTGATGGGGCGGCAGGTCCTGAGCGGTGGTTATACGTTTCAAGGCTCGTTGATCGATCCGCCGGCTCCGGCAGCCGATTTCGCCCTGCGCGATCAGAACGGGGAGGTGTTCCGGCTGAGCGACCAAAAGGGGAAGGTGGTCTTGATCTTCTTCGGTTACACCCACTGCCCGGACGTCTGCCCGATCACGCTCACCGATTTCAAGCGGATCAAAGATGAGCTTGGCGATTTAGCCGTGGAAGTGCGCTTTGTGCTTATCACAGTGGACCCGGAACGGGATACGGTAGAACGCCTGCGTAACTACCTGCCGGGCTACGATCCATCCTTTTACGGTTTGACCGGCGAGAGGGCGCAGTTGGAGAAAGTCTGGCGGAGCTACGGCGTGTACCAGGCCGGGCAAGAGGCTGAGGGCGAGGCGGGTTACGAAGTGGAACACACGGCGCGCATCTATGCCATTGATAAGCATGGCAGCTGGCGGCTGACCTATCCACTCGAGATGGGTCGAAAGGCAGTGATTGAGGACGTGCGCCACCTGCTGAAAGAGAACTAAGCGGCGATGAAAGCGGAATACCGCCCGTACCTCAAACGCTTTCTGATCACCCTGATCCTCTCCCTGGCGGCTGTGGGCGTTATTAACGAAGGTTTCTTCCTGCTGCAAAAGGAAAAAACCGACCGGGCGCCGAAAACCGTGCAGCTGGTGATCCCCAAAGGCACTGCGGAGCGAGTCGCGGCGGGCGAGCCGCTTCCGACTCTCCCAGAGGCGATGGTCTTCGTGGTCGGGGATGTGCTGGAGGTCAAGAACGAGGACACTGTCCAGCACCAGTTGGGGCCGATCTGGGTGCCGGCGGGTTCAACCGGTCGTCTGGTTCTGGAAACCGCCGACAGGTACTCGTATGCCTGCTCCTTCAGCCCCAGCCGCTACCTGGGTGTGGACGTGCGCCAGGCGACCACGCTGAACACCCGCCTGACTGCCCTGGGGATTGCCGCCCCAACGATGACGGTTTTCCTGTTCATTTACGGCCTGCTGGCCTTTCCCATCAAACCAGCGGAGAAGAGTAAATCTCTTGAGCGGGCCGCGGAGGGCGAGGATGAGTAGCCGCCCAAAGATGGTAAGCCAGGTGGAGGTAGGCGGCTCAGGCTTCGACTGTGTTACACTCCGCTCAGCCGAAGCCGCTTCAGACGGATCGGCGGCTTCTGTGAGACCAGGCAGCGGGGTAGCGACGCTGCCGCTGAGGATGCTGTCACCTCGCTGGAGGCTGGCGACCTTACTGGTCCTAATTGGCATGGCGCTTACGGCGAGGCTGGGCATCTGGCAGCTCGACCGGTTGGAGCAGCGCCGCGAATTCAACAGCCGCGTTCTGGCGCAGATGAAGCAGCCGGCGCTCGAACTCAGCGGGGCGGCCTTGAGGTCAGAGCTGAGTGAAATGGAATACCGCTCCGTGGTGGTCAGGGGTGTATACGATCATTCCCAGGAGGTTGCCCTGCGCAACCAGGCGTGGGGCAACCAGTGGGGCGTGCACCTGCTGACGCCGCTGCGCATCGAGGCCAGCGAGCAGCACATCCTGGTGGACCGCGGATGGGTCCCCTCGGAGGATTTTCAATACGGGAGCTGGGAGCAATACGCTGAGCCCGGGCTGGTCGAGGTGCGCGGGGTGATCCGCCGCTCACAGAGCAAGCCAGATTTTGGACGCAGAACCGACCCCATCCCGTCCACAGGAGAGCGCCTGGAAGCCTGGTTCTTCGCCAACGTGGAGGGCATCGCCCGGCAGACGCCGTACCCCCTTCTGCCTGCCTATATCCAGCAGGCGCCTGACCCCTCCTGGGATGGGCTGCCATACCGCACGCAGCCCGATCTGGAGCTGAGCGAGGGACCCCATCTCAGCTATGCGCTCCAATGGTTCAGTTTTGCAGCGATTTTAGGGATCGGTTATCCCTTTTTTATCCGCCGCCAGGAACGCCGGTATCTACAAGCGGCTTAGGTTCACTCGGAGATTAAATTAGCCACCTGAGATGCTCAGGAATTGGACGCGGAAAACGCCGAGGATGCGCATGTCTATGACGAATAATCGCCAACCCAGCGACAACTTCAAAATACTGCTGGTCGCCGCTAGCGTGGCTGTTTTCCTGCTCATCGTGGTGGGCGGGGTCGTGCGCGTGACTGCCTCCGGCGGGGGCTGCCCCGATTGGCCCACCTGCTTTGGCAGCTTCACTCCGCCAGTGGAACGCTCTGCCGTTCGGCTGAGCGCTCACGACAAAGCCGGCTGGGATTATGCCCACCGGTCGCTCTCCTTCATAGTCGCTCTACTCGTGGGGGCTTCGGCTTACCAGGCGCGGCGCAAATATCATCACCAGGCGTGGGTCAGCTACCCGATTTACGCCGCGGCGGGAACCCTGAGTGCGCAAATCGCATTGGGAGCGCTGCTCGCTGCGCAGGTCCAGGCAGGCGGCGACCGGATGTTGAGCGCCGTACACCTGGGGCTCTCGCTGCTGGTCCAGGCGTTCACGCTGGTGGCGACAGCCGCTGCTTTTTATATTTCAGCCGAGAAACCCACTCCGCAGCCCAATTTCAAGAAGCCG
>DATEDC010000162.1:0-11752 GCA_035286585.1 Anaerolineales bacterium
CATGGATTCGATCCTGGACGAGAACACCCAGGAGAATCCGGAAGCCCACACCGTGGATGCGGACGATGAGCGCGTCCTCTGGCAAGGGCGCCCGTTCCTGTCTCTGGTCGAATCCTATATCATCACCACCGAACGGGTAAAAATCATCACCGGGCTGGTCTCGCGGCATGTCGAAAATTTCGAGCTGATCCGGGTCCAGGATCTCGATTTCAAACAGGGGATGAGCGAGCGCATCCTGAATATCGGCGACGTGACCATCCGGGGTCACGACCCCTCCGACCCGGTGGTGGTGCTGCGCAACGTACACAAGCCGGAAGAGGTGTACGAGACACTACGCAAAGCCTGGCTGGAGGCGCGCAAGCGCTACGGCCTGCAGTTCCGCGAGTTTATGTAAACCAACACGGCTGAGCGGAGTGCGCTGCAAGCGCCCGTAGTCGAAGCCTGAGCGGAGTGAAACGGAGTCGAAGGCTCTCTTCGACTGCGCAAGCTCCGCTCAGATAGACTTCGTTCGCTTTATTTGAAAAACTGCCAGGTAGCTAAACGCCTGCCAGTACCAGTAAAAGCGCCAGGCGCCTGGCTTGCAATCCAACGCCGCCTGCGGTGCGTAATTCTGGTCGATGAAGTTTTTCTTCCGCAAGCCCTCCCTGCTGTTTATTTTTATCACCGTCTTCGTCGATCTGCTCGGCTACGGGATGATGGTGCCGCTGCTGCCCTTCTACGTGCAAAAGCAGCAAGGCGGCGCGGCGATCGTCGGCTCGCTCGGCTCGCTTTACGCCTTGATGCAGCTTCTCAGCGGGCCTATCCTGGGCGGGCTGTCGGACCGCTACGGGCGGCGACCGGTGCTGTTGATCAGCCTGCTGGGGACCTCGCTGGCTTACCTGCTGCTGGGCGCGGCTGATTCGCTGGGTGGGATTTACCTGGCAATCATGCTGGATGGGATCACGGGCGGCAACCTGACCACCGCCTATGCCTACATCGCCGACGTGACCAGCCGCGAGGAGCGCTCGCGGGGCATGGGCCTGGTGGGGGCGGCTTTTGGCCTGGGGTTGATGGCGGGACCGGTGCTGGGCGGGTTGCTGAGCGCGTATGGGCTGGGCGTGCCGGCATTTGCCGCCTCTGCCATCGCCCTGGCGAACGTGATATTCGGCTACTCTGTCCTGCCCGAATCCCTGCCTCCGGAACGGCGCACCGCCGGGGTCTCTGTGAACCCGTTGAGCTCAGTGATGCAGCTTGGCGGTTTATTTCGCCTGGCCTCCATCCGCATGCTGCTGCTGACGATCTTCACCCTGAACCTGGCGTTTTCGGGCCTGCAAACCAATTTTCCACTCTACAGCCAGAGGCGCTTCGGTTGGGACGCCACCCTGAATGGCATTTTCTTCGCCTATGTTGGCGCCTGCGCCGTCCTGGTGCAGGGCGTGGTTTTCCGCGAGCTGCAGCCGAGATTTGGCGAAAAGCGCCTGTCCACCCTCGGGCTGGCCCTGATGGCGGCCGGCCTGGCTGGCATGGCTGCCGCCCACCAGGCCTGGCTGCTTTACCCGCTGGTCGGCCTGATCGCCCTGGGCAGCGGAATCAGCATCCCGGCCCTGACCGGGCTGGTCTCGACCCAGGCGCCGGCTGCCATGCAGGGGCGCTTGATGGGCGGGACGCAGGCGCTGCTCAGCCTGACCACCATCATCGGCCCAACCCTGGCAGGGCTGACGTTCGAGTACATTGCCATCGCCGCGCCGTACTGGCTGGGCAGCCTGCTGTCTGCTCTTGCCTTACTGCTGGCTTACCTGTCGCTGCGGCGCATTCCCCGCCCCGCTATACAACCTGCTGAATAATCTCCACAGCTCGCTGAACGCCCGTCTCGGCCAGGATTTCTCTGCCCAGGGATTGGGCGCGGAGGCGCATCTCCTCGTCGCTGGCGACCTGTTCTAGCGCGGGATAAAATCTCTCCATCGTCAGCGCAGGCGTTGGAATAGGGCGTGGTCCCACCCCCAGCTCAGCCAGGCGCTCGCCCCAAAAGAATTGGTCCGCATATTGGGGGATGACCAGAGCCGGGACGCCAGCCCGCAGCCCCGCCGCGGTGGTCCCGGCGCCGCCGTGGTGTACCAGAGCTGCCATGCGCGGGAACAGCCAGGCGTGCGGCGCCGCTCCGATCTGAAACAGGGTCTCTGTGGCTGCCGGTTGCGGATCTATCACTCCTTGAAGCGCCAGCACGCCGCGCAGCCCGGCTTTTTCCAGCGCCCGCTGGATCAGGCTGATCACCTCGCTGCGGATACGCCTTGCGGTACTGCCAAAGCCGATATAGACCGGCGCGGCTCCAGCCTGCAAAAAACGTTCCAGCGCCTGGGGGGGCGTCCAGCCTGTTGCTTCGTCCAGGAACCAGTAGCCGGCGACCTGGTGCCAGGCAGGCCAGTCGGCTGGGCGGGGCACGACCCGGGAGCTGAAGCCATAGATGACTGGCGCTTGCTGGCGGTATACGCGGGCGTAGTATCCCTCCAGCGGCGCTTTCGGCAAACTGAGCGAGTGGCTTCGCCACCGGTTGACGATCGACTTCCACGGCTGCCAGAGCGCCTGCTCTACGACCACATGGCTCAGGCGGTTATAAACCCGCCCAAAAGAGCCTCGTAATGGGAGCAAGGCGCTGGGGAAAGCGGATGTGCGGCTGAAGGGCTGTAAGAAGCAGTACAGGCAGGGCGCCTTGAGCGCGGCGGCAATGTGCTCCCCCCAGATGGTCGCCAGGCCAACGATAACGCCATCCGCCCCCCGGCATGCCTCCCAGGCGCTGCTCAACATGCGCGCGTAGAGCGGGCGCGCCGCGCGCATAAAACGAAGCGAAGCCCGCAGGCCGCGCCCCCAGCCCCCGGAAAACACCAGGGCGGATTCCCACTCCGGCTGCATCAGCAGCTCACTGGGATTGCTCTCCAGCAGCGCAAAAGACAGCCTCCGGCTCTCCACGAGCGATCGGAAGCTGGCATGCGTGACCACCCGCACCCGGTAGCCCGTAGACTGCAAGCCGAGGGCGAGGGCGATAAACGGCTGCACGTCGCCGCGCGTCCCGCTTGCCAACAAGACGATGAGCTTAGGCATCTCTCTGCTGGGCTGCCGGCTCGGGTTCAGCCCTGCTTTACGAACACCAGGAGGCGATACTCGATGACCCCCATGCAGGCGCCCGTTTACGCCTCGAGTAGCGCCATCCTGCGGCTTCCATCTGGCAGGTAGGAGAGCAATCCCTGCGGCACCTTGCTGCTGATCTCCAGGGCGCTCAAATCAATATATTCCCAGATAACCTGGAAAGGCGCTTTGCCAGGGACCCATTTTTCTGCGATCACCACGCCGTGACCCGGCAGCACGGTGAAGACCACCTGGCGCGGGTCGCCCGGATTCGCCAGCGCTTCCGATTGGGAAAAAGCCGAGACGATCGCGTTGGCTTGCGCTTCGGTGGCGCAGGAGACCGGATAGTGGTAATAAGGCACTTCCAGGGGCACATGCTCAACGTAGAGTGGGTCGTAGCTCGTCACGCCGCGGTGACCGTGCAATTTAGAACGCACAACCGGCACCTCCAACTCCTTGTGAGCGCTTTTCCCATTTCCAAGCTGCCAGCCTGGCTCCAGCTTGATGGTTGGCAGGCTGCCATCCATCTGGATCAGCTCGACGGCCTCGGAGGAGGGCTTGATATTGTTCTTGCCCTTTACATGCCGCACCTGCGCCCCCCGCCTGTCGGGGCGCACCCCCACGATAACTGACAGGTCATCGTCGCTCAAGTTGTATTTTTGCACCGGGCGGGCGCTGCCGGTCACTGTGGCGATCAGCGCTCCCAGATCCACGTCCCAGGTGGCGAAACAGCCCTCGCTGTATTGGTTGGCGACCGTTTCGGGCACCGCCGGCACATTCACCAGGTGGGCTACATTCACCATTTCGGTGAAAAAATGGCGCAGACCCAGTTGGCGACCCGCCTTCAGCATGGCGGCCGGGGTGCTGAGCGATCTCCATACAGAAACAGGAACTGGCTCTCCCACGACTTCGTGGTCGGTTACCTCACGCGTGCTGACCGAGGTCACTATTCGCAATACGATATCGTCGTAGAAGGCATCGCCGGCGCTGGCGAGGCTGCGCGGGTGCGCCCCCACCAGGTCGAAAGTATACGCCTCGATGGGACGCTCATCGCCGACCACCAGCAGGATGCGGACGCTCATGGTTTGCGATTGGAGCAGCCGCACCAGGGACAGGATGGCGCCGCCCCGCCTCCCTTGCTCGTGAAGCGTCTTATAAGCCTCATACGCCAGCCCAGGGAAAGCGTAATCCGCCGGATCTGGTCTATCCTTTGCCAGGGCATCCTCGAAATGCCCCAGTATGTGTGCAAATTGATCCGGGGTGATGTGGACGATGGTGAACACGGTGGGGGCCTGCTCCAGGCGGAAATGTTTGCGGGCGGTGAAGATCGGCGCTCGACGCCAGCTCACCGGTTTGCCATAGGCGGCGGTCGTCAAGAGGATGTCCACGGTTCTCCTGGGAGTCTCCACGACCGTGTGCCCCCATTTGCGGAAGCAGCTCAATAGCTGGCTGACAAAATCGTCCAGCAATGGTGTGGTAGGTCCGGGGAGATAAGCTGCGGTGATGTTGCGCAGCCAGGCGTGGACAGCCCTGCTTTGGATTTGTCGACTGAGATCGATCTGCATAGTAGACTCCTTGATCAGGTTTCCAATCCTTGTAAATGAAAAGAGCGCGCTATCAGGTCCCCGAGCCTTGGGCTCAATGCATTCACAATATAGAGCAGTTTTACATAAGGGGGAACATATACTTCTGCCTGGTTCCGTTCTATCCCCCTGAGGATCGCCTTTGCGACCGCCTGCGGCGAAATTTTCGCCGAAATCCAGGGAACCTTGAGATTCTCGATGAGAGGTGTATCCACCCTCCCGGGCAGGATCAAGACAACGGCAATACCTTGCTCGCGCAGCTCCTGGCGCATCACCTCCCCTAATCCATTCAAGGCGAACTTTGCCGCCGCATACGGCGCGTCTGGGCGTATGCCCTTCTTGCCGTTCATGGTGGAAACCAGGACGATGTGACCGGACCGCCTCTCCAGCATATGGGGTAAGGCAGCAAGCACAGCGTGCAGATGACTGAAGAAATTTACCCGCATGGAAGCCTGGATTACCTCGGCATCCAGTTCGGTCGTCGTCCGGCGGATATATTGCCCGGCGTTGGATACCAGGATGTCCACCTGACCCCAGCGCGACAGCACCTCCCTAATCAGGTTATCGATCTGAAATGGCTCGGAGACGTCCGTGGGCACGACCAGGGCTTCTCCGTCCGCTTGGCGAATCTGGGCGGCGACTTCCTCCAGCAGCTCAACGCGGCGCGCGGCCAGGGCGACCTTCGCCCCGCGTTGGGCGAGAGCCAGCGCGGTTGCCCGGCCGATCCCGCTTGACGCCCCGGTCACAACCGCTATCTTGTCTCGAAACGTAAACTCTCTCATCAGCGCTCAACTCGCGGCTTTCCAGTCAGGAGAACCAGCGACGGAAAAAATTGCTCCAATATCCAGGGTAGCGCGCCTATTATAGCCAATTGGGACTATTTTGCCAACCAATAACGAATATGGCAATTTGGATATACATGGATCAAAATAGATTATACCTTGATGGTGATATCGTTTCCGGAGACCGCCTGGATAAAACCACGACACAAGTCACCCCCGAAAGCTGATCTAATACCGTTGAATTCAAATCACTCAGTTGCTATAATCTCAATACTATCTTTGTGCAGATTCTCACCAATTGGGTTTTGCAGTTTGTTGCGACCAAGGAGGTCCATTGTGTTGACGGAGAAAAAACCGATTGACGTGGAACATCTTCTGGCGAAGGCTAAAAAACCCTCGGCAGATGCCATGCTCCTGCACCCATATTATCGGGGGAAGGTGGAAACAACCCTCAAATGCGCGGTGCGGGACTTCAACGATTTCGCCATCTGGTACACGCCGGGGGTAGCCGCGCCCTGCCGCGCCATCGCTCAGGATCCGGAGCTGGCTTATGAGTACACCAATAAGTGGAACACCGTGGCGGTCGTCAGTGATGGCACCCGCGTGCTCGGGCTGGGCGATATTGGACCCAAAGCCGGCTTGCCGGTGATGGAAGGCAAGGCTTTGCTGTACAAGTACCTGGGTGGCGTGGATGGAGTTCCGATTATGCTGGATACCAAAGACCCGGATGCCATTATCAAAACCGTCCTGATGCTGCAGCCTGGCTTTGGCGGGGTGAACCTGGAGGACATCTCTCAGCCCAAGTGCTTCTACATTCTGGATACACTGCGAGAAAAAGCCGAGATCCCGGTCTGGCATGACGACCAGCAGGGCACCGCCACGGTGACCCTGGCGGCTTTGATGAATGCGCTGAAAATCGTGGGCAAGCCCAAAGAAGAGGTCAGCATCGCATTTATCGGCAGCGGGGCATCTAACGTAGCCTGTTCCCGGTTGATCTTCGGCTGGGGGGTTGACCCGGCGAAATGCTTCATGGTGGACAGCAAGGGCATCCTGGGCGTGCAGCGCAAGGATCTCGAGCTGCGCAAGGCCGAGTTTGTGGACAAGTGGCGCCTATGCCAGACCACTAACGCCGAAGGTCGCCAGGGAGACATCTCCGCGGCGATGAATGGCGCAGATGTCGTAATTGCCCTTTCACGCTCTGGTCCGGGGGTGATACTGCCCGAGTGGGTGGCTTCGATGGCAAAGGATGCGATCTTATTCGCCTGCGCCAACCCGGTGCCTGAGATCTGGCCCTGGGAGGCGGTTGAAGCCGGAGCCAGGATCGTGGCCACAGGTCGCTCAGACTTTCCCAACCAGGTGAATAACTCGCTCGGCTTCCCGGGTATATTCCGCGGCACCCTGGATGTGCGCGCCCGCACCATCACCGATGAGATGTGCTACGCGGCAGCCACGGCTTTGGCAGATCACGTCGGCGACCGGCTTGACGAAGAGCACATCTTGCCTACCATGGACGATTGGGAGGTCTTCCCGCGCGAAGCAGCTGCGGTTGCCATGAAAGCCCAGGAGCAAGGCCTGGCGCGTATCCAGATGGGTTATGATGAACTGCTGAAAAGCGCTATGTCGATCATCAAGCGCTCGCGCGATCTGACCCAGGCGATGATGAGAGATGGTTTCATCGCTCCGGCGCCCGCAGAATAAGAGGCGGCTGGCTATAACTGGCGCTACATTTATCCTGAAGCATCTAATCCGATGAGGTGAAGCATGTATGACCTGATTATTGTAGGAGGCGGCCCGGCCGGGCTCACTGCGGCCATCTACGCCATCCGCAAACGCCTGAACGTTTTGCTCGTTTCTAAAGACCTGGGCGGCAAGACGAACTTCCGCCTGGCTTTGCCATGGGTCGAACATTACCAGGTTATTCGCGGCCTGGAAATAGTCGATAAATTCAAGACCGAGCTGGAATATTTAAAATTCGCCCGCCATATGGAAGAGGTGGAACGGGTTGAGAAGCTCCCCGAGGGTTTTGCCGTCCATACCAAGGGCGGCGGCAGCCTGGCTGCAAAAGCGCTGATCATCGCCACCGGGACCCGCCAGAAGCGCCTGAATGTCCCTGGGGAGAAGGATTTCATCATGCGCGGCCTGTGCTATTCGGCCTTCAGCTACGCCCCCCTGTTCATCGACCGAAAGACCGTGGTCATTGGCGAAGGCGACCTGGCGCTGCGCTCCGCCGCCGAGCTGGCTACGGTTGCCAGGCACGTCCACCTGGTAGGAGCCGCGAAGGAGCAACTTGAGAAACCCCTGGGTGAGAAGCTGAGAAAAGCGGGCAATGTCACCATTCTCGAAGGCTACCAGGTCGTAGAGGTGCAGGGCAATGGGTACGCCGAACGGGTGATCGTCAAAGCCCCCGACGGGACTCAAGCGCCGATCGAAGCGGATGGCACGTTTGTCGAGATGGCGCTGCTCCCCAACTCGGTCATGGTCGCCGGCCTGGTGGACCTCGACGAGCAAGGCCGGATTAAGATCGACTGCTTTGCCCGCACCAGCTTGCCGGGCGTATTCGCGGCCGGGGACGTGACCGATATTTACGCAGAACAGGTGCTGGTAGCCGTCGGGGAGGGCGCTAAAGCCGCCCTGAGCGCCTACGATTACTTGCTGCCACGGCTCTAGGCGGCCTTTTGCCTGATGAGAAAAGCCGACCCGCCAATCTCTGGCGGGTCGCATTTTCAGGATGAGAAAACCCTTACCTCCCGCTCTGACAGCCTTGCTGGAGGTTGGCCTGATGTTCCTGCCAGCCATCCCGGCCTACCTGTGGCTGTGGCCCAGGCTGGAGGGCGCGGCCGAACTTGCTTTGCAAGTCTTCACCTATATCTACGTGCTGGCGGGCACGTTGTACATCGGCTTGCGCCGTTGGAACCTGAGCCAGCCCGATATCGCCAGCCCGGGTATGCTCTACCTGGGCACCGCCCTGCTCTTTGGCGTCCCGGCTTACCTTTGGTGGCTGCACCCGTTGGTTATTCGTAGGCTGAGGCCATCCCCCTAATCGCCGGTCAGCCTGGAGAGCAGGTCCAAAGAGCGCTGTTTGGATTGGGTGCTCTCTGAAGTCTGATCCGCATCGCGGGCGTCCGGCGACGGGGTAGCGTGCATATTAAACTGCATGCGGTGCAGCCGGGCGTAAAGGCCGTCGAGCGCTAAAAGGTCGGTGTGGGTGCCCAGCTCCACCAGCCGCCCATCTTCCAGCACCGCGATGCGGTCGGCGTTCTGGATCGTGGACAGGCGGTGGGCGATGACGATGCTGGTGCGGTTTTGCATCAGGCGTTCCAGGGCTTCCTGCACCAGGCCCTCGCTTTCGCTGTCCAGGGACGAAGTGGCTTCGTCCAGCAGCAGGATGCGCGGGTCTTTCAGGATCGCCCGGGCGATGGCGATGCGCTGGCGCTGCCCGCCGCTCAACTTCACGCCTCGCTCGCCAACCAGGGTATCATAGCCTTTCGGCAGGTGCTGGATGAATTCGTGGGCGTTGGCGGCTTCAGCCGCCGCCCGCAGGTCGGTTTCGCTGGCCTCCAGGCGCCCATACAGGATGTTCTCGCGCACGCTCCCGCCGAACAGCAGCGTTTCCTGCGGCACAATGCCGATCTGCTGGCGCAGGCTCAGCAGTTGCACCTCGCGCAGGTCATGACCATCGATCAGCACCCGCCCCTCGCTCGGGTCGAAGAAGCGCGGGATCAGGTTGACCAGGGTAGTCTTTCCCGCTCCGCTGGGGCCCACCAGGGCTAACACCTCGCCGGGCAGGATTTCCAGGTCGATGCCGCTCAGGATGTGAGTATCCGGGTTGTCGCGATAGGCGAAGGACACATTTTCAAAGCGGATGCTGCCTTCCACGCCCGGCAGGGTCAGCGCCCCGGGCTGCTCGACGATATCCGACTGCGTATCCAGGATTTCAAACAGGCGTTTCGTGGCCCCCAGGGCTTCTTGCAGGCTGGTCCATAAACCGGAGAACTGCCCAATCGACCCGGCGATCGTCAAAGTCAGCACCAGGAACATGAACAGTTGCCCGGCGGTCAGGCGTCCTGCCAGCACCTCCTGTCCGCCAAACCAGAAGATCGACACCACCGCGGCGAATCCCAGGAAGGAGACCGAGGGGCCAAAGGTGGCAGACAGGCGGATGCGCTTCATTGCCAGGGCGAAGGTGCGCTCGATGCTCTCGGTGAAGCGCCCGATCTCGTAGCGCTCCCGGGTGAAGGATTTCACCACCCGCACGCCGCTGATCGCTTCTTCCAGCACGGTGGTGGCGTTCGCCAGTTGGTCCTGGACCGAGGAGGAAAGCGCCCGCAGCTTGCGGCCAAAATAGATGGCGATGCCCATCACGGTGGGGATGAGCACGAACATGAACAGGGTCAGCCGCCAGTCGGTGAGGATGATGATGATCAGGGCGCCGAAGAACGTCAGGGTCTGCGACAGGGCGGTGGAGATGTCGCTGGTCACCACTGCCCGCACCGTGGAGACGTCATTGGTCAGCCGGCTGACCAGCTCGCCAGTGCGCCGCTCGTTGAAAAAGTTGAGCGACAGGCCTTGCAGGTGGGCGAACAGCCTCAGGCGCAGGTCCGCCATCACCCGCTCGCCGATGAAGGCCAGCATGTAGGCGCGCACCAGGTAAAAGACGCTTTGGGTGGCGAAGATGGCGATCAGGATGAGGGTGATGCGGTTGAGCATCTGCCGGTCGTCCCGCTGGAAGACGGCGTCGATGAGGAACTGCAATGTGTACGGCCCTGCCAGTCCCAGCGCGCTACCGGCGACAATGGAGATCAACGCCAGGATCAGGCGGCCCCGGTAGGGTCGCACGAACCCCAGCAGCCTGCGGAACTGGCCCATGCCGGCCAGTGGATTGGTTCGGGATTGCGCTTGGGTTTCCATTCAGTGCACATCCTGGATAGATAACCAGCGGGTTTCGTCGCCATTCATTATTTTTTCAAGCTCTGTTGCGGCTCTTGAGTCGTCGATGATGGCAAAGTACCCGCGATGGATAATGCGGACGATCTCCTCTATTGGCAGGGAGTAATACGACCACAGGAATGCCCTTGGCTTTCCCTGGTACAGAAAATGCGTTTCCGAGAGGCGTGTTTCTGGATAGGGTTGTGCGTTGAGGAAGGCGTAATTCTCGTTCCTGAAGATTTCGAACAGGTAGTAAGGCTGCACCGGACCGTTTCCGATCAGGGCCATCTTGTCTTCCTTCAGGTTCGAGATAGCCCGCCCGGTTTGATGCAGGCCGAGTCTGGCCTCTCTGAGCAGTGTGCTGTTTGCCGCCAGGCGCCCCGAGGGGGAGGTTGTGTCAGCCTGCGGCGGTAGGATAAAATAATTGCCGAAGCACATCACAGCGAGGATTATCCCCCAGCGGGCGCTCACCCTGGTCGCCAGCGGCAACGCCAGTAGCATGACAACGAAGACGGCCGGGAGAAGATTATGGCGGGCGCTGTTGCCCTCCCGCACGCCCCAGAACACCACCACGATCAGGGCGGATGTGGCGATCCAAAAAAGCGCGGAACGCAGCTTGTGATCTTTGGCGAGGAAGCAGCTGGCAAGGATGGCCGCGGGAATGCTGAAAACGCCCGCCGAGCGGAAAATGATTTCAAGATTAGCCCGTGACAAGAAATAGGTCATATCAAAGGGGAACCTGAGGTTCCAGACGTCGTAGAAGGTGAACGCCTGCTGACCAGATAACAGCGCGCCAGTGTACAGAGAATATAATCCAAAACTGCCGAGCCCCAGCCCCAGCATAGCGGCTAGCCAGATGAGCCTGTGTTCCCGCCTGCTTGCCGACTGCCAGACTGGCAGGTACAACACGACACCTGCCAGGAAGGCATCAATTTTGACCAGTGTTGCCGCGCCAAACAGGATGAAAGCGCTGCCTGCCAAGGCCGCTTTCACTACACCCCGAGTCTTTGCTAACCCGGATTGGAACAAGACTAAGGCAAGCAATAAAAACGCGATCGCCAGAATTGTTGGGAACCCGTAAATGCTGTTGAACCAGAAAGTGGGATTCAATTGAAGCAGCAACCCGGCGCCGCTGGCTGCCAGATTTGAACCACTGAGTTGGAAAATAAAGATATATAGTGCGGCAGTGACAACCGCGCTGGCGATATAGCTGGCTGTCGTCATCCAGGCGATGATATTGGCCGGGTGAATCAAGCCGCTTTCGATGCCCAGACGTAGCAGCGCAACATACAGTGGGGCAGAATAGATGGGGTCCTGAAAGATCTGCAGGGGACCTTCCTGGTGATACGCCAGTTGTAAGCT
>DATEDC010000163.1:0-22995 GCA_035286585.1 Anaerolineales bacterium
CGGATGAGCCATGAATGAAGTGCCTCTATTAATCAATATCGCCGCGGCGCTTGTGGTGGCATTCATCGGTGGGATGATCGTCCGCCGGCTGGGGTTGCCTACGATCATCGGCTATCTGCTGGCGGGGATCGCCATCGGTCCCTTCACCCCGGGCTTCGTCGGTGATATCGAAACCATCAGCCAGTTAGCGGAATTGGGCGTGATTCTGCTCATGTTTGGCGTTGGTCTGAGCATCTCGTTGAAGGACCTGTGGAAGGTCAAGGATATCGCTATCCCGGGATCGCTCTCCCAGATGGCGGTCGCCACCCTGTTGGGGTACGGGCTCAGCCAGATGTGGGGATGGTCGTCAACGACTGGAATCGTGCTTGGTCTGGCCATCTCGAACGCCAGCAGCGTGGTCATGCTGCGTGGGTTGATGGACAACTCTTTACTCAACACGACGCACGGCCAGGCAGCTATTGGCTGGTCGATCATCCAAGACCTGGTCACCGTGATGATCCTGGTGCTGCTGCCCTCTCTTTCCGGGCCAGGGCTGGACTGGCAGATTTTGGGTCTGGCGGCCCTGAAAGCAATGGTGTTCGTTGCCCTCGTCCTGTTCGTCGGCACTCGCCTGATCCCCTGGTTGCTGCGATTGATCGCCCACACTCGCTCCAGGGAGCTGTTCATCCTGGCGATTCTGGCCATCGCCCTGGGCACAGCGCTCGGCTCGGCGGAACTGTTCGGCGTATCGCTGGCGCTTGGAGCCTTCGTCGCCGGGGTGGTGATCAGCGAATCGCCGCTCAGCCACCAGGTTGGGGCGGATATCCTGCCTTTCCGCGACGCCTTTGCCGTGCTGTTCTTCGTCTCGATCGGCATGCTGGTCAACCCGGCTTACCTGCTGGGTAATATCGGCCCGGTGCTCGCCCTGACCGCTCTGATCTCTTTCGGCAAGCCGCTCCTGATCACGCTGATGGGATTCGTCATCTCTCGCCCGGCGCGCACCACCCTGGTCGTCGCGGCGGGCAACAGCCAGATCGGCGAGTTCTCCTTCGTTCTCGGCCAGGCCGGTTTGGCGCTCGGCCTGCTCAGCCGCGACCAGTATTCCCTGATCCTGGCTGGAGCCCTAGTATCCATCACCCTCAATCCCGGGGCTTTCCGCTTATTAGAGCGGATCGAAAATGGGCTCAAGCGTTTTCCACGGGTATGGAGACTTTTAGACCGTCACGGCCCGGCGCCGGCTCCGCTGGAGGAAAGCGTCCGGGACCATGTCGTGGTGGTGGGTTACGGCCGCGTGGGGCAGCATATCATAAATATCCTGGAAGCCATAAAAATCCCTCAGTTAGTGATCGAAGCGGATGTCGAGCGCGTCGAAGAGCTCAACCGCCGCGGCACCATCACCCTGTTCGGCGATGCGGCCAACTCCGAGGTGATCACCCACGCCGGCCTGGAGCGCGCCCGCGCCCTGGTCGTCACCACGCCGGAGGAGGCTACCAGCCAACTGATCGTGGCTGCAGCCCGTGACCTGGCTCCCGACCTGCCGATCGTCGTCCGGGCGGCGACGGAGGAGGGCGTCACTCGCCTGGCCGAATTGGGCGCCCAGGATGTGATCCATCCGGAGCTGGAGGGCGGACTGGAGATCGTGCGCCACACCCTCCTGCGCCTGGGCCTGCCGCTGGGGGAGATCAACCGCTACACGGATGCGGTCAGGCAGGACCACTACGATCTGCAAATCAACACCGAGGAGGAGCACCGCATGCTGCACAACCTGCTCAGCGCAACCAGCAGCATCGAGGTCACCTGGCTGCAATTGCCGACCGACCACCCGATCGTGGGGCAGACGTTGGCCGAGGCGGACCTGCGCGCCCGAACCGGCGCCTCGGTGATCGCCATCATGCGGAACAAGCATTTAATGGCCAACCCAAAATCGCTGACGGTTTTCGAGGCCGGCGATCGGATCGGTTTGATCGGTGACGGAGAGCAGATCAAAGCCGTTGAGGAACTGTTAGCCATTTCTATCACAAAGATGTAACAGGGTCGTCACCGCCTCTGTCTTACCAGCGGGGCAGGCGGAAGCCAGGTCAGGCTCACCCTTACGGGGTCATACTGACTTTCGCCCGCGCCCTGGGCGAATTTGGCGCTGTGCTGGTGGTTGGCGGGGGCATCGTGGGGCGGACGGAGACGGCCACACTGTATATCTACCGGGCATTGGACGAGCGCCAATATTATGGTGCAATCCCCTTCAGATCGTGGCGCATGATCGGGCGAGACGGCTTACGGCGCGCGACGGTCTTGAATCCGAGGCGCTTGAATGTCGAAGCCGTTCCAGTGAAAACGTTGGAAGTGCTGCCCGGTTGAGCCGTGTCAACCGGGTACGCTTCGAGAGCTGGCGCGTTGGCACGCCTGGCCGCTTTCAATGCTGCGTTAATTAACGCCGACATGAGGCCCCGCCTGCGGTAGCCGCGGCGCACATAAAAGCACGAGATGGACCACACGGGCACATCGTCCACCCGCTCGAGAGCTCGGGTACGATTGAGCCACGGCAAGTCATCCCGCGGCGTGAGTTGACACCAGCCTACAGCACGCTCACCGTCGAAGGCGAGCAAGCCCGGCGGCGGGCCATGCTTCACGATCCTGCGGAATGCGCTGCGGTTCTCCTCGCGCCTTCTCTTGTGATATTCACTGCCAATCCTCCAGTACATGCACCAACAACCGTTACTGGCGCCGCCTTTGCCGAACAAGTCTTCAAAAGCTGGCCACAGATCGGGCGTGAGTGGGCGGATTGTAAGCTGCATATTGTTCATATTGCGGGAATTATAATTTATGTGTTTAGAGATCAAATGCCCCGATCTATGGGTCAGGCATCCGACTTGACAAAGGCAAATTAAAGGGCTAGAATAATATTCGATCTATCGAATATACTTATCCGGCATGCAATCCATGAAAAACTACCAGTCCCAGACCCAGTACTTCAAAGCGCTGATGCACCCCACCCGCATGGCGATCCTGGACACGCTGCGGGAGGGGGAGCAGTGCGTCTGCCACATGGAGGCTGCCTTTGGCTTGCGCCAGGCGCACATCTCGCAGCATCTCATGGTGCTGCGCGACGCCGGGCTGGCAGCCAAACCGGCGCGGGCGAAGCGCTGGATGTCTCAACCGGCGGTTTTGCCCGAAGGCCATTACCTTGCGGTCGATGGGGGCTTTGGCCTCGGAAGAGGCGGGACTACCCGCGCCTGGTTGATTGACCTGGGTCGTCAGCAATCCCTCACCCTGGACTTGCCTACCCCAGGACAGGTGTTGCAGTTCCTACCCTGATTGAAATTATTCCAACCAGCAAAACCTTGAGAATGCAGCAGGCTTCACTCCGCCATTTGAGGTGGTATGGCGGAGTTCACAAGGTTTTGCATTATACGAACAACCGTCCCAGGGATAGATCCGGATCACGAAGTAGCCTTCAGAGAAAGGCTTTTTCCTTCTCTACCGGAGGTGTCAGAAGAGAGGGGTTGGAAAATTTGACAAAAATAATTAAGTATATTAGAATATTCGATAATTCTAATAAACTGAGGAACCAGGATGTCAAATCGTCGATTATATGAATTGCATGCCAGCATCTGCCAGACCCTTGCTAACCCAAAGCGCCTGGAGGTCATTGACTGTCTACGTGACGGCGAGCTGCCGGTGTCCAGATTGGCCGAGATAACCAACATCGGCCAGGCCAATTTATCTCAGCATCTGGCCTTAATGCGTGAGAAAGGAATCGTCATCGCCAGGCGTGAGGGGGTTAACGTCTACTACCGGTTGAGCAATCCCAAAATTACCCAGGCGTGTGACCTTATGCGCCAGGTGTTGCTGGAATACCTGGAAGCGGCTGGGGAACTTGCCGAGACATCTCGCCAATAGAGAAGAATGTCATCGATGTCCAAGACAGCAGCAAGGAATTATCTATTTATCATCAATGATGCACCCTACGGAAATGAGCGCCCCTACAATGCCCTGCGATTAGCCTACGACCTGGTCAAGCGCGATCGGACTGAGGTACGCGTCTTTCTTACCGGGGATGGCGTGCTCTGCGCTCGCAAGGGACAGAAAACACCGGATGGTTACTACAATATCGAGCGCATGATCAAGGCCCTGGCCAGCAGAGGAAAAGTTGCTACCTGAGGCACTTGTTGTGAAGCCCGCGGGCTCGGGCTAGAAGATTTGTCCGAAGGTGTGACCATGGGATCCCTGCAAGTTCAAGGTGATTGGACGGTAGAGGCAGACAAGATATTGACTTATTAAACGATTGTTATGAGCACACTTATGGCTCGCCAGATCCATTTACACATTAACCCTGAGCGGTGCCGCGCATGTCGTGACTGCCTGGCAGCCGCATCCTGCAAAGTCCGGGCGGTTATGCGCGTCGATCATGACGAGCCGCCATTCCTGGATATCAGCCGATGCTATGATTGCCGTCTCTGCATACCAGCCTGCCCTTTCGAGGCGATCTCTGTGGCCTCAACCATTGGTTCACCCCAAATATCCCTTTGAATGCGTTTGACCAATACACCCAGGAATATGATCGCTGATTTTATAAAAACGAGCGCATCAATAAGGCCGAAGCGAACGCCCTGAGATGATGCGCCAGATTTCGACAGGGTTCAAGACGGCTATGGAGAAAAGGCTTTCGTGGTCCTATCCGCAAGAAAATAATCGATGGGTCAATCACTGATCGAGAAAGGACAGGAAGGATGAATGGAAAAACGATCCTGATCTTAGGCGGAGGGGTCGGAGGCCTGATGGCCGCCAACGAGCTGGGGCGCCTTCTGCCAGGAGGGCACCGCATCATCATAGTCGACAAGCAGGCTGAGCACGCCTTTGCCCCGTCTTTTCTATGGCTGATGACCGGAGAGCGGAGAAAAGAGCAGATCACGCGCAGCTTACACCAACTGGTCAGGCGAGGTGTGGAAGTGGTCCAGGGAGGTGTAGTATCCATCGACCTAGCCAATCGCAGCGTGAAAACGAGCTGGCATAAGCTGGCTCCCGACTACAGCCGCGTACATACAGGAGATACTTTTCATTACGACTATCTGATCATTGCCCTCGGCGCGGAGCTGGCTCCTGAAACCATCCCCGGCCTGGAAGAAAGCGCTCATACTTTCTACACGTTAGAAGGCGCAGAAAAACTTCATCAGGCTCTTCAAGATTTCCAGGGCGGGACGGTCGCCGTTGTGGTGAGCGCAGTGCCCTACAAGTGCCCGGGGGCGCCTCACGAGGGCGCCATGTTGATCGCCGATGCTTTACGCAAGCGCGGCCTGGCTGACAAAGCTGAGATTCACCTGTTCACCCCGGAACCGCAGCCGATGCCGGTTGCCGGTCCAGAGCTCGGAGGAGCTGTCAAGAACATGCTGCAAGAAAAAGGGATCGCTTTCCATCCCGTGCACAAATTAGCCAGCGTCGAACCCGCCAGGCGCGAACTTTCTTTCGAGGGCAAAAATTCTATCCAGTACGATCTGCTCGTCGCCATTCCACCCCATCGCAGCCCGCAAGTGGTTCGTGAGGCAGGTCTGAGCAACCCGGCCGGCTGGATCCCGGTGGATCGCTCCACGCTTGAGACCGGGTACGAAAATGTGTATGCCGTGGGCGACGTGACGGCCATTAACATCCCCGGCCGATGGAAGCCGGATGTTCCATTGATGCTGCCAAAAGCAGGGGTATTCGCCCACGCCCAGGCAAAGGTGGTAGCTCAACGGATAGCCGCGGAGATCGCTGGAGGGGGTAAACGGAGCGAATTTCCTGGGGTTGGCTATTGTATGTTAGAAGCAGGGGAAAGCCTGGCCGGGTTTGCCTTCGGGGACTTCTTTGCCGAACCGTCGCCGCAAATTGAGCTGCGCAAAATCGGGGGAATCTGGCACCTGGGAAAAGTGTTGTTGGAACAATGGTGGCTGGCCCCGCTCGACCTCCAGCGCGAAGCGCTTCGGCTTGCCCTGACGCTGGGCGGCAAGGCACTAGGTTTGCCAATCGTTATCTGATCTTTGCAAATTCTTCATAGATTCTTCACATAACAATGGGAGAATACGATAGAACATAGCGGATGGATTCCAAGAGGAGGATAATATGTGCGGTTGTATGTTGATGCACGCGTCGATGAACCACCAGGAGCATAACCCTGCCACCCCACCGGCTACTAGGTCAGAAACCAACGTTATACCCACCGTCAGCGGAGGACGATGCGCCCACTGCGGCTTTCCATTGCAACAGGGTTTCGCTTTCTGTCCCGGCTGTGGCATGAATCTACGAACAGCAGAGTGTTCGGCTTGCGGACAAGAGGTCGATCCAGGCTGGAGAGCGTGTGCGTATTGTGGATCGCCGCTCGGCGAAGCACAGGAGCAACCGGCGCACCATTCACGTGTGTAAAGAATTGGAGGAATAAAATGAACAAGGTTAATTGGACTGCGGTGGCCATTTTCACCGTTGTCGTGCTGCTCGTCTTCCTGGTGGGTGTTAGCCTGCTAGGTGGTTGGGGGTATGGCGGTTGGGGAAGGATGAGTGGCTACCGCTCAGGCATGATGGGGCCAGGCATGATGGGCGGATGGGGGTTTGGCCCATTCGGCTGGATCGGCATGATCTTCATGTGGCTGATCCCGCTTGGCCTGATCGTATTGGTGGTGGCAGGAATTATCTGGTTGGTGCGGGCGATGGGTGGCGCCGGGGGACCGCCCTCTCCAGCGCGCACCTGTCCTAATTGCGGTCGCCCTGTCCAGGCCGATTGGCACAACTGCCCGTACTGTGGACAGGCACTTTCTTAGAAGCCCATCTTTTAACCTGTAAGTCTTGATATTAGATCGTTCGACCGAACTGCTACCGCTCGGAGCAGGGCGCTGCTCAGCTATTCCCGGGCGAGAGGTTACGAAACTGGCTTGACAAACGCATATTAAGGGGCTAGAATAATATTCGAAAGATCGAATATTAATGCCTGGCAGGCAAGCCATGCAAAGATACCAATCCCAGACCCAATACTTCAAAGCGCTGATGCACCCCACCCGCATGGCGATCCTGGACGCGCTGCGGGAGGGGGAGCAGTGCGTCTGCCACATGGAGGCTGCCTTTGGCTTGCGCCAGGCGCACATCTCGCAGCATCTCATGGTGCTGCGCGACGCCGGGCTGGTAGCCGACCGGCGCGAGGGCTGGAACATCTTTTACCGGGTGGTCAGGCCGGAAATTTACCCGGTGATCGACGCGATGAAGGCGTTCAGCGGCGAGCCGGATGGCAACCCATTCGAGGCGGAGATCAGATCGCTTCGCCAGACCTGTCCCTGCCCGAAGTGCAACCCGGACGACAAGGACACAGAATATTCATAATTATCTTGGCGTTCTTGGCGTTTCCGCGTGAGATTCCTTGCTTTTTCCATAATGTCAACGATATAACGACTGGTGATGACCCACCTCTCACCGCCCTTAGAACAAGTGGTGAGATATGGGTAATCACCAGTAATTTTTTCTTGAAGTGGGGATGGTTAGATGCTATACTTGGAGTATATCTGTCGGAATTCCTGTTTAACCGCCTATTGACACTGGGGAAAGGCATGCTGGAAGCGAGATTGCTGGGCCAATTTGAAGTGCTGCATAATGGTAGGCACGTCACCATTCCCACGCGGAAAGCTCAATCACTGTTCGCTTATCTCATACTGAACGCAGGCAAATCCCACCGGCGCGAAAGGCTGGCGGGTTTATTATGGCCCGATTCGAGTGAGGAGAACGCACGCAGCAACCTACGCCACGAATTTTGGCGTCTGCGCAAAGCCATCGAGGCCGAGGGGGAATCCTTTTTCCACGTCAATGAACTGATGATCACTTTTAGCCCACAGGGCGAGTATTCTCTGGATGTGCATGAGCTTGAAAGAGTAACCCTGGAAGGCAGCACAGCCGACGACTTGATTAGGGCACTTTCGATCTACCGCGGCGAATTGTTGCCGGGGTTCTACGATGAATGGGTTTTTGTGGAACGCGAGCGCCTGAATGCGCTCTTCGAGACCAAACTTTCCCGCCTGATGGAGCTCCTGCAAGCCGAGGGACGTTGGATGGAAGTCCTGGATTGGGGGACGCGTTGGATCGCGTTGGGTGGCTGGCCCGAACCCGCTTACCGGGCTTTGATAGCTGCCTACGCAAATACCGGAAACATATCGAAAGCGGCGGCAACCTACGAGCACTATGCTCAAACCTTGCAGAAAGACCTGGGATTAAAGCCATCCGAGCAAACCCAAGCGCTATACATACGCCTCAAAACTGGCTGGAAGATGGATACACCAAAATCCCCTATAGACAAATCTGCGTCAGCCCCTCCCTTACCTAAGGTGCGCCGCTCCATCTTTCCCAAGCCTCTGACCAGTTTCATCGGGCGGGAAAAGGAAATCCAGCAGGTCAAGGACCTGGTTTCCATTACACGGCTGGTGACCATCATAGGGACGGCTGGCGTTGGTAAGACCCGCCTGGCGATTCAGGTAGCAGAAGCGCTGGCTCCCCAATTCAGGGATGGCGTCCGGTGGGTCGAGTTAGCCTCCCTCTTAGAAATCAACCCATCCAAAAAACAGGACTTCTCGCATAATGGCAGCCCATCTCCAGTTCAGGACTCGCCGATGTCACCTGTGGGCTATGCAGATCTGGTCCCCCAAGCAGTGGCAAAAGTCTTACGGGTTCCAGAGTCGCCGGATCTATCCCTCCTGGAGGGGATTCTCGAACACCTGCATGACAGGCAGCTCCTCTTGATACTGGACAACTGCGAACACCTGATCAAAGCCTGCGCAGCCCTGGCTGAGCGTGTGCTAGTCGATTGTCCGCAGGTCTCCATCCTGGCGACCAGCCGTGAAGCCCTGGGAGTGCCTGGCGAGAGAGCCTGGCTTTTGCCAACCCTCTCTCTTCCCGTTCGAGGACCTTCAATGGATTTCAGCGACATCGTTCAATCCGAAGCTGTCAGACTGTTCATCGAACGCACTGCTAATATTCTCCCCGGCTACAAGCTGGGTGAGATAGAGGCATCCACGATCGCCCAGATCTGCCTGCGGCTGGACGGTATCCCTCTGGCAATCGAGCTGGCTGCGGCGCGCATGAATCTGCTCACGGCCAAAGAGATCGCCACCCACCTGGACCGTCGTTTCAGCTTGCTGATGGGCGGACACCGCACCGCACTGCCACGGCACAAGGCGCTGCGAGCAGCACTTGAATGGAGCCATGAGCTTCTCAGCGAAGCAGAGCGAGTGTTATTCAGACGCCTTTCCATTTTTGCCGGTAGTTTTACCCTGGAAGCAGCTGAGGCCATTTGTGCAGGTGAAGGTATCCATGGCGACGAAGTCCTTTCTTTGCTCGGACGCCTGTTTGATAAGACTTTGTTGAACGTGGAACCCGCTCCCAGAGATGCGGATTTGGCGACGCGCTATCGTTTCCTGGATTCCATCCGCAGTTTTGGTCACTTGAAGCTGGATGAAGCGGGCGAAACTCGATGGATGCGCGACCGGCACGCAGAGTACTATGTGCGCCTGGCGGAAGCTGCCGAGCCCGAATTCTATTTAAACAAACAGGTGGATTGGTATAGGCTTCTCCAGGCAGAAAATGACAACATCCGCGCGGTGTTCGAGTTGAGCGCCGAAAACGACCAGGCAGAAAGTGCACTAAGGCTGACAGGTGCTTTGAGGAGGTATTGGTTTTTTGTCGGCCCTGCCTACGAAGGGCGTGACCTCGCTATCAAAGCCCTAGCATTACCATCGGCGATTCAATATAAAAATGCGCGAGCCAGGGCGCTCAACACTGCTGGCTATCTACAATTTGTCCTGGGCGATACAGCCTCGGCCAGGAAATCACTCCAAGAAGCCCTATCGCTCCTGAGATCATCCGACGATGTAGCCAGCCTGGCCTGGACACTGCAGTTCTTGGGGCTGGCGCTGACTTCTGAAGGGGAATTTAACCTGGCTGATGCAGCC
Organism: Anaerolineales bacterium; assembly: GCA_035286585.1. GTDB lineage: Bacteria > Chloroflexota > Anaerolineae > Anaerolineales > UBA4823 > DSOS01. The sequence continues at coordinate 9,930 of DATEDC010000163.1, forward strand.
TTAATAGAGGGGTCGGCATTAGCCAGGAAACTCGGTAAGGTGTACATCGATAGCTTATCTTTTTTCCAGGGAGATGTATACCTGCAAATGGGTGATCGCTCCAGAGCCAAAAATATATATGAGGAAAGCGTCAACAAACTACGGACGTTTGGAGACAAAGCCTCTCTGGGCTATCCACTGCGCCGGTTGGGCTACCTGGCGTTAGAACAAAACGACATCCCGAGTGCGTGGAAGTATTTCCAGGAGAGCCTGATGCTCAACCTAGAGGTTGGCGACAAGCTTGGTGTGGCCGCCTGCTTGACCAGCCTTGCAGCGATGGCGATTCATTTGGGCAAACTGATCCTGGCGACCCAACTCTACGGTGTTGTGGAAAGCCGTTTGGAATTGCTTTCTATGAACCTACTGTATCTAGACCAAGCCATGCTAGGGCGTATCCGCAGCCAATTGTCTCCCCGCCTCGGTCAGGCGACCTTCGAAACTGCATTTACAGAGGGATGGTATATGAACGAAGAGCAGGCGATTGGTCTGGTGGAAAAGATCATTGGAGAAGAGGATAAACATACATTTGTACTTTCAGGCGATTAGTGTTGAAAAGTAAGCTATAACGCCTCTCCCGCCGGTTTAAGACCTGCGGGAGGGTTTATCGTTTTGTCAGATTCTTTAGAAATCACAATTTCCAGGGTCTGGTGCATCGATGCGCACCACCGCACCGGTGGGTAACATAGCAGTCGCATAGAACACTAGATTCCCATTGCCTTCATTGCGTGCATTGTGAGTGTGGTGACGGGTTTCCATGAAAGCGCTTCCTGCCGGGTAGTTAATCGGCGTGCAGGAAGGATCATCGCCACTGTAATAAGTCAACGTACCCTCAGTGACGACGACCCATAACGGCCCCCCATGTTGGTGCCAGCCAACATAACCACCAGGAGCAATGGTAACTTTAATCACGATGATTCGATCAACATCTGTAATGACGTTCTTGAAACCGTTCTTGAACTTTGCCCATATCGTCTCAGAGAGATTACCACTGGCAATGACTTGCGAAGTCACCCCAGATCCAGGTGTTGCTTTGGAAGTATTCACTACAAGGAATGAACTGACTAACACAACCAGGAAAGTAAAGGTTAGGATTGTGATAAATTTTTTATTAAATTGTTTTCTAGGAAACATCTCAATACCTCTTTTGGCAATTAAACTCAAGATAAACTATGGATGAGATTCACAATCTAATCGCTTGGAAAATCTTTAACTTTGTTTAAATTACTCCATATTTCATCTCCTTTATCGTATTTTGTTTATTATTCTAAAGATAAAGTATCCCACAGCGTGTGGGCTGGTGTGGATTTTGCATGGTTTTTATTGTGTAATTTTTTGGGCTATGGGTAATCACCACTAGAACGTGAAATTAGAAGCCTTGCTGGAAAAAGTTCTTCGTGCCGGCTGTATGGAAACCTTTTTCGTTTAATGAGCTCAACAAGTGACATTTGTCACGATTGACTCTGCCATATCAGGGGTGTAAAATATATTCGATAAATCGAATATCATGGAAATTCTCGACTTTCTCACCAAACTGCTCCACGGCGGGCTGGGCAACCTGGCGGCCTATTTAGCCGCCCACGTGTTGTTGTGCCTTGCCCCGGCTTTCTATATCGCCGGGGCGATGACCGCGTTGATCCCGAAAGAATCGGTGACCCGCTTCCTGGGGCGCAACACCCCCAAGTACGTCTCATACCCCGCAGCGGCGCTGGCAGGCTCTGTGCTGGCGGTGTGCTCGTGCACGATCGTGCCCCTGTTTGCAGGCATCTATAAAAAAGGGGCCGGGCTGGGACCAGCAATCACCTTCCTGTTCTTCGCCCCGGCGGCGAACATTCTGGCGCTGGTCTACACCGGCGGGGTGATCGGCGCCGACCTGGCTTTCGCCCGCCTGACCCTCTCGCTGGCTTTCGGCATCGGCATCGGCCTGATCATGGCGCTGATCTTCAGCCGGGCGGACATCGCCCACGACAAAGCCACGGATGCCATGTTCGCTGCCCAAAGCCAGAAGGGCATGCGCCGCGCGGCCCTGGCTTTTCTGCTGATCCTGGTGGCACTGCTGCTTGCTGGGACGCTCAAAGTGGGATTGCTAACCGACTCCTACGCCCAGGTGACCTTGCCCGTAGCGGGTGCGAATCGTTTCCAGGAGTTTCTATACCAGTTAGTCCCTTACGACGCAGCCAAAGGCGAAGAAGGCGTCACCGCCCAGGGCGCGGTCCTTATTGTGCTGCTGGCGCTGATCGGCATCGCTTCCTGGAAGGGCATGGAGAACATCCACTCCGGCTTCAATCGCTGGACCTGGCTGGCGATAGGGCTGGTCGGGCTCACTTTATTGACCGCCGCGCTGGGTGTGCAGCCGCACGCCAATAGGCTGGAGGTCCTGTTCACGGGGAAGTTCTTCGGCGTGCTGCTGGCGTTGGTCGCGCTCGCCTGGCTGCTGCGCCGGCAGCTAACTGAAGACGAGCAGCGCGATTTTTTGTGGGAATCGTGGCGCTTCGTCAAGCAAATTTTTCCCCTGCTGGTGGCGGGTGTGTTCGCCGTGGGGGTGATCCGCGTCCTGATCCGCCCGGAGTGGATCCAGGCGCTGGCAGGCGGCAACACGCTGGCGGGCAATCTGGCGGGGGTGGTCTTCGGCGTGTTCATGTATTTCCCCACCCTGGTGGAAGTGCCGATCGCCAAAATGTTCCTAAGCCTGGGCATGCACCGCGGTCCGCTGCTGGCCTACCTTATGGCCGACCCCGAGCTGAGTTTGCAAAGCGTCCTGATCACCGCGACCATCATCGGGCGGCTGAAGGCCTGGGTGTACGTGTTCTGGGTGGCGCTGTTCAGCACCCTGGCGGGGCTGATCTACGGCGCGTGGATCGACGGCGCCAGCCTGGGCTTGCTGGCGCTTTACCTGGCGTCGGCCATGGCCGCGCTGGCAGGCCTGCTGTGGTGGATGAACCGCCGCAACCAGGCGCAAGTCGTGGCGCAGAGCGCATCTTCTGATTGATAAGGAGGTTGGCATGTTAACGATCAAGGTTTTGGGCACTGGCTGCCCTAACTGCAAGAAGGTGGAAGCGATTGCCCGGCAAGCCGCGGAGTTGATGGGCATGCAGGCGGAAATCATCAAAGTCACGGATTACAGCCAGATCATGGAATACGCCATCCTGTCCACTCCCGGCCTGGTGATCAACGAAAAAGTGGTCTGTTCAGGGCGCATCCCCACCCCCGCTGAAGTGACCACCTGGGTGGCTAATTCACTCGAGGAGTGAAAAGTCTCAGTAAGGAAAGTGCAATGGCCAGGCGAACAATCTATTTAGGGTTGATATTTGGGATCAGCTTGCTAATTAGCAACTGCAGCCGCCCTTCGATCCAGGTTTATCAGGCTGCGCCTATCGAGCAAGCGGTACGAGAGGAAACCCTCGATATGAGGAATTGCGATAGCAATGATGATATGGTCACAACGCTCGCGGCTCAAGCACCGGCCAGGCAACACATCTCTATTTCCGAACTGGCGACAGCGGTAGAGACTGGTTCAGTCATTGACATCCCCAATGAAGTCTATAATGAGCTCAGATTGCAGATTGAAAGTGCGCATCGAACCGTATTTGAGAAAGCTGTAGCAAGTGCGGAAAAGGTTGATTTTACTATCCCTGGACATAAGATCCATATGTATAAAATTCATTGGATCCAGCAGATATATCGATCAACGATTTCTTTCGCTATAAACGATCAAGCCTGCACTGCTTCTTATGTTTATACTCTGGAAATCCCTAAACTGGATAGTTACACTGTGATGGCCTGTACGGCTTGAACGCGCTAGCTACTGTCTGCCAGTTGGCAGCAATAAATAATTCAAAACCAATGAATAAATAGAGCTCAGCTATGGTTCTATAACATCTTTTAATGCAGCTTCAACAGTGGCAATCCGATTATCCAGAACCAGGAACTTTTCAGGAGGTAAGCGAGCATGGCAGAAACTATATTACCGCCTACGCAGCTTAAAGGTGTAATCAGACAACTCTCCACACTTGACCGCTACCTGACGCTGTGGATCTTTCTGGCTATGGCTGTCGGCGTGGGAATCGGGTTCCTGTACCCTGCGGCGGTAGAAAATCTCAATAACGCGGTTTCCGTCGGAACGACCAACATCCCCATCGCCATCGGGTTGATCCTGATGATGTACCCGCCGCTGGCAAAGGTGCGCTACGAGGAGCTGGGCGACGTTTTCCGCAACTGGAAAATACTCGGCCTTTCCCTGCTGCAGAACTGGGTGATCGGACCGATCCTGATGTTCATCCTGGCGGTAGTTTTCCTGCGCGGTTACCCCGATTACATGAGCGGCCTGATCCTGATCGGCCTGGCGCGCTGCATTGCCATGGTGATCGTGTGGAACGAGCTGGCTAAAGGAGACACGGAATACGCCGCCGGATTGGTAGCTTTCAACAGCATCTTCCAGGTGCTGTTTTACAGCCTGTACGCTTATATCTTCATCACCGTCCTGCCCACCTGGTTGGGCATGGTGGGTAGCGTGGTGGATATCACCATCGGCGAGATCGCCAGGAGCGTCTTCATTTACCTGGGCATCCCCTTCATCGCCGGCTTCCTAACGCACTTCATCCTGATCCGGATTAAAGGCCGTGACTGGTATTACAAAGCCTTCATCCCCAAAATCAGTCCTCTGACGCTGATCGCCTTGCTGTTCACCATCGTGGTTATGTTCAGCCTGAAAGGCGAGCTGATCGTGACCATTCCCCTGGATGTGGTGCGCATCGCCATCCCGCTGTTGTTCTACTTCGTGCTCATGTTCCTGGTCAGTTTCTTCATGGGCCGGGCGATTGGAGCGGACTACAGCAAAACCACCACCCTGGCTTTCACCGCAGCCAGCAACAACTTCGAGCTGGCGATTGCCGTGGCGGTGGCGGTGTTCGGTATCTCCTCCGGGCAGGCCTTCGCCGCCGTGATCGGCCCGCTGGTGGAGGTGCCGGTGATGATCGGGCTGGTGAACGTGGCGTTTTGGCTGCAGAAGAAAGTTTATATCCCAGTCAGAGCGGCACAAGATTAGCAGGACCTGGGGAAGACGGCGCGGGATTTGAGTGAAGAGGAATTCATTTAGAGAAGCTGACCCAAGCCTGAAATCAAAATTGGAGGCTGGCATGAAAATCGAAATCCTGGGTACCGGGTGTTACAACTGCATCAAGCTGGAAACCCTGATTCACGAAGTTCTCGTAGAACTGAAAAAGGGTGACGTAGATATCGTGCGCATCGATGATGAAGCTTATATCCGCAAACATATGCCCCTCGATGAGCTGCCCGGGCTGTTGATCAACGGTATTCTGGCGAGCGTCCGCGAGCTGCCGGACAGGGAAACATTGAAAGGCTGGCTGCAAAACGCTAATGCTGATTGAAGATTATGACCTCGAAGTTTTCACCCCACCTTGCGAGCCAGGTGCGGAGCGCTACGCGGCGCGGGCGCGTTTGTCTGTCGATATCTCGGAATTCCTGCCCTATCTCAATTCTACGCTGCGCGGTGCAGTCTATCATCCCACGGCTAATGCCCTGACCTGGAAGAAGGGTGGGCACAACATCGCCTTCCACGCTTACGAGATTGCCACCAGCAACGTCGAAGACCGCGATGGCGCGAAGAAGGAACTCAAGGGGCTGATTAACCTGGTTAACCGCACCTGGGAGCGGCGGGAGGAGATAGCGCCTGACTATACTACACACCAGCGCCCAACGCCAATGGCCCTCTTCAAGCTGCTGCCGCAGACTAACTGCAAGCAGTGCGGCGAACCGACCTGTTACACTTTTGCGCTAAAACTGGCTGCCTCGCAGAAGAGACTTACCGATTGCCCGCCGCTTTTCGAGTCACAGTGCGCTGAGAAGCTGGCATCGCTGGAGGGTATCGTCACCGACAGAGGCTATCAGCCGTGTACCGAGCTAAGCGAGGGGCGGTAAACCGGCGGTTTTTCACTGGAGCGAGCCTCATCGCTCTAAAATTATTCTACTTTTGTTTTTAGGAGACGTCAAGTTGCGGGAACGCCTGCAAGAACAACAGGGAATTGAAGGATTGATTCTGGGGGGAACGGAATTACCTCTGCTGTTGCGCGATGAAAGCGGGATTGATATGCTGGTGCTTGACACTGCTCGCATACATGTGGATCGTGCGGTGAGTGAGCTATTATCGTAAGTTTGCTCATCTGATTTGTTTGCGGAGAGAGTAGAAAATCGGGACCGACGCGAATTGTGCCGTTACCGAAAATGTAACCAGGGCCGGGATTGAAATGTCATACAATACGCCGATGATCAGGCTGCCCAAAAACCAGAAGATCCCATAGGCTGTGTTGAAGACGCCGTAGGCGAAACTGCGCCGCTCGGCTGAGACCATGTCCCCGATGGCTGCCCGCATGATCGATTCCTGTGCCCCCATGCCCACGCCCCACAACGCCATGCCCAGTAAGGCAGGATAAAAACCGCCAAAAAACACCAGCGGCGCGAAGAGGGCAGAAATCAGAGCCACGATCATCATGGTCGGCAGGCCAATACGGTCGAACAAACGCCCGAACAGCATGGCAGACAAGGCATCCACTCCCATGGCCACCGCATAAAAAACAGGCACCAAAGCCGGGGTTACAACGGCTGCTTTTTCAAAATGGTAAGCAATGAGTGGGAAATCGGCGAAACCGGCGGCAATCAGCGATGCAGCCGCTATATACAACCAGAACGAGCGTGTGAACCCCTGAACCTGAAGACTCGTTTGGTTTATTTCAAGATCCTGTGGTCGCGGATAGAGATAACGAGCAACGGCGAGCACTCCCAGGGCTAACAAGGCCGGTAAGAGCAGCACACTGTAACCGAATTGATATCCTTCACGGGTATAAAGGACAGCGGCAACGATCAACGGGCCAATGATCGCCCCGACCTGATCCAGGGCTTCGTGCACTCCAAAACCCCAACCGCGTCCGATGTGCTGCGTGGCGTAAGACAGCATGGCGTCGCGTGGGGGTACACGGATGCCTTTTCCGAGGCGCTCGAGAATCATCAAGGCGGCGGCTAGCGGCCAATTTCCGGCCAGGGCCAGCATGGGAACCGCAATCAAGTTGACCGCGTACCCAAAAAATGTGATTGTCCAGTAGCGCCCCGTTTTGTCGCTAAAAAAACCGGATATCAGTCGTAAGGCATATCCAATCAATTCCCCCAATCCCGAAACGATCCCAACCACCGCGCCGCTTGCGCCGAGGATCGCCAGATAGGGGCCATTAATGCTGCGCGCTCCCTCGTAAGTCATATCTGCGAAGAGACTGACAATACCGATCAGCACAACAAATCGGAGTGCTGTTCGGGCTGATACAGCCTGTCCATTCTGGTGCAGAACTTCTGCTTTATCCATAAATAGTTGATTTATGTGGCAATAAAATAGCCACTGCCTGTGTTTTGGCAGAGGCTATCATCCGAGTTCACGGCAGTTTTGTATCATTTACAAGCGAGCCTAATCGCTCTCAAGGGATTCTAAATCTTATAGCATGCAAAGTCAAGTAAAACCAATTTCCCCCCTCAATTCAATCGAACTCCACTCCGACCAGGCTGGCGATCACGCCAATCTCTCCCAGATGTTGATATGGATGGGTCAGCCCAAAGTTCATCAAGCATTTACCCTTGGTCCAGCCGAGATAGTTTTTTATTAACCCCTCAGCGTTCACATGAGCCAGCCCTTCCTCGATGATGAGTTTGCGCAGGCGATCTGCACCCATCTGCGCATCCAGATCGCGGGCGTCAAGTGAACTGACAATCTCGCGCGTGCGCACCTGAACGGCCTGGGAGTATTCGTACAAGGCTGACAAATCGATTCGTTGGCTCAACTCGTCCACTTCAGAGAGGGTCATCTCGCTGCCGTGGTGCCGCCAGGGATAGTTCATACGCTCCATCCAATTGCCCTCGTCCAAAACCTGTGATCGATCCACGACGAAACGATTCAGACCAGCGTCCTCGACGCGTGTCATGTGCCACAAGTTCCAGGCAATTGAATTGACCCGTGGGTGGGGCCGCTGGCGCATCAGGTCGTGTGGCACTCGGTCCCAGATTTCAGCCAGCCAAAAGCTGTAAAGGATATCATAGCGCTGCATAAAGAGTTGGGAGAATTCCATAATACTGTAAACCGTCTGTATTATATCGACTTTCACCAAATCCTTCATTAAAAAGGTCCGGCACAAGGGCCGGACCATAAGAAATCAAGCTCACGAAGGTGGGTTCGTCTTCGTTCACGGAGCACGGACGATCCGCAAGATCATCCCTGTCTCACCAAAGGGAACCCCAGTCTGGTTGGCTAAAACATACAACTCGCCATGAGCATCCTGGCCGAATCCCAGTAAAGCCAGATTCAAGGCGTCCTGCCCATGAAGGGTGAACTCGAAAATCTTGCTTGTCTTAATTCGGTTCTCTTCGACGATATTCTTCTTGTTCAGGAAGAACAGGCGCCCTGCATTGCTGATCCCTGTCTCGGTGAATTGGGTGTAATCGCCAAAAACATAGCGACCTACCAGCCCGGGGATCGCGCTGCCGCGATAGACGAACCCGCCTACAACGGCGCGACCATCCTCGTTTTCGAGCAGGCTCTCGGAGGTGTTGTATTCCGCCACCGGGTCGATCAAATTGGAGGGTTCATTCGGGCAGGGGTCCTGGTCAAAAGCGAAGCCTGGACCTGCTCCATTTGGATCGAAACAGAAAGAGCCCTCTTTCACATTCCAGCCATAATTCCCACCTGCCATCACCACATCAACTTCCTCAAGATCGTCCTGGCCTACGTCGCCTACGTAGAGGTCACCGGTCTGCATATCGAAAGTGAAGCGGAAGGGGTTGCGGAAGCCGTAGGCATAAATCTCACCCACAGCGCCGACCATGCCCACGAAGGGGTTGTCGGCAGGGATACCATATTGTCCATTGGCAGAGTTGGAACCCAGTGGGTCGATCCGCAGGATGGATCCCAAGGGATTGCTGAGATCCTGGGCGTTGCCTGAGGCGCTATGCCCGACACCCTGGTCATCGCGACCGCCGCCATCACCGAAGGAGATGTACAGCATGCCATCTGGACCAAAGTTGAGCGCGCCACCGTTGTGATTAAACTGGGGCTCATCGATACGCAGCAACTCTCGGACGCTGGCAGGATCGACCACCGAGGCTGGATTGCCGGGGTTGGGGACCTGCCATTCGCGAATCACGGCCTGGTGGTTCGGCGTAACGCCCGGCGGCAAGGTGGAAAAATCAGCTACGCCAGATACCGGCTCGGAAGTATACGTGTAGAGCAGACCGTTCGTGGTGTACTGCGGGTGAAAGGTCACACCTAAAAAGCCACGTTCATCAAAAGTGCCTGGACCGAACGCTCCCAGAGAAACGAGCAGGCTGCTGAGGTCAGCGAAAACACTCTTATTACCTGTATCCAGGTCAATGACCCATAAAATCCCATCCTGATCCGAAACAAACAAGCGCCCGTCGTCCCCAGGCGCGATAGTTCCATAATTCGGGGCGGTTAAACCCGAAGCCAAAAGCTCGAGCTTGATGGTCTTGTCACTCTGCTCGATAACATCTGCCAGCAATCCTGTGGCAGCAGAAGCGATCGATGCTGTCAAAAGGATGCTCAGCAGCAGCAGGCTGACGATGAACAGTCTTAGGTCTCCTCGTCTGATAGGATTTGTAAACATATTTACCTCCAATAAGCGTATCTACTGATATTTACTCAAATACATGGTTCGCTCTGAGTTCGTATTAAGCGGAGCCATCGTTTTCCAGCAACCGGGATAACAGATTGCATGGTCACATATTTATGGACTTAGGACGAACTATTGGAACACCTCCTTCCTAATTGGGTGGTTCCCAACGCATGGGTATTGTTACTCGCCTGGCAGGTAGTAAGGAGAAATCCCGGCAATCAATGAATGAGGCGAGGGCTAAAAGTAGTTACGCTTCGGACACATTTCTGGATGTATAAGCCGCCCTGCCCTAACAAGATCTTAAAATATTTATCCCCACTCCAGCCACACCTGGACTGTAAAATTATATTTGTTCGCTAATTGGTCGGGGGGGTCGATCAGGTCAGCTACTGTGTTCTGATCACCACGAGCTTATCTGTACCCGACTCAGCCCCCCACACCTCGCCAGGCTTACCCAGAATTTGGCGTACCGCAGCGCCCGGGCTGGGCAACTCATAAACGGTGAATACCTCAAGGACTGGGTCGAAGCGGACGATAGCGTTCGAGCCAAAGTCACTCAGCCAGACGATGTCCTGGTCATCTACATAAACAGCATAAGCCTGCGGGCGGTCCCCCGGAAGCTTCCACTCCTGCCAGGAATTGTTGTTTGGATCATACACAGCGACCTGCCCCGCGTTCCATTCGCTAACCCAAATCCGCCCCTGCGAGTCAGACCAAACCCGGCGCGCGCCCTGACCCGAAGTGGGAGGCTCCAGAACGGTCGCTTCGCCTGTTTGCGGGTCGATGCTCCCGACATAGCTGTTTGCCAGCGAGGCATAATAGACCGCGCCATCGGGCGTTGACGTGATCCCATACGGACCGCGCCCGCGCGGCGCGGCGAAGACCTCCACGCTCCCCGTGGACGGGTCAAGATAACCGTAGATCCCGCTTTGGCCGGTGAACCACAGGATACCATTTCGGTCGAAGGCAGCCGTGTTGAGGTTTGCATACCCGCTGCCGGCCGGCAACGGAAAGACGCTGACTTCTTCGCTTTGTGGATCAACCCGGACGATGGCGTTCAAGCCGCTATCTGTGATCCACGGCGCGCCATCCGGGCCGACAATGACCCCGTGCGGAGCTGACCCTGAGCCAAGCGGAATGTGATGCGTTTCCCCAGTGAGCGGGTCAAGCCGCCCCAATGCGCCTGCATGCTGCGCAGTGTACCAGACGGTCCCATCTGGAGCGGGCGCGACGTCATGCGGATGACTCCCTGCAGGTACGGGATATTCCTGGATAGTATATTCAGCAGGTGAGAGCGTATATTTTGGTGCAGGTTGGAGAATCGGTTCAGCAGGTGAAGCAGCATTTGTTGGAGATGCTACAATAATTGTTGGTTGAGCGACGATCGTCGCTGAGGCGGTTGAAACGGTTGGTACTGGTATATTGGTGCATCCCACCAGCATTGCGCTAACAATTAAGATAAAACTTGTGCGGTACATTGTCACTCCATTCCAATAGGGGCTTACTGACCGATCCCCTCGCAACCATTATAAACGACTAATAAGGTCAACAATATCTTGGTCAAAAATATCCGGCAGAAAAAGGAAGAAAAATAATTAGAACAATTGTTTGACAAATTTGATCTTTTTTGTTAGAATTGGTCCAATCGTGCTCGGAGGACGTGCCTCCAACAATGTACGCGGTTAATCCCTCTCATCAAAAGGAGACAAAAATGGCAACCATCAATCCATATCTCAATTTTAACGGAAATTGCGAAGAGGCATTCAATTTTTACAAATCCGTATTTGGCGGGGAATTTATGGACATTCAGCGCTTCAAGGATGTGCCTTCCGAGGCAGCGCTGCCCGAAGACGAAGGCGAAATGATCATGCACGTTGCTTTACCAATTGGAGACGGCAATTTTTTGATGGGAAGCGACCAACCCTCGAGCATGGGCAAAGTCACGCGTGGGGACAATGTCCAAATTTCTATCCAAACGGATAGCGACAATGAGACAGACCGACTGTTCAGCAGGCTTGCAGCGGGCGGGCAGGTCACCATGGCGCTGCAAGAAACCTTCTGGGGGGCGCGCTTTGGCATGCTCGTGGATAAGTTCGGCATCCATTGGATGGTAAACCAAGATATCAGCCAGCAAAATAAGGAGAATAATTCATGAGTGGAGTACGAGTACTGGTTGGCACGCGCAAAGGCGCGTTCATCCTGACAGCCGACGGCCAGCGCAAACAGTGGGAGGTCAGCGGGCCTCACTTTGGGGGCTGGGAGATCTATCACCTCAAAGGCTCGCCCGCTGACCCGAAACGGCTGTACGCCTCGCAGTCCAGCGACTGGTTCGGGCAGGTGGTCCACCGCTCTGACGACGGCGGCCAGACCTGGGAGCCAGTGGGCAACAAGTTTGTGTACGACGGCGTCACCGGCACGCACCAGTGGTATGACGGCACCCAACACCCCTGGGAGTTCAAGCGCGTCTGGTATCTCGAACCCTCTACGAACGATCCAGACACAATCTACGCCGGCGCCGAGGACGCCGCGCTGTTCCGCTCGAGCGACGGCGGGCAGACGTGGGAGGAGTTCCCCGGACTGCGCAGCGCCAAAGGACACCTATGGCAGCCGGGCGCGGGCGGGATGTGCCTGCACACAATCATTCTGGATCCCAACGATCCCCAGCGGATGTACATCGCCATCTCGGCTGCGGGCGCATTCCGCAGCGATGATGGCGGTCAGAGCTGGCGCCCGGTGAATAACGGTCTGGAATCCAAGTACGAGCTCCCCGACCCAAACGCCGAGGTGGGTCACTGCGTCCACAACCTCGCCATGCACCGCTCGCGCCCGGAGGTGCTGTTCATGCAGAAGCATTGGGACGTGATGCGCAGCGACGACGCCGGCGAGTCGTGGTACGAGATCAGCGGCAACCTGCCAAGCGACTTTGGATTCCCGATCGCCGTGCACGCCCACGAGCCAGACACGATCTACGTGGTCCCGATCAAGAGCGACTCAGAGCACTTCCCGCCCGAGGGCAAGCTGCGCGTCTACCGCAGCCGCACGGGCGGAATCGAGTGGGAGGCGCTCACCAAAGGTCTGCCGCAAAGCAACTGCTACGTCAATGTGCTGCGCAGCGCAATGGCGGTTGACTCGCTCGACCCCTGCGGCGTGTATTTCGGCACCACGGGCGGGCAGGTGTACACCTCGACAGATTCCGGCGATAGCTGGGAAGCCATCGTCAGCAACTTACCCAAAGTGATGTCGGTGGAAGCACAGGCAATTTAATCTCTTGTCATTCCGAGCGGTATATTTGGATCCTTACCAGATGGAGAATCAACAAAGCGAGGAATCCATAATGCCATATCTTC
>DATEDC010000164.1:0-3758 GCA_035286585.1 Anaerolineales bacterium
CTAGCCTGGATTCCCATGAGAGTAGCTGCACCTAACGGCCTTCCCTTTTTCGCGCTCGGCGGCCTGGCCTGAAGACGCGGCCTGACTCGCTCCCCAACAGTTTGTTGCGTTAGGTTTTCTGTTGACTTATCAGATACGACCCACTAGGTTATCCAAAAAACATCCCACAGATTAAGTTTGTCGCATTCCTGGCCGGGGAAGCTTAGAGCTACACCGATTTTGAGTCTCTTGGTCAAAATCCCGCAACACCCTGCAGATTGTGTTGCCTCTTGACTCGCGTAGATGATATAGTGGCTATATGTCTAACAGGCAAGGCAAAAAACTAACAGACCTGGCTCGACCGTTTCTTCAACCTTCTAATTCAACTCATCGGCAGTACGAAGCGCTGAGAGCTTATTTTGTCGAGGAGCTTTCCTCTGCTGAAGCTGCCGCTCGCTTGGGTTACACAGCGGGCAGCTTTCGGGTTCTCTGCCATCAATTTCGTCAGGATCCTCACCGCCCATTCTTTCTGCCCCCGTCCAAAGGGCCGCAGAGAGCCCCGAAACAGGAGCCAGTCCGCGACCAGGTCATTTCTCTGCGCAAACAGAATCTCTCTATTTATGACATTAGCCAAGCCCTCGAAAACGAGGAGCACTCGCTGAGCCCCGCGGCTGTCTCTCTGATCCTCAAAGAGGAAGGTTTCGCCCGCTTACCCCGGCGCCGCGACGAAGAACGCCCTCCCAGCTTACGTCCCGAGGCCGCGGCGGTGGCCGATATCCGATCCCTGGACTTGGCGCCGCGTCAGTTTCGAACTAAGTTTGGCGGATTGTTTCTCTTTCTGCCCTATGTGGCCGCCCTTCCTTTCGACGACATCCTTCGTAAGGCCAGCTTTCCTGGATCCCAAATGATTCCAGCGGGCGCCGCTCTGCGGTCCCTGCTGGCCCTGAAGCTGTTCGGCAGTGCCCGCCACAGCCACGTCATGAGCGCTGTCTTCGACGAAGGGCTGGCCCTCTTTGCCGGGCTCAACGTGATCCCGAAGCGCTCCTTTCTCACCGAGTACAGCTGTCGGATTGACCCGAAGTGTTATCCCAAGCTGATGCGATCCTGGTTCGATGCCGTTGGAAAACTGGGCCTCGAGCGGGGCGGTTCCTTCGATCTTGACTTCCACACCATCCCCTTCCACGGAGAAGAGGCCCTGGTCGAGAAGCACTATGTCTCGAAGCGCAGTCGCCGACAAAAAGGGATTCTGGCCTTTCTCGCCCAGGATGCGGGCACTCGCGTCTTCTGCTATGCCAACGGCCAACTCCGCAAGGACCACCAGAATGACGAGATCCTTCGCTTTGTGGATTTTTGGAAGCAAAGGACCGGTCGCCGGCCCCAAGAACTCATCTTCGACTCCAAGCTGACCACCTATTCGAATCTGGATAAGCTCAATAAGATGCCGGTGGACTTCATCACCCTACGGCGGCGGTCGCCGAACAGGCTCAAGGAGATTCAACGGGAACCGATTTCCGCCTGGAGAAGAATCGAACTCGAGGGGGTAGCCCGTGCCTACAGGACACCACGAATCCTGGACCGTAAAATTACTCTGGAGGGTTACGAAGGGCCCCTCCGCCAGCTGGCCATTGTGGATCTGGGTCACGAAGAGCCCACCCTCCTGCTCACTAACCAGTTAAAACGTTCTCCGGCGACTTTGATCGGACGCTATGCACAGCGCATGGTTATCGAGAACAACATTGCCGACGGAATCGATTTCTTCCACATGGATGCCCTGTCCTCAGCCGTGGCTATGAAGGTCGACTGCGACCTGCAGCTGACTCTGATAGCCAGCAGCCTGTACCGACTCTTGGCTACAAAAATCGGAAACGGCTACCAGACGGCCAAGTCACGCCACCTTTTCAGAGACTTTGTGGATGCCACAGCCCTGGTTACCCTCAGCGAACACGAGATCCTCGTCCGCTTTCAGAAACGTGCACACAACCCCTATCTGATCAATGCTGGTTTTCGCGAGATCGATGTTTCCATCCCCTGGCTTGGCGAGAAACACCTGCGTTTCGCCTTCGGATAGCAGAGCATGGTGTTAACTAGAAAAACTAACATGGCCAGGCACCACAAGCGATCCGAGCGCTCTCGACTCATCGAAATCACCTGGAACACAGACGCATGTGAACGAGCAAAGTAGACCAGGCCGTTAGGTGTAGCTACTCTCATGGGAATCCAGGCTAGTGTTCATTGACATTGCGGGCGGGTATATCCCCGAGCGGGATCCTCGACTGCAGGAGTGGTTGCGGCTGGCGCGCGAGGGCGTGGGGGGAATCGTGCTCTACGGCGGGACTCCGCGCGACGTGGCAGCCCTGTTGAACCGATTGCAGAAGGAGGCAGTGATTCCGCTCCTGATGGCGGCGGATTTTGAAGGAGGCCCCGGACAACAGGTCAGCGGCGCGACCGAGTTTCCTGCCAACATGGCGTTTGCCGCCATCGGCTCGGAAGATCTGATATATCGCGCCGCGCGAGTTGGAGCTCGCGAAGGGAGAGCTATGGGCATTCATCTCACCTATTCGCCCGTGGTGGACCTAAGCACTCGGCCCGAGAGTCCCGCCGAGAGTGTTCGATCGTTCGGCAGCGATGTAAACTTGCTGGGGCGGTTGGTGAAAGCCTACGTCCGCGGATATCTGGATGGAGGTATGCTCGCGACAGCAAAGCACTATCCGGGCCGAGGGAACGTAGAGCCGTGGCCCTCCGAGCCTGCATTTACGATGATAAGAAAGTCGGCGTCCCAAATGGAGAGTGAAGACTTCGCTGCGTTTAAGAAGGCCATTGAAGCCGGGGTGCCGCTGGTGATGACCGAACACATCGTCGTGCCAACGATCACGGAGGGCTCGGATCTTCCCGCCAGTGTGGAACGCAGACTGGCGACAGGGTGGTTGCGAGAAAAACTTGGATTCCAGGGGATCCTGACAACGGATGACCTGTGGTACGAGCATGTCATCAATCGATTCGGGCCGGTCCAGGTGGGTGTCAAGGCTTTGCAAGCAGGCCACGACCTGCTGCTGAAGCCCAGGGACGCCTCGGCCATGATTCGCGGCATCGTCGAAGCGGTCAAGGCGGGGCAGGTGAGCGAGGCCCACATCAACCAGGCAGTGCATAAGCTGCTGTCCTGGAAGGCCCGGCTGCGGCTGCCCTCGAACCGGTTTGTGGACGAGTCCAAGGTCAACGCCAACGTTGGAACCCAGGAGCACTGGGCATTGGCACAAGAAGTGGCGGATCGGTCCTTGACCTTGCTCAAGAACGACGGCGTCTTACCGCTCCCGTCCGGCGTTCTGAACAACGCCGTAAACATCAGTATTCAGAAACTGGAGTCAGACCCTTCGCCGCCGGTTCTCTCGGCCAAATTGAAGGCCGCATTCCCCTCGATTAGCGATTTCACGTTTCGGCCGGATTTGGACTCAACGGTCTACAACCGGGTCTTGGAGGCTGTTCGCACTGCCGATGTGGTCTTCCTCTCACTGTTTGTTCAGCGAGATCGGCTTGGAGATGCAACTCCACTTCGGGCAAGCGATCTCTCCCTGATCAACCGGATTCTCGAAGCCAAACCAAAACGTGTCATCGCCATGTCCTATGGCAATCCTCACCTCATTCGCAAGCTCAATGCCGTTCCAGCCTTCATAGTGGGGTATGGGGAACGCGGCTGGTTCGGGAACCAGCCCATCTATTTTGATTCCTTCATCAAATGGGTGAAAGGCGAGATCAAGGCTGAAGGGAAGCTTCCAGTAAACGTC
>DATEDC010000165.1:0-7934 GCA_035286585.1 Anaerolineales bacterium
TTCATCCGGGCTTCTTCCAGCGCCCGGGCGATGTAGGGGGATTGACCGGCTACCTCCATGGCGAGCAGCAAATCTTGCATGGTGGCGGTATTGATCGTCCGAGCCAGGTCGGCAACCCCTGAGCGGGCGATATAGACCGGAAAGCCGCCCTGCTCCAGGTAGTGAACCAGGCTGTAGGCGGTTGGCTGAGCCGGGCCTTCTGCCAGGACGACCACCCGGCGGACCTGGCCGATCTGGTCGACCAGCTTTTCCAGGGCATCGGTATCCAGAGTGATGCGCGTCTGCTCAAGGGCGAGGGATAACTCACGCATGGCCTCAGCGACGATGCCCGGACCCGATTCAGCCACCTCCGCCTGTTTTGGGCGGATCAGCAGGTCGCCTTTTACTCGCTCGCGGATCTCACGCTGCAGCTCGGGGAAGCCCGCATAGCCGAGGAATTGTGAAAAACGCACCACCGTGGCTGCGTCCAGATTGAGGGTATGCGCCAGCTCGCTGGCGGTCATGAAAGCTGCCTCTACGTACGAGTCGAGCAGAAAATCAGCCAGCCTGGCAAAACTCTTGGACATATTGGCACGTTCCTTGCGGATGCGGTCTTCGTAGAGCATAGATTCCTCCTGCGGGTGAGAAAAATAGCTTGCCAACAACCGGGATTGAGTCAAATTTTATCACATTCGCAGGTGGAATGCAATTGATTGTGTAATGTAGGCGCTTGTCAGCAACTTTTTTCCGAGTATAATGTTTCCCGAGGGCTACTGTAAGAATTATGCAATGATTGTATGAGATAATCGAGCAGGGTACCAAAGCACGAGAAAGATTTGTAAGACAGGAGCTGGTATGTTTGGCAATATTTTTGGTCGACGTGAAGAAGAAGAGCGGGTGAGACTGGAGGGTCGTTTGCCACCCGGCCAATCGCTGACGAATAAATTCCCGGTTTTGCATTACGGCCCGGTGCCGCGCTTCAACCCGGCAACCTGGGATTTTCGAATTTTTGGAGATGTTGAGCAGGAGAGGCGCTGGACCTGGGACGAGTTCAACAAACTCCCCCGCACCCAGGTCAAGATGGATATCCACTGCGTCACCCGCTGGAGCAAGTTCGACACGCTGTGGGAGGGGGTATCGGTGAAAACCCTGCTGGATGAGAGCTTTTTCATTCTCAACCCCGAGGCGCGCTACGTGATCGAGCACTGCGAGTATGGCTTTACCACCAACCTACCGCTGGAAGTGGTGCTGGCTCCGAATTTTTTATTGGCGACCCACTTCGACGGGCAGCCCCTGGAACCCGACCACGGCTTCCCGCTGCGCGGGGTAGTAGGGCACATCCCCGGGACCAAGCTGACGACCCCATATTTTTGGAAGGGCGGCAAGTGGCTGCGCGCCCTGGAGTTCTCCGCGAGAGACAAACCTGGATTCTGGGAGCAGGCCGGCTACCATAACGAAGCCGATGTCTGGAGAGAGGAACGCTTCGGCTACTAAACCCGAGATCCGGGTCTACCCCGATCCCCCAAGCCTGGCAGAGGCAGCGGCTGTATTATTCATCAGCCTGGCAGCCGAATCCGCCGCCAGAGGCGCTTTGTTTTCAGTGGCGCTTTCGGGCGGTTCGACACCTCGCCGCCTGCACGCCAGGCTGGCCGAGCCCGAAATGGCTGCTCAGGTTGCCTGGGAGCGAGTGCACATTTTTTGGGGCGACGAGCGCTGCGTCCCTGCTGACCACCCGGAAAGCAACTACCGCATGGGGCGGGAAACCTTGCTGGACCGCGTGCCGATCCCAGGCGGGAACATCCATCCCATCCACTGCGAGGCGCAACTCTCCCAGGCCGCGGAGGCTTACCAGGCTGAACTGCGCGGTTTCTTCAGCCCGGGAGATACGCCCATCTTTGATTTGATTATCCTGGGATTGGGAGAGGATGGTCACACCGCCTCGCTTTTCCCCGGCTCCCCAGGCCTGCAAGAAGGCGATCGTTGGGTGATCCCGGTTGAACACCGCTCGCCGCCTGCACCGCTGGTCGACCGGGTGACGCTCACCCCGGTCCTGATCAACGCTGCGGCGCAGGTGATCTTCCTGGTCGCAGGGGCAGGCAAAGCTTCGATAACAGCCCGGGTGCTGAGCGGCGCTTATCAGCCGGAGCTGCTGCCAGCGCAGATCATTCAGCCAACGCATGGGAGGCTGACCTGGCTGCTGGATGCAGCGGCCGCGGCCGGGCTGAATTAATCGGGGCGGATCAACGCTGAGAACGCGGATTATCAAGCGAAACTGTGCGCGTGACCGTCCGGCAGCACGAGCGGGGTGCCGTAATCCGGGTGGGGGATGACATTCACGGGCACCTGGTAAACCGAGGAGAGGTTCTCGGTGGTGAGCACCTCCTCCGGCGAGCCTGTCGCCAGGATGTGACCTGAGTCCATCAAAGCCACCCGGTCAGCGTACAGGCCAGCTAAATTGAGATCGTGGAGGACCATCAAGACGGTCAGGTTGTTCTCCTGGCAGAGCTGGCGCACCAGGTTGAGCAAATTCGATTGGTGCTGCAGGTCCAGGTGGGTGGTAGGCTCGTCCAGGAGCAGGATGGGCGCATCCTGAGCCAGGGCGCGAGCCAACAAGACGCGCTGCTGCTCCCCGCCAGACAGGTCGCTCACCCGGCGCTCGGCCAGTTGGGCGGTGTGGGTGCGTTCCAGCGCCAGTCTCACGATGGCATGGTCTTTTTGGCTGGCTGTCCCCAGCCAGCTCAGGTAGGGGGTTCGACCGAGGAGCACAGTCTGGTAAACCGTGAACGCCGCTGGCAGCTCGCGCGCCTGGGGCACAACAGCCAGGTGGCGAGCGCGCTGCATATATCCCAGCCGGTTGAGCTCGACTCCGTTGAGGCGCACTATGCCGCCCGTGATGGGGATGACGCCGCTGACCGCCCGAATGAGGGTGGATTTCCCCGCCCCGTTCGGCCCTACCAGGGCCAGGATTTCGCCTGACTCCACGCGGAGCGAGACTTCCCGCAGCACTTTGGTTTCAAAATAAGCAGCCGATAAAGCGTAGATCTCCAACATATTCACCTCCGATTCACCAGTAAGCCTGGGTTTTTGCCCGGCGCAAGACCCAAAGAAAGAAGGGCGCCCCAGCCAGGGCGGTGACAATCCCCACCGGCAGGGTTTGCGGTCTCATGACCACCCGGGCCAGCAGGTCTGCCAGCAGCAGGGCAGAACCGCCTCCCAAGATCGAGAGTGGGATCAAGCGGCGGTAATCCGGCCCCCACGCCAGTCGCACCAGGTGGGGGACGATCAGGCCGATAAATCCGATGATCCCCGAGAAAGCCACCGCCGCGGCGGTGGTCAGCGAAGCCGCCAGGACCAGCCCCAATTTGACCCTTTCGATGGGCAGCCCGAGCTGTTGGGCCTGCTCCTCGCCAAATTGAAGCACGTTCAGGGCGTGACCCGAGATGGATAACGCGCCCAACCCCAGGACGACATAGGGGAGAATCGCCCAGACAGGCTCCCAACCGTTCATGATCGCCCCGCCCAACAGCCAGGCCAGCGCCCGGCGTAACTCGGTATTGGAGCGCAGCATCAGGAAGGAGGTCAGCGAGGTGGCGAAGGAGCTGAACGCCACGCCCGCCAGGATCAGCGTTGTGGTCGGGACGGCGCGCCCGATCCGCGCCAGGGAGTAGACAATCGCGATGGTCAGCGCGGCGCCCAAGAAGGCGCTGGCTGGCACGGTGTAAAGCCCAAGCAACGTGCCAGGCCAGCGGATCGCCAGCGCCAGCACAGCCCCCAACCCGGCTCCCGAGGCGACGCCGATCAGGTAGGGGTCTGCCAGGGGATTGCGAAAAAGCCCCTGGTAAGCCGCGCCGCTGCCCGCCAGGGCTGCCCCGGTGAGGGCTATCAGGGCGGTGTGCGGCAGGCGGATTTGCAGCAGGATGGCTTCGTAGGTTTCCGGCCAGCTAACTGGTATGCTGCTGCCGGGCAGTTTGGCGAGCAGCAGGCGCGCGGCGGTATCTACGGGGATGAACACCGGTCCGATTGCCACGCTGAGCGTCAGCGCGGCCCCCAGTAGCAGGGCGGTCGCAAGGAAGGGGTGGCGGTGGAATAATTTCATGGCAGTTGTTCGAGGGGGCGTGGAGGGTACCACGCCCCGGTGAGTCAAGAGTGCTAATCGAATTCAGACGGGTGAAGCAGTTTTGCCAGGGCTTCCAGGCCATCTACCATGCGCGGGCCGGGGCGGCTGAGCAGGTTGTCATCGAAGGGGTAAACCCTGTCGTTTTGGACCGCGGCAATCGCATCCCATCCGGCCCTGGCAGCGACCATCTCCGGGGTGATGCCTCCCCAAACAGAGTCGCCCAAAAGGATGATTTCGGGATTTTGGGCGATCAGGGCCTCGACGCTGATTTGGGCCCAATCGCCGTCCAGCGCCGCGCCTACATTGGAGCCGCCAGCGCGCTCGAGCAGCAGGTCGATAAAGGTGCCCGGCCCGGCAGTCCAGGGGGCGTTGGGGTCGGTGCCGTCCAGCTCGTAGAACACCGTCGGCAATTTTGCCGTTGGGCGATAAGAAATGGAAGCGATTACCTCGTCCACAGCCTGGACGCGCCCCTGGAGGGAGGCAACCAGTTGCTCGGCCTCCGCTTCGTGACCGGTGAGGCGGGCAACGAGGCGCAGATTTTCGAACATGCCCTCCAGGTCGGCCGGGTTTGCCAGATAGAACACGTTCAAGCCAAACTGCTCCAGGGCGGTGATCTGCTCCCTGGCGTTGATCTGGGCAGCCAGCACCAGGTCGGGCTCCAGGGAGACCACGGTTTCCATATCGATCTCGCCCCAACCGCCGCCGATATCCTTCACAGCCAGGGCAGCCTCGGGGTAATCCGAGAATGCATCCCGGGCGATCACCTGGTCGCCGGCGCCGATAGCGAACAAAATCTCGGTGTTGGAGGCCGCCAACGAGACGATCTTTCGATAAGGCGAGGCGACGGTGAACTGGCGACCGAGGCCATCGGTGAGCACGAGCGGGGCGGGTGTGGGCTGCTGCGTTGGGCTGGGCGTCGCCGCCGGTGCGCAGGCGTTCAGGAGCAGGCTGGCTCCCAGCAGTAAGCTGAAGATTACGAAAAGCGATTTGATGCGCATGGTTGTTTGTTTCTCCATTTGTATTTTTGTAGAATTCAAAATGACCATTAACGACCAGGCCAGATAGGTTTTAATCAAAAATCCCCTGTCGCGATGACAGGGGAGGGTCGGTATGTGTTTCTCGGTTTACCGGTGCTCCCACCTCCTTTCCGCGAGGCGCGTGGTGAAGCCGGTTGAGGCGGTCGACCTGGCTTGGGGCAGCGCATGATGAGCGGCTGCGCCTTACAGTTGCGGGACAGCGCCGGACTTTGGTTCTCTGAATGATTGCGATCATGCAGATACCAGCACCGGCTTCGCCTGGGCTTATCGCTAAGCCTGAGCCCTCCCATCCGGGGGTAGGGCGCCTCAACCTGAAGCAATATGCTGTTATTAAGGTGAACTACTTCGATAGATATTATATCAAGATTTTATCTCCGTGGGGTATAATCTGGGCTGACGGGCGGATAGCTCAGTTGGTTAGAGCGCTTCTCTTACACAGAAGAGGTCGCAGGTTCGAGTCCTGTTCCGCCCACTGCCCTCACCTTAGCTCCTTCTTTACTCTATATATTACCAGGACAGGCTCAGTATTATGGTTTCCGCTCTGGGCTTATCTGGCCCCGCGAGCGCGGCTGCGTTGGGGATTGGTTTTGCTACCGTTCCTAGGCTTCGAGCGATTTGGAGCGATGGCACGCCTGGCTCCCACTTTACCAGGTGTCGCCGGCGCGGCGCCCGTGGCGGCGTAGTCAAAATCGGGCAAGACTTGGCGGTTAATCTTGTGGCCCATGATTTTTTCAAGCGCCCGCACCATGGGTGTATTTTCCGGTGTGACGATGGTGAAGGCATCGCCGCTGCGTTCGGCGCGCCCGGTACGACCGATGCGGTGGATGTAAGCATCTGTAGTATCGGGGAAATCGAAGTTGATGACGTGAGAGATGCCTTCCACGTCCAGGCCGCGCGCGGCGATGTCGGTAGCAACCATGATCTGGTAAGCGCCCCGCCTGAAGCCGCTCAGGGCAGCCTGCCGCTGGCCCTGGGTGCGGTCGCTATGCAGGCTGGTCACCTTGTAACCCTCCCGATCGAGCTGTTTAGCCAGTTTGCGGGCGCGGTGCCTGGTGCGGGTGAAGATGAGCACCGATCCGGTCCTGGTCTTCTCCAGCAGCGCAAGCAGCAGCGCGGTCTTCAAGTGCTGCGGCACCGGGAAGATGGCGTGCTCCACCGTGCGGGCCGGGCGACTGAGCCCAATGGCAATCCGTTTGGGGTGCGCGAGCGTTTGAGCGGCGAGCTGTTCGATCTCTGGCGGGAAGGTGGCGGAGAAGAGCATGGTCTGGCGCCGGGCGGGCAGGTGTTTGAGGATGCGCCGGACGTCGGGCAGGAAGCCCATATCCAGCATGCGGTCGCCTTCGTCCAGCACCAGGATCTCTACCCGATCGAGCCGGGCGTGCTGGCTTTGCAGGTGGTCCAGCAAGCGCCCCGGGCAGGCGACCAGGATATCCACCCCGGACTGCAAGGCCTCGATTTGTGGCCCGGCTGCTACGCCACCGTAAATCGTGGCGCTGCGCAGGCGAGTCCCGGAGCCAAGCAGGCGGATGTGCGCGTGGATCTGTTCCGCCAGCTCGCGGGTAGGGGTGATGATGAGGGCGCGCGTGCCCACTCCAGGCGTGGTGAGCAGCCGTTGGAGGATGGGCAGAACGAAGGCAGCGGTTTTGCCGGTGCCGGTTTGGGCGCTGGCGATCAAGTCGTGCCCGTCCAGGGCCGGGGGGATGGCAGCCGCCTGGATGGGCGTAGGACTGCGGTAGTCGAGGCGTTTAATTCCCGCCCCCAGGCGAGAATCGAGTTTAAATTGATTAAAGTTCACTTTTGTTCCTTTTCTAGGGAAGCCAGGTAAGTGTCGCACAGGCGCTGGCCCCCGGATGGATTGTTAAAATTAGCTCATTCTAGAAGCAAGCAAAGCGCAACAGCCAGCCATGGCGGCTGGCAGGGCGATCTCATGCCCCGAGATGATTGAGTATGCCTGAGTGATTTAGAACCTTCCGTAGAACGCCCCCATGCGGTTCAGCGTGCAATGCGGATGAATTCTATTCTTTAAGGCAGGATCGAGTGTACCACGCTATGTGGATACGCGCCAGGGGCAGGAGGCGGGGGAAGCGAATGAGGGTGTTGCTTTGTGATCGATTTTCCCCCTTATCTGATCGGCTTATTCACCAGTGTACGCGTGGTGCGGTCCCTGCCCGGCGTGCATCGCCTGGGACATCTCTTCGATAGCTGGCGCGCCGAAGCGATACTGGAAAGGCCACATGCTCTGCTGGTGAAAAAAGGCCACCCGGTCGCCATCCTGGAGGGCATGTTCCAGGTCTGGCTGCAAGCCGGGCATAGCGCTCAGCGCGCCGTTGATGAAGGTGATGCCGCGCTCCTCACTGGGCATGCCAACAACAGCGAGCAGCTCGCGGACAGTGCTCCCTATAGGGAGACTGAGCTTCAGGTTAGCGTAACTGCCTTGATCGGCTTCGCCGCCATAGCGGGCGAGCTCTCCATACATCCATACGTCGACGTATATATATGCCATTCAGCCACCTGCAACAGGAGGGAAGACGCCCACATTGTCTTCCGGGTTCAATCGATAATCCAGTTCCTGGATAATGCCATTGACGAAAACGATCTTGGTTTCGTCTGGCGGGATGTTCAGTTGCTGGAGCAGGTCGTGCAGCGTGGCCCCTTCCGGGACCTGCACCTCAAAGGGCGCCCCTGCCGCTACGCCCTGGGCGTAGCGGCTCAGCATGGCGAACAGTTTGACGCTCACACGCATGCGCAGATCTCCTCAGCTAGCTTTATACTACCTCACACCTGCTCTTCATGGGCAGCGA
>DATEDC010000166.1:0-19580 GCA_035286585.1 Anaerolineales bacterium
CGTGCTACACGAGCCGCGCGTCCTGTTTCTGGACGAACCGACATCTGGAGTGGACCCGATCTCCCGGCGCGCCTTTTGGGACCTGATTTACAACCTGTCGGAGAGCGGGGTCACTGTTTTCGTCACCACTCACTACATGGATGAAGCCGAGCACTGCGACCGCCTCGGCCTGATCTACAACGGGCGGCTCATCGCCCTGGGCAGCCCAGCTAGCCTGCAGGCTAACATGCGCGCTGGAGAGATGCTTGAGATCGCCTGCCCTCACCCCATGCGGGCACTGCGCATCCTGCAAGACATGGATGGGGTGCTCAGCGCCGGCCTGTATGGCGACCGCGTCCACGTGCTGGTTGTGGACGCGTCCAGAATCGCCCCTGCGATCCGGGCAACCTTCAAGGCAGAGGGTCATGCTTTGCGGCGCGTCCACCCCATCCCTCTCTCGCTCGAGGACCTTTTCGTTGCTTTCATCGAGATGGAAGAGAGTCGCCTGAGCGAGGCGATGGGAGGTGGTGTTCAATGAAAGCCTTGAAGTCACGCCTTGTCTCCGTCCTGCGCAAAGAGACCCGCGAGATTCTGCGCGACCCGTATACGCTGGGCGTCGCCCTGGTGCTGCCGCTGGTCATGCTTTTCCTGTTCGCCTACGGGGTCAACACCGATGTGCGGGATATTGAGCTGGTTGTCCTGGACTTCGACCGATCCCCCGCCAGCCGGGATTACGCGCGCGCCTTCGTCAACTCCGGATACTTTCGATCGGTCGGTTTCGCCCAGGATTACCAAACCCTCGGCGACCTGCTCGACCGAGATGCAGCCGATGTAGCCCTGGTCATCCCACCTGGCTTTGCACGCTCGCTGAGCGACGGGGAGGCGATCCAGGTACAGACTATCCTTGACGGCTCGTACACGCCCTTCGCTCAGGTGGCCCAGTCTTACGTCGAAGCCATCAACGCGGCTTACAACGGTGTCTACGCGGAGGATTACGTCGAACGCCACACGGGCCAATCCATCGATCAGATGATTGCCCTTTCTGTGGACTCACGCGTCCTCTACAACCCGGGATTAAAGAGCGTCAATTCCATCGTCCCGGGGCTGTTCGGGGTGATCCTGATGGCCTTCCCGCCGCTGCTCTCGGCGCTGGCTATCGTGCGCGAGAAGGAGCGCGGCTCGATCCAGCAGGTGTTCGTCTCCCCCATCCGCCCGGTGGAATTGATCCTGGGCAAGTTGATCCCCTACGGGGTGATCGCATTTGTCGAGATGGTCATCGTGCTGGCTGGCGGCGCCTTCTGGTTCGGCGTGCCTTTTCGCGGCAGCCTGATCTTGTTTCTGGTCGCTTCAGCGTTGTACGTGCTGTGCACGGTAGGCATCGGGTTGTTCGTTTCTACCCTGACGCGCAGCCAGGTAGCCGCCATGCTGTTCGCCACCGTGCTGACCATCATGCCATCGATGCTGTTCAGCGGATTTATCTTCCCGGTGCACACCATGCCCGCCCCGATGCAGACCTATGCCAGTGCGTTCCCAGCGCGCACCTTTATTGACCTTGCGCGAGGCATCGTTCTCAAGGGTCAGGGGCTGGGGGCGTCCCTTCCGGCGATGGGTTACCTGGCCGCCTACGCCGCCGGCTTGGTGTTGATTTCTGCCCTGCGCTTCAAAAAAAGGATCGGCTAACCGTGAGCGCCCGCCTTGCTTCCCTCGTCCGCAAGGAATTTACCCAGACCTTGCGCGACATCCCCATCGTCTTGCTGGTGATCTACACCTTCGCCGAGATCCTGCTGTGCGGCTGGGCGCTGACCATGGACGTCAAGCACATCCCTACGGCGGTGCTCGACCGTGACAACTCGCCCGCCAGCCGGACCTTGATCGCGCGCTTCCGCCAGGCCGAGTCGTTTGCCCTGGACTTCTACCCGGTTGACGAGAGCGAACTCGAAGCTCTGATCGACTCGGGCCAGGCGGCTCTTGGCCTGGTCATCCCACCTGGGTTAGGGAGCGACCTGAGCGGTGGTCGCCCAGCCAGCATCCAGGTGCTGGCAGACGGCACGCAGTCCAACGCTGCGCTGCTCTCGCTCGGCTACGTGGAGCGAATCGTGCGCCGCTATTCATCCGCGATTGAAGTGGCCCGCATGTCCGCCGGTCCGCCTGTCATTCAAGCGAGGGAGGGTAGTCTGCCCTCCGTAATCAACCAGGTGCGCGCCTGGTACTTGCCGGAAATGCGCTATATCCACTTCAACGCGGTCAGCATGGTCTCGCTGGCGGTGGTGATGGTTGGCGTGCTGCTCGCCGCGGCTGGCATCGTACGGGAGAAAGAAAGCGGCACTTTGGAACAACTGATGGTAACGCCCATCCGCCCGGCGGAGCTGATCTTTGCCAAGATTGCGCCGTTGGTGCTGCTGGAGATTGTGGGGCTGCTGATTGGCGTGCTGCTCTCATTCCTGGTTTTCGGCGTAGCTCCGCACGGTAACCCGGTCGCCACACTGGCGCTCTTCGTAGCCCTCTCCACCCTGGCTTTCCTGGCCAGCGCCGGTATCGGCATCTGGATCGCCACCTATGCCCTCAACTTGATGCAAGCGTTGATGCTGGCATTCTTCGTGCTCTTTCCGGTGATGTTCCTTTCCGGCACGATCACCCCGGTCTCAGCCATGCCGGTGTGGCTGCAGTGGCTTGCCTACGCCAGCCCGATGACTCATTACCTATCGCTGGCGCTCAGCATCTTTCTAAAAGGCGCAGGTATTCCGCTGGTTTGGCCGCACGTGCTTGCCTTGGCGGTTTTCACGGCAACCATCCTGGCCATCGCCCTGAAGCGTTTCCGCCACAGCCTGGCTTAAGTCGAAGGGCAAAGCAATGGTGACTGCTCAGGCTATTTTCATGCGACGCGGGCGAGCGCGGACGGACGCCGAGAGGTCGAGAACCTGAAATGATGCATTCTTTCTTATGGAGGTAACCATGAACACGAAAATGAAGTCTATCTTGCTGACTGCCCTGATCGTTGTCATCCTGCTTGCCGCAGGAAGCTGGTGGTGGGGGTCCCAGGCGCGAGCTGCTACGGACGGCGAGACCTTTGAGGCCACCGGGGTTATCGAAGCCCGCAAGGCACGTCTGGCGGCGGAGCTCGGCGGGACCGTCTTGGAGGTGCTGGTCGAGGAGGGAGAGCGCGTCAAGGCCGGGCAGCCCCTGGTGAAACTGGACGATGCCGCGCTTTCGGCGCTGGGCGAGCGCATGCAGGCCGAGCTGCGCGCCACCCAGGCAAACCTGGCCTTGATGAAAGCCGGGGCGAGCGCCGAGCAGGTACAGGCGGCTGAGGCGCAACTCGCCCAGGCGGAGGCCAATCTTCAAGCAGCCCAAGCCCAACTGGATGCGCTGACCGCGGGGACGCGCCCGGAGGAGATCGCTGCCATCCGGGCTAACCTGGCGCGCGCCCGGTCCCAGTACGCTGCTTTGCAAGTGGCTCTGACCAGCGACCAGGTTGAGGCGGTCCGCGCCGCCTTGACTACCGCGGAGAGCAACCTGAGCGCCTGGAGCAGCCGCCACGTTGATCTGGCGCAGGACAGCCGTAACCCGGCTTACAGCCTCGAGGCGGCCAAAGCCGCCCACACCGATGCCCAGTCTGCCCTCGAGCTGGCACGTCTGGCCTACCAGGCTGTGCAGGGCGAGGCGCAACCTTACGTTCGCCAGATCGAACTGGGACGCCTGAGCTGGGAAGTTTCTATGTCCAACCTGGCTCAGGCTCAGGCGCGTTTGGAATCCCTGGAAAGGGACGAGCGTTCCACCCCGGAGGCCCTGGACGCCGCCCAGAAGACCCTGCAAGACGCCCGGGAGATGGTGGATAAGGCCGAAACGGCCTATCAAGCCCTGTCCTCCGGCATTCCCGGCCCGCTCCTGGACGCTGCCTGGGGGGAGGTGCAGCGTGCCCGGCAGGGCCTGGGAGCCGCCGCAATTGGAGGCAACCTGTCGCTTTCCGTGGAAACTTTGTTAGCCCAGGTGGATGCCGCCCGGGCGCTGCGCGATCTGGCCGCCGCCAACCTGGCGAGCCTCAAGAACGGCGCCCGCCCTGAAGAGCTTCAATTAGCTCAGGCTCAGGTAGACGCCGCCCAGGCGCAACTGGATATGCTGGGGATTGAGCTGAAGAAATTCACCCTTACCTCACCCTGGGATGGGGTGGTGTTGGCAAGAGGCGTCGAACCTGGGGAGGTGGCTTTGCCCGGGGGGACGCTTCTCGAGATCGGGCAATTGGAGCGCCTGGAGCTGACCGCCTACCTGCCCGAGGAGCGCTTTGGACAGGTGGCGCCCGGTCAGGAGGTCCTGGTGCGCGTGGATGCTTACCCGGAGCGAATCTTCACCGGAAAAGTGCTGCGCCTGGCTGAAGAAGCTGAGTTCACCCCTACCAACGTGCAGACCAAAGAAGACCGGACAAGGATGGTATATGCCGTCGTAATTCAATTGGATAATCCAGGCTTGGCGCTCAAGCCCGGCATGCTCGCGGATGTGGAGTTCCAGGGTTGATCGAGGTCATCAAGAAGCCTATGATAGTCAAGCGACCCATGAAAGAGGTGCTCACCGAGTGGCTTGCAGCGAAACGGCTGGCGTACCGTGCTCTTTCGGGCGGGGAGATGGAAGCCGCGGCGACTTTCAGGCCAGAGGGTGGCGGGACGCAGCATACCTTTGTTCTGCGCTACCACATACCTGGTTTGTGGGGGCGGCTGATCCCGTGCTGGCTGGTAAAACTTGGCTGCCAGCTTGCCCTGGCAAATATTCGCAGGTCGTTGGAAGCAAGGCCCCTGACAGAGAACATTTCACAGAGAGGAGCGAAAAATGAAACTGGAACAGGTACGCCACACATATACTTCCTGGGCTCCGGCTTATAACGCCACCCACGCCTGGACCTTGCCCGGGCGCCGGGCGGCGCGGCTGGCGCTTGGTGTCCAACCCGGTGACCGGGTGCTCGACCTGGCATGCGGCACGGGCTTGAACTTCTCCCACCTGGTCGAGTTAGTCGGTGAACGCGGCTCAATCGTAGGCGTCGATCTGACCCCGGCTATGCTGGAAGTTACCCGCAGGATGATCGCCTCGCGGGGCTGGAAAAACGTCGAGGTGCGCGAAGCGGACGCTGCGCAACTGCCATTCCCGGATGAATCCTTCGACAAAGCCATCTGCACCTTCGCCTTGAACATCATTCCCGAGTATGCGCGGGCGATCGCTGAGGTCAGGCGGGTGCTGGTTCCAGGCGGGCGGTTCGCAGCCCTGGAGATGAGCTTACATTTTCGATCCCTGCCGCGCTGGCTCCAACCGCTGCCGCACATCTGCGCCGTTGATATGACTCACCGGACCCTGGATGAATTGAAACGCGTCTTTGGCGAGGTACAGGTCACCAATTACTGGTTGGGGATGATCTTTATGGCTATGGCGGTGAATAACGAGGTATAAGCCAAAATGCTTGCCGCGGTGCGGGTTAACAGCGCTGGTTAGTCTGTAGCTTGAATTCTGTGATGAAATGCGAAGACAGGTTTGCCGATGGGCAAGGGAATTAACCGTAGATGCGTCAGTTTCGGTGAACTTTAAAGTGAAGGAGCAATCGGCATATAAACGCAAAAGTCCCCTGCACTCGAAACAGGGGACTTTCTCTTAAGAGTCGCATTTGCCAGTTTGCCGACGGGCTGGCTATGCGGTGCGCCTGGGCGGCATTGACCTAGGCATTCTAGGTCTAATGGCGCTCCATTTTCAGGGAGATTGGTCTATCAACCAGGGATCACTTGGGGCTAAGTTTGAACACAGCTTTGAAAAGATGCTTGAAGGAGCCAGCAATTTTATACGTAAAAGGCGAGAGGGTTTCCCTGAACTTCTTTAGATCTATCTTTATTCTATCCTCGCGCTCGACCCCGTAGTTGTTTTGATAGTACGTATAAAGATAGCTCTTGCCAGCGTAATAATCTGCGTCACGGCGAGGGATGCGATTAAGAACCACGCCTACCAGTTTGGCTCCGGCAACCTTGATTTGGTCTATGGCAATTCGGGCCAGAGATTGGCGCGTATGCCCCGGTCTGACCACCATCAGAATCCCGTCCACCTTGGATGCAAGGATCATGGCGTCAGCAACGATGAAAGGTGGCCCGTCAATTACAATAACGTCGGCGACATCTTTCAATTTGGATAGGAGTTTCTCCATTTTCTTCGAGCTTAGCAGCTCGGTAGGGTTGGAAGGCGTGTTACCGGCGGTAAGCACAGCTACATTCTTTCCCTTATTCAATCTAATAGTATCGCCGATGGGCGCGCGGCCTAAGAACAGATCAACCAAACCCTGTTCATTGGTCAGGTTGAAATATTTATGGATGTTGGGTCTACGTAAGTCGGCATCAATCAAGATCACTTTTTTATCTCTTTGAGCGACGGACAAGGCCAGGTTAGCAGCAACTGAGGTTTTTCCATCCCCGATATCTGCGCTGGTGACGAGGATAGTTTTTAGGGGTCGTTCCATTTCAGCAAATTCAATATTTGTCCTCAGGGTGCGGTACGCTTCAGTTAAGGGGTGGTTTAAGTTGGCTGCATCATATAGGTGGTTTTCATTGCTTCCATCAGCGTACTCGAAAATACGACCGACAATAGGGGCTGAAAACAAACGCGCTACGTCGTCGGCAGATTTCAGTGTGTCATTCAGATATTCGAGTAGATAAGCTTCGCATGCCGCCAAGATAAATCCAAAGACCGCCGCCAGCAGCACTGTCCATATTTTATTGGGTCCAATGGGTCTGACGGTTAGTGAAGCAGGTTCAATAATGGTCAACGTATTGATGGCCCCTTGTTGCGTGTTGGAGAGCAAGAGGCCGTAATTATTCCGCATAGCATTAAGCTTGAGCTGTAAGGCGGAAATCTGATTTTGGGCGTCATCGATCTGCTGAGCGCTGATCATATTCCCCAATTCACCCTGAAGTTTTTCGATTTCATCCTCGGTTTCTTTGATCTGTGCTTCGAGGTTGTTCAACTGCTCGTTAATAAACTCCTGGCGTCCTTGATCCTCAGGCTGACCGCTGGTTGGACTCAAAAGTAACAACTGGCTGGCCAATTCGTTGGCAACTAACTGAGAGCGTTCCGGATCAGTGTCGGTGACAGCGATCTCAATCAATTGGGTGTTTGGTAAAGCCCGGGCGAGGTACTCCGGCAGTCGATTAATATTCAAGGCATTCATAGTTGCGATGCGGACCATATCCCGATTGGCAATATCCGCGTAAGCCGCAGCCAGTTGTTGGCTTAAGAGGAATTCGTTATTGGAGGGATTGGGATCGTTGATGGTAGTGCCTATCATGAGAGTAGTGCGCGACTGGTAAACCGTCGGCTGGCGTAGAATCGTCAAGTAGCTGAAAGTTGCCGCCACCAGGGTTGAAGCCGCCACCAGCCACCACCATTTCTTTATTGGATAGATATATCTGCTCAATTCCATGGGTTTCCCTCCTAATTATAAATTATAAGCGCTGCTGATATTATTATCGGTCGATGTGCAATCATTATATTTTACTTTAATTCGCCATGTTCGGTGCGAATCCATGTGACTTGTTTGCCCCCATAGCGCGAGATGAAGGCTAACCACGTGCGCCAAAAGATGAAATAAGGCCCCAAGAAGATGGCGAGATAAGCTTTAATTGGCGCGCGCTCTAACGCCAATCCAACAAGTGGGTAGATCGACAACATTCCTACCACTGCAGCCCAGGCGCTAATTAGCGGCCAGAGAAAGATTGGGTTTACGAAATAATTAATCAGAATGTGGATCACTAATACGATCAAACTCAG
This sequence comes from Anaerolineales bacterium, assembly GCA_035286585.1. Taxonomy (GTDB): domain Bacteria; phylum Chloroflexota; class Anaerolineae; order Anaerolineales; family UBA4823; genus DSOS01. The sequence continues at coordinate 7,765 of DATEDC010000166.1, forward strand.
TAAGCTCAATGTCGAATAGGAGGGAAAAATGGCTTGAATGGCCCCGTCCAGCATGACCAGATTGCGCCTTTTAATCCCTTCCATGATGAGGGGTTTTGCTAATTGTTGGCTTGCGTCGTGAGTGCCGCGTAACCATCGGGCTCGCTGAGCCCGCGCCCGAGCCCAGGTGAGAGGCGCTTCACCATATCCGATCGCTGCTGGCTCATAAACGATTCGGAGGCCTGTTAGGAGGAGTTTTTGTCGTAAATGATAATCTTCAGTCAGACCTTCGCCCCAGCCCAATTGACGCAAGACATCCACATGGAAGCATATCGAGTCACCCATGTTTTTCGCTGACAAACCAAGATTGGAACGACCAAGGTTCTGAAACCGGTTATCGATCAGGAACATCGCCCATGTTAGGGCTGGAAACCAACCTTGATCGGGATTGCTAATGATGTGTTGTCCTTGTATAACCTGGTAGCCTTGCGCCAACCGTTCGTCCATGACGCATAGAAATTCAGGATCAACGCGGGTATCAGCATCGAAGACCACCACGACATCACACGGCTCTTTTTCCAAAGCTCTCTGGAAATACCAGGAAAGCGCGGCCCCTTTACCGGATCTGGGGCCCTTGTTTCGCTCGTGAACTACAGCGCCGGCAATCCTGGCAAATTCCGCGGTTTTATCCGAGCAATGGTCGGCGATGATGTGGATTGAAAAAAGATGGCTCGGATAATGTAAAGCCCTCAAGCGATTTATTGTGCTACTGATTACCTCGGCTTCATTATGGGCTGGGATTACGATTATGAATCGTGAAGATGGGGTGCGATGGCATGTTTTTGGCATGGACGCTGAGCGGATTGCGCCTATCGCCAGGAGCAATAAATAACACAGCGGAAACAGTAGAACGAATAATAAGATTACAGAAATTGTGATGAGAGGATTAGTCCACAAATTTGTATCCCAGCCTTATCTACTAATAATCGCAAATATTGAACGCCGGTAAAGATCCACAGGATGAGGCGCTATCGGCGGAGAAAAGTATGGGGAGATAGCATCTGGTGAGGTTGGAGGATTTGCCGGGATGGATGCAAGGCAATACTAAATCGAGTACAACTAACAGTCAGTCAAAGCCAGACAATGCATCAGATAAGCTTCGATTTCATTTACCATTCTTTCTAAAGTGAAATTCTCCAGAACAGTCTGGCGACCTGCTTGCGCCAAACGACAACGCAACTCAGGATCGGCGATGAGCCGGGCAATTTGATTGGCCAAACCGCCAGCATCTCCCGGCGCAAACGCAAGTCCGGTTTCCCCATCCACCAATATTTCTTCAGTGCCGCCGGTGGTGGTTCCAACTACGACCAAACCCGAAGCCATGGCTTCTTGGGTTATACGAGCAAGAGGTTCCTCGTAGATGGAGGGAAAAAGAAGCACATCAAATTGCTGTAAGATGGCAGGCATTTCTTCTTTTGAAACCGGCTTATGGAATGTGACATACTCATGTAAACGCTCTCTTTCAACCAGGTCGCGCAGGTATGCCTCATAATCGGGATGGCCTGAGCCAACAAGGGTTAAGTTGATATGGTCTATCCCTTGTCTGTTCACCAGCCTCGCCATTGCCTCGATTGCCGTGTGAACGCCCTTATGCTGAACCAACTGACCAGCGTAGAGCAATTTTAAGTGTGCAGATAGGCCGTCTCGGTTGCTGTCGCTGAGGAAACGTACTACATCTGTACCGCCGTAGATGACTCGGGCATGCTGAACAGGCAATCCTGCCTCAACGAGAAGATCGCGAAGCCTGGCGCTAACACAAATTACACGCTCTAGTTTTAAGTCAGGCTGACCCGCTTTGGCGAGCATTGGCATCGCAACCTTACTCAAGACTCGTTTTGGCGCTCTCATCGGCCAGCGTCGGGCCTGTGATTGCCAGTACGCCGTGTGCATATCTTCAGCCGAGAGCCAATAATCAGACAGGTAGTAAACTACGCGACCGGGCAGTAGCTGCTCAGCCAGGGCTGGCAGTGCTTTTGAAAGCGCCCACATACCCCAGACAAAGAGCAGATCCGGGGCGAAATTCTTAACAGTTTGTTCAAGTACCACCAGGTTTTTCCGGTGCTGTTTTTTCCATTTAGTAAAAAAATGTATCGGCTGGTAGTAAACGAGATCTCCTTCGAGATGGAGCAGGCGATAGATGTTCTGCTCTCCAGCCGGCTTTTTCGCCAGTTCATAGCAGCTGGTCAAAACACCAATCGTATGGCCCCGCTCAGCCAGACCTTCGCTCACCTCATAGCACCACTGGGTATAGCCGCCTGAACGCGCTGGGGGAAAGAAGTTAGAGAGGAAAAGGATGCGCATAAAGTCTCTAACCCCAGATCATGGAACTGAAGTAACCAGTGGGGATACTTGCCAGATTTGAATCGACCTACCCGATCCATCATTGATAGGAAATATGTGTATCGTTGGAAAATCTGGTATCGAGCTATAGGTATCATAATCAACGATATAGTCGACGTTGTTTTCAGAGAGATAATCTATTATCGGAATCGGGCCACGTAAGACTCGCTCGAAGTAATCAACATTGTTGATCACGCCGTCCAGATTGATGAAAGTTCTATTGGAGAAATAACCTAGTTGACCAGCGTTCCAGGCAGCAAATATGGTATCCGGCAGGGTATTCTCCGCAATCCACAGAGCTGCGTCATATCTTGCCACATACAGCTTAGAGGTAAAGTCTACGCTCCGCACGAACATGTAAATGGCGACGGTAAAGATGACCAGACTAATACCAACAGGCGCCCATTTATAGAGATTAATGGGGTATTTAACCAGCTTGATTTGCTCGATAGTAAAGAGGGCGACCAGAGATGGCGTAATAACCCAGAATATAAACGAAGGTGAGCGATACCAGGCAAAATATGGCGCATACTCCACTCCAGATACGGCAATGTAAAGGTGATAGAGGAGCTCACCGACCAAAAGATAGAACCACAGGCTTAGGAAAGCGCTTAGTTCATCCAGGCGGTCAGTTAGGGTTGTTTTTGCGCCAATTACGAGCAAGATTGCGAAGATCCCCAGCACAACCAAAACCGGGTCAGGAAAGCGGTCTTGAAGAATTAGAGGCATGCCCAATATGTATACTTCTACAAACTTCTCTATCGCTTCGACTCCCAACCCCCGGCTTGCGCCGCTCGTTTTGACTAAGGCTGAAACCGGCAGAAAAGAACCTCCCATCAGCCAGAAGGCGGTTAATTGGGTGATCAGCCCGAAACTCGCCAGAAGGCTCGAGCCGACCACGGCTTTGATATGTCTTTGGAAAAATAATATTATGTTGTGTCGATAGGAATATGCCAGCATCAGAATACAGAAGAAATACAATATGGCCGAGATAATGGCTGAATCCAGTCGTGTCCATACGTTAAGAATGAGAACAACAGTCAAACCCCAGAAATTGGGTTTTTCCCTGTTCTGCACACGAATGAGGAACACAATGCTCTGCCAGATAACACACCAAAACACCAAGGCGTGTAATGAATTTTCCATCCCCATTGAATATATTCTGAATGGAAGGCTTTGAAGCGCCCATACGCTGGCCATAATTAAAGCCAGGGACGGTCGTTTCAGAATTTCACCTATCTTCAGGATAAACAAATAACATAGACCATTCAGCAGAAATGTGACCGCCAAAGCTGCAAATAAGAGAGCAGCCTTCGTTTTTACCAACATTGCAATCGAAAGGATGATGACAAACCAACCCAGTTGAACGCCATTTGTCGGATGGAGACCGTCAAAAGTGACAAAGCCTAATTGCCTGGTGTTCCAGGCAGTCTGCAAGTAATAATAGGTATCATCGATAACCAGTGAGGTTGCGGCGTACTCAACCCCCCTGGCAAGCAGGCTCACCTGGAAGGCAAACTGGAGCAGTGCGAAAAAAAACACTATCAGAGCAGTCTGGCGGAACGGAATGCTTTGGCTCATGAAGAAAGGATGATAACGGCTAGTCTAAATAGCCCAAATCACGCAAGCGCCTGGCAACTTCCTCATCAATCTCAAGTATCGGGGCTGCCATCTCCGGTTCTGTTGCTGCCACACGTTGCAGGTGCGCGTCTACGACGGATTGAAATCGACTGACTTCCTGTGGAAAGCGCTCGCTCACATTTTGTTTTTCACCAGGGTCAGTGCATAAATCATAAAGGTCAGGCCGATCGGGTTTCTTACTATCCCATATGTACTTGAATACCTCAGTTCGCACGGCGATACGATGCCAGGGATCGCGTCGCATCTCGCTAATTGCTAAACCTCCATCGTACTCCGTTCCACTCTGCACCCAATGAGGCACCAAGCTGGCACCCATAAGGTCGGCTGGTATAGGACAGCCACAAATGTCCAGGATAGTTGGCATGAGATCTAATAACCGAACTTGCTGCCGGATGATCTGACCACCCGACCGGTCCGGCATCCGAATAATGAGCGGCACCTTGATAATTTCATCGAACAAGTTGCTCTCCCAGTGACCCCAGCGACCGTGGTCGAGAAACTCCTCCCCGTGATCGGATACTACGATCACCAACGTATTGGCGCTGTAACCTAACCGTTCTAGATGGTTCAGCAACCGGCCAATTTGGGCATCCAGATACTGAAGGGATTTTTCATATAATCTAATAAAATGGCTTCGTTGGGCAGTAGTGATAGATTTATCTCTATCAAAGTTTGACCGTCCGTACATGATCGCCAGGTCCTGCCAAGCCTGGGCGATCTCGCCGGGCTGATTCAACGCTTCCTCCAGATGATAAGGCCAGTGCAAATCCATGTAATGAGCCCAGGCGAAGAAGGGAGTCTCAACCTGCTCTAACCAGCTACAGATGCTGTCTGTTACCTCAGCAGCCGAAGTGTAAAGGCGCGCTGGTCGCATGCGAATACCAATTGGATGTAAAAAAGAATGTATCAGCGCATTACGTAACAGGCGCTGCCCTCCTTTGATTCGCCGCAATAGAGGGTCAGACTCGGCTGGCACCAGTTCGCGATAGTGATGGAAACCGCGGTCGTAACCGGTGGCGCGACTGAGATGGAGGTTGGTTGAAAAACCACCCGTGGAGTAGCCATGCTTAGCCAGGGTCTCAATGGGCGACGGGCGCTCAGGCGCGAGGCGTCCAAGACAGCCACCGTACATAGCCGCGTAGCTTGAGGTCATCAGTACGGGAAAAGCAGCCTGGGTCCAGGAGCCGCCAGTAATGGCCTGCTCAAATCGGATGCCTGATGCGGCAAGCCCATCTACGTTGGGGGTAAGAGTAGAGTTATATCCATAACAACCAAGCCTGTCGGCGCGCAATGTGTCTATCGTCAGGAGGATTACATTGGGCTTATTCATCTGATCGAAGGGAAGAATATAGAAGGGTCAGGTTAACATCGCGCAATGACGCTAAATAAGCTGGCGAAAGGCTACAGGCTCGTCGTTGTGTTGGAGGATTTTGAGTACCTGAATGCTTATGGTCGAAACCCGCCCCGCAACTTGATCTTAGTGAACAATCGGAGGGTGACAAAACCTGCGAATAACAATAAATTTAGAACTACTGTTATCCAGATGGCGAGATCGGGCCTGGGTGCTTGCCCTAATGGTCCGGCCGCTGCTGAATCAAATAAGTGCGCTGTTGGGGTAAGTGTCTGCATCGGCGTCGGCTGCACAGGGGTTGGACTGGGCTCCAGGGCCGGCGTTCCAGTTGGCGTCGGCACCGGTTCGAGCGGCGATACGTCGCCCAGGACGCGGTGCATGGCGAACAGCCGCCGGTTTGGGTCAGCCGGACCATCGGTGAAGGTGAGGACCAGTTGGTTGCCAGCTTGAACGACTGGGTAAGTAGTGTGAGCGTGAATGCGATCGCCAATTCCCTCCTCTGAGTCTTCCTGAGCGATAAGGTAGACCAGCGAGGGCGCTGTCCATTGAATACCATCCCAATAGGCATGATAGATCCCCATCGGGTAGCGAATCTGGGCAAAGAAATGCACCCGACCAGCCCCGTCGATCGCCAGGCCGTCACCAGCCTGCCCATGTAACTCTCCAAAGATCTGCCTGGGCGCACTCCAGGTCTGGCCGGCATCGGTTGAAAAGCGGTGATAGCGATATGGCAGTTGGCCGGCCGCCCAGATCACGTGCACGGTTTGGCCCTGGACAACCATCTTGGGGCCAGCGGTCGTCAGGTAATGATTGCTCTCCTCGACAACCTGATCAATCAAAAAAGGCGCTGACCAGGTAATCCCTCCGTCTAAAGAATGAATGTAACGAACCCAATCAGGCCTGGACTGATCGAGCGCGCCATAATACCAAAGCGCATGCAGACCACCATTCTCGTCGATCTCAAAATTTAGACTTTCGGGAGTATGATTGGGCAAAATATCCGGGTCTAACCAGACCGGCTCCGACCAGGTCGTCCCTTGATCTTCAGAGCGCAGATAATATATACCTGGTTCACCCATTTGAGAGACGTAGAGTATGTGATATACCCCCTTGGAATCGATCCGCAAGTGGAGAGTCCTGGCGGGAATATCAATTTTGACCGGTTTCGCCCAGTTTCGTGCAGATATGGCGTTATTTGCTGGCGCTCGAGTGTAATATGCAGGACCGTTGAAGCCCTCCGCCCAGGCAATATGTAATGTTCCATATTGATCGACAACGGGCGACACATTCGTGATCCCAACGAGTGTCACATAAATATCATTTGGCGCTGACCACGTAACGCCATCAAAGCGAGCATATCGGATGATCTCGCGCTGGTTTTCGAAAAGAGTCTCTGTCCAGAAGGAATGCACGTACCCATATTGGTCGGCCACCAGGTAGGCCTCGCTGGCCTTTCCGGCAGGACTGGAGAGGCGATAGGGGTCGGACCATCCGCCGCCCTGGACCTGTGCCTGCGTTATTGTTATCCAAAACACTGACAGAATTGATACACAGGAAAGGGCAATGCCGATTCTTCGTAGGTTCATCTGAGTACATCCAGGTATATCTCTTCGAGTTTCCTAGTGTACTGCTCCCAGGAGTGTTGCTTCACAGCTTGCTGCCGGGCGTTTTGGCCCAGGCGGCCTCGTTCCACCGGGTCGTTTAACAATGTCAGCATAGCCTCGGTAAAGCCATTGACGTCTCCTCCCTCTACCAATAAACCATTATGGCCGTCCTGGATTACTTCTGCCGCTTCGTTAAGCGCCGTGGCTAAGATCGCCTTACCCGCGGCCATATATTCGAATAGCTTGAGTGGGGTTCCGGTGCCGCCCAGGCTGGCTGTGGCAGGTGCAGATGGTACGACCGCCACATCGGCAATTGACAACAATTCTGGCACGTTAGTATGGGCAATGGCCCCTGTCATGATCACGGCGTGGCGGAGCCCGTTATTCATGACCATATGCGCAACCGATGGCCGGGTTTGGCCATCACCCACCAGGACTAACCTGGCATCGGGACGCTTTTGCAGGACTTGGGCAAAGCTCTCCAGCAACAAACTGAGATCATGCCAGGGATAGAATCCTCCCACCCAGATCACAACTGGCTCATTGGTCAAACCCAAGCCTTGCCTGACAAGCCCGGAATTATAGCCCGGTCTGAAGGCTTCCACATCCGCAGCGCATGGCAAGACGGCTAACTTGCTCGCCTCAATATTCCAATTGTCCTTCAAGTGCTCTTTGAGGCGCACGGATATGCAGATAACCTTCGCCGCAGTTCTAAAACACATTCGAGTAGCCCACGCGGCGAATAGCCGGCGCAGGCCTTTCTCTTGAATGCCTTTAAACTTGCGCTGCTCAAGTAAATCTGCATTGACTTCAAGCACAAAAGGAATTCCAAGCTTTCTGCTTGCCCAGGCTCCACCAAGGGAAAGCAAGTTCAAACGTTCGTGGATCAGGTTAAAGCCTTTCAGGTTAATGGAGGCGGCTTCAGCCATGCGGTAGCTATCGAACAAAGCCAGATAGGGCAAATGAAATACCGACTGCAGGCGGCGGACTCCGCTCTCGAAGCGCCTGAAAAAAACGGTCCCACTCCAACCCAGTTGACCAAAATGACCAGCTGAAAGATCGTCGCTTTTGAATACCTGGAGGTCTTGAGTGCAGAGGACCTGTCTCCCCTGCAAGGCCAGGAGGGTAACCTGGTGACCTGCACGCTGCAAACCGCGCATGGTGTAGTAAATGTGAACCTGGGCGGCATGCGGCTCATAAAAACGTATGGCGCTTTCCTGGTATACGTGGGCTATGTTCAAGCGAGGGGAGAAGGGCACTGACTCGTAATCGTTAAGAGACCTAGTTGTTTTGCCCGATCCATCCGGAGGGCATCGCGCCGGGGTCCCCTTCTGCGCACAGCAGGTCACCGCAGAAATAGATGTCTCGTTCGGGCAAGTGGGGAGGGTTTGTAGCGCCGACCTTGTCATTAACAATAAACGTGCCATAGTGCCCCACGAACGCCTGGACCATTTTTATTGGATGGCAGTCCGGGCCGGGCGCAGTACAGGACAGGTTCAGCTCGCCAAACCGGGTCACATACCCTTCTGCTGTTATTCGGCCCAGACGGGAATCGTCATCGAAGTTTGCCAGGTTATCCCATTCAGCCGGTATTCTGCCAGCTATCTGAGCTACCTGCGTAGTACTGTTGTTATAGCGACAACCAGCGGGATTGTACGTGAGGCCACCATCTGACGAGCATAACCAGAGAAAGGTGAACGGGTAGGTCTGGTCGTTCCAGTCGAGGATCTGGTAGGTGTCCCTGATTTGGAAAAGCAAGCCAAACAGTGGTGAACCAGAATCGCCCAGGTTATTCGGCTCAGAAACCCATGTCGAACCAGCATTCTCCCGGCTTGAAAGGAAATTCTCGAGGGTTGGATATTTATCACAAGGCGAGATTCCGCCAGTACATTCCACAAAGAAATAAGGCTTCAAGCCGGAATCATAGGCCTGGCTGGGTGTGTCTGGGTATGGCAGAACAACACCTTGATAGGGGGCGGTCCTTTGTCCATAGTCCTGGTGCTGGTTGACGAAGACATAACCGTAGTCAGTTGGGTTGTCTGCAAGGCACTGGCGTAGCATTCCTAGAGCACTATGGATGCGGGTCTCGAATTCCACAGCGTAGTTTCCGAAGTTGTGGTACTGGATGACCAACGCATCCACGCCAATTGTCGCACCCTCCGCGCCCTCGCAACCTGTTGTGTGAGAGAGGACGACATCCCACTTGAAGCCGCCATGTTTGTGCGTGTTTTCCATCGGCGAGGAGGGGTTGGTATGCCCGACTCCCACACCGCCGATCAATGCCCGCAAGTCGAAACCGGGGAATGCCGCCGCCACTTCGGGTGTAAACGAATTCTGGCCGTGCTCGTGGTCGTAATGGCAGCCCCGGGCGCTATCCCAGAGGGTGTGAAACAGGCTGTTATCATGCGCCTCACCAGAGTCCGCGCAGAGCGGCGCGCCTGGGTAGGGCGCATTGGCCATCGGCTCAGGGGCAAGGGGCTGTAGCTGGCTCGGAGCCGGGGAGGGCTCCAACATGGTCTTGGGTTTGGATGCATCGGGTGAATCCGCAGGTTGAGTTGCAGGTGTGGTGGGCGAGGGAAGCGCTGTCAAAGTACCAGCTACACCCGTAGCAACCTGATCCGGCCCAAATGATGCCGTGCAACCCTGGGTAACCAATAAAAACAATGCTGATAGCAGGAGTATAGATTTAGCTTTCATTTGATTTTCTCTGAGAATCGGATAAGAGGGGATTTTTTCAACCAGCCGCAGAAGCGCCCCTTACGGAGCTTCAAGGGCCGCGACCAGGTTGTCGATATAGTAGAGATCGCCGACCGGGACAATCGGGGTATCGAGATATTTCACCAGCTCCTCGCGCGGCGCATTCTTGACCATGGCGAGCGCCTGGAAGAGGGAGTGGGTTTGTTGGTAGGGCATGATCGTGAATTCCCCCTGGGTTTCGCCGTTGTGGGCGACCATCCAATACGGGGCGATGTCCTGGTATTTTTGCAGGATGCTGAGGATATCTTTATCGGGATTTGACGACCTGGCGTTGGCAGCCAGGTAATCAGCCAGCTCGGGAGTCATGTAGGCAAAGTTATAGTAGGTGATCAGCGATTCGAAGTAGCATTCGTTCTCGCACGTCCAGGGCTCCTGGGGATTGGGGAAGGCCATCAAGTTCTGCAAGCGCAGGGTCTTTAGCCGTTCAAGCTCAGCCGCGTAGGCGGCATACTGGGCTGGCGTCTGACCAGCCATTTTCGCCAGTTCGATATATCCAACGTAGCCAGCGATATAGGCATTGTGGACGTTGGGGAAGGCTTTCAGGTAAGCGTTGGTTAAAACTGTGGCGTCGCTCGAATTTCTATTCGCAGTGATCGGAGCTTTGAGTCTGGTTCCTAACTGGTTCAACAGTGTTTGGGCGTCCGCCAGACCTGCCTGGGCGTATTTCCACAGGGCGTACACGCTGTGGGGCGGTAAGCTCCACCCGGAAAACGATGAACCTTGCTCCGGCCCTTTGTTGGGAATGGTAAATGTCCGAAACAATGTTTCTGCTGGAGGATACGAATAGGGATCTCTCTGCAGGCCACTGGTAAAACCGATGTGAGAGTAGCTGGCAGGTGAAAAGAGGGCAAACTCTGTTTGCAGATACGCTTTTACCTGGTTCTGCAAATTTGTCGAGAGATGGGGAAGCGCTCGCAAGAGCACAAGCTGTACATCTGCCGGGTTATGCCAGTAATCCGTCAATGAGTCTTCGAATGCCCGCGACTGATAACCAATAGAAGTAATATAACTGGGCTTAAGATGTCCGGCTGCGACGATTTCTGAAACTTCCTGTTCCAGACGGGAGGTCAAGAACTGGTCTGTCAATGACGAAGGGCTGCTGGGTGCTGGGGTAATTTGAGCTGAAGGCAGGAGAGGCGCACCGGACCCGGCCCCTCCAGGAGCAAACGCCACCAGGGCATTACCCAGTATGACGTAGAGTTTCCCCAGGTAGATCGCCGGGCCAACTTTATCGTTCTCGCTCCAGAATACTGACGGAAGCCCTGGGGGGTTGGAATTTGGGACTGGGTCCCAGAAAAATTTGACTGCTTCCTGGAAGTAGAAATTGGGCATCCCAATGTTGGCCGGCCAGGAGAAGAAAGGCAAGCCAGGACTGGAGATATAGCGCCACTGGCGGTTAACATCATCCATGTTGGAGAGAAAATTAACATTAGGCTGAGAGATATCTACCGCACCTACAAAGCGGTCGCAACATAGATTCCAATAGATTTTATCCCCCGCGGCTGACATGCCAAGGGGCTCGTCTCCAGGCCAGAAGCCACTTTGTCCAGTCATATTGGAGTAAGGCACGCTCATAATAGAAGTGCCAACTTTCCAACCCGCGATGGTCTTACTGCCAAAACCGCCAGCTCCACGAGTGAGCGTCCGGAAATAGAGGACATTGTCAAATCCAGAAACAACGGGTGGAGAGGGCGTGCCAGCGTCACCCGCCCAGGTTACAGGAGCCGCATCGGTAATGCCGTCGTTGTCGATATCAAAAGCCACTTCCTGACCGTTGACACGATCGAAAAAGATAGCATTGCGGTAATGGGGAAACCTCTCAAAATAATCGGCGAAGGTGATGCCGTGGGGATTGATATTGACATCCATGGTGGCTGTGCTGCTGGCCCAATCCCCCGATACGAAGCCCAACTCACCGGGCACCCAGGAATTAGAGATCGCGCAACCAGCAGGGCGGGTAGCCGGGGGGACCGGATCAGAACAGAAGAGGTAATCATTCTCTTCGCCGTTTTGCCCGGATCCAAATGAGGCGCGGGTAAAGATGACATAATTTTGGTAGATCACCGGCCACCAGGAATAAAAGC
>DATEDC010000167.1:0-10151 GCA_035286585.1 Anaerolineales bacterium
ATACCCCGCCTGATCCATTCCGCCCGGCGTATGATCGCCTACTGCTTCGTTCTTACCCTCCCCTCAGACCGAGCTAAGCTGGGTCAACCCCCATTTTCCCCCCTCAGGGCAGCTAAACTTCAGCTACTGCTTCGATACCCCAGACGTGCAAGCTACTCCCCTTTCCAGTTGGGTTGGCGCTTTTCCAGGAAGGCTGCCATGCCCTCTTTCTGGTCAGCGCTTGAAAACAAGAAGTAAAACGAGCGGCGCTCGTCCGCCAGTCCATCCGCGAGGAACGATTCGAAAGCCCGGTTGACAGCTTCTTTGCCCAAGCGCACCGCCAGAGGAGCGCGCCCAGCGATTTCTGCAGCCAGCCCCAGAGCTTCTTCGAGATAGCGCTCCACCGGCACCACCCGGTTGACCAGCCCGAACTGCAGCGCTTCGTCTGCGCTGAGGGTTCGGTTGTTCAGCACCATCTCCATGGCGAGCGACTTGCCCACCGCTCTGGTCAGGCGCTGCGTGCCGCCGGCGCCCGGGATCACCCCCAGGTTAATCTCCGGCTGCCCGAAGTGAGCCGTCTCAGAAGCGACAATCATGTCGCACGACATGGCCAGCTCGTTGCCCCCTCCCAGGCACCAGCCAGAGACGGCGGCGATGATCGGCTTGGTGAAGGACTGGATGCGGTCGAAAGGGGCAATGTGATCGACGCTGAGCATCTGGACGGCAGAAGCCTCAGCCATCTCCTTGATATCTGCACCGGCAGCAAAGGCGCGTTCGTCCCCGGTGATGACCATTGCGCCAACAGCCGAATCGGCGTCGAACTCAGCCAGAGCCTGCATCAGCTCGGTGAGCAGATCGTGGTTCAGGGCGTTCAGCGCCCTGGGGCGATTGAGGCGCACCAGCCCAACCCGCTCATGTTTTTCGGTCAGGATGTATTCATATGCAGCCATATTTTCTCCGTGTATGACCTTTTCATTATTGTTCCGCATGGATTGCATGCCTGGCCAGGTAATCCACCCTCTGGTTGTCCCGATTCCCGGCGTGGCCTCGCACCCAATGCCATTCGATCTGGTGAGGCTGGACGGCAGCATCGAGCTGCCGCCACAAATCAACGTTGGCGAGGGCGCCGCCTTTCCGCCGCCACTGGCGAGCCCGCCAGCGCGGCAGCCATTCGGTGATCCCTTTTTTCAGGTATTCGGAGTCGGTGTAAAAATCGATGCGGCAAGCTTGCTTGAGCGCCTGCAAGGCCTGTACGGCAGCGGTAAGCTCCATGCGATTATTTGTCGATTGGAGTTCCGAGCCGCTCAGGATTTTTTCGTGCGTGCCGTAGCGCAGGAGCGCGGCCCAGCCGCCTGGTCCCGGGTTCGGGTCGCAGGCGCCATCTGTGTAGATCGTCACGGTCGGCAGGTCAGACATCTTTACAGGACCCAGATAAGCTGAATTGTAACGCGACAGAGACGAAAAGCCCCTGGATGGCAGTATGCGAATCAGGGGAACGAGGCGTGCAGATCATTGGCCGTCTCGTCCAGCAGTTTTATCAATTGGGGCACTTGATCGACCTCAAAGTAATAACGGAAGAGCTGCGTTGACGCATCGCTGACCGCCCAGCGGACAATTCGCCAGGATGCAAAGGGCGGCTCGGGCCTGGCAGAGGAGAGGAAGCTGGCAGCCACACCCCATTGTGGGTAAGTTCGCGGCAGCAGGTCCATCACCTCCAGGCTGGAGGCTCTGACAGGAAAATGCGCGCTGGCCTGGGCGATACGCGCCTGGGATGCGGGGCTGGTCAGCCATTTGATCAGCAGCCAGGCGGCCAACTGCCGGTCTGGTTTGGATTGAAACACCATGAAGGAGGGCCCAAAGGCGGCAATAGCAGCTTCGCTGCTCCCGGAAGGGAATGGAATGACGGTCCAATCATCCCGGCTGCCAAGGTTGGCAAATGCCGCCTCCTGGGCAGGGATGCCGGCTGCGCTGCCGATGGAAAACAGTCCTCGGCGGCTGGCAAAATCCAGCTCGGGCAACTCCTGCTCGCTCAGCCAGGCGCAGCCTTCAGCGTAGAGTACGCGCAGAAAGGTAAATGCAGCCTCAACCTCGGGGGTGTTGAATTGGTAACGGCTGCCTCGGGCATTTACTGCCTCGCCGTCAAAGGCCAAAATCCAGTTCAGGATGGCGTTGTAATCGGTCGAAATGATCAACCCACCAGAGCCATCGTTGTCTCTATCGGCGTCATTCAAGAGCGCGCTTGCAGCCGCGCAAGCCTGACGCCGGAACTGGCTTGAAGTGGAGGGGAGGCGGGTAAACCCAAGCTCTTCTGCCCAAGAGAGGTTGTAATACAAGACTTGCGCTGTCCGTTGGGCAGGAATGCCAAAACGACCATCATCCCAGAGCTCCTGCTGCCAGAATCCCGGATAGAAATCGGCTCGCTCTTCCGGGGTCAAGCCCCAAAGCGGGTCCTCCACATAAGGGGTAAGCTCAACAAGCCCCTCTCCGCCGCGGTGCCAATCTAGCCCCTGATAGTAATAACCAGCGACTACGTCCGGCTGCGTTCCGGCCTCCAACGCTGCGGCGACATTTTCAAACAGGTCGTCGTAACCAGCCTGATCATCCGCAAGCACTTTGATACCCCATTCGTTGGACCGGTTGAACTCGTCAACCAGCTCTCTGACAGTCCTGCCGGTCTCCCCAGACCAGGGGTGCCAGAAGCGAATCTCCACAACTTCTAGCTCTTCGCGGTCAACGCCCAGGTTGATGTCCGGCTCTACGCTGAGGGTCGGAATTCCTGTGGGAGGCGGGGTAAAAACGGTTGGGGTCCGCCTGGGCGGGTCGTGGGTGGGTGTGGCCTCAGCCGGTTGAAAAGTTGGCCTGGGCGCCGGGGCACAGCTTGAAAGGAGCAGCAGCACGAGGGTGATACCCCGGCCAATGAAATATGAGATGTTTTCCCGATGCTCCAAGCTTAAGCGCTTATCCATATCCTGGTTACGTTTCGCACTGGACTTGACAACTCGTATAGTTTATCATCACTTTTTCGAGTCGATATAAGCTGGCTTGCCGTAGACCTTCCAGCACAGCGATTTCAAAAGATATTGAATTGATGGTAAGATTCCGCTCGACCTGATTGGAAATTGCTGGCAATATTTATGAACAATTTATTGGGAATTAGTTTGCTGAAGGATTGACACTACGTCGGAGAGGGTATAATAAATTAACGAGCGATCGTTATCAAGAAGGAGGTGAGAGAAGGGGTAAAATATAATTGAAACTGTATGAGAATCACCTTGTCATAAAAATATGAACATCGAGGAGAAGAAAAAATCATGTTGAATAAAAACTTTGTCCTACGTCTGATGGCTGTTGCTGTGCTTGCGTCGTTGGTGTTGTCGGCGTGCGCCCAGGCTACCCCGGTTCCTACAACCGAACCGATGGCTACCGAAGCGCCGCCAGCGATCGGCAGCGCCGAGCACCCGATTAAGGTGCTATTTGTCCCCTCCGTGGACGTGGACTTCATGGTCGAATCCGGCGATTTAATCGAGCAAGCGCTCAGCGAAGCCACCGGACTGGTATTTGAGGTCAGCGTGCCCACTTCCTACGCGGCCACCATTGAAGAGATGTGCGCCTCGCCGACAGACACGATCGGGTTCATTCCTGCAATGGGGTACGCCCTCGCCAACCAGTTATGCGGCGTCGAGCCGGGACTGGCATCGGTACGCAGAGGCTGGAACGTCTACTGGTCAATGTTTATCGTCGCCCGCGACAGCGATATCCAGACCCTGGAAGACTTGGAAGGTAAATCCTGGGGTTTCGGCGAGGTGACATCGACTTCCGGCTACCTGTACCCGCTCGCCTTGCTCAACGATATGGGCATTGCCACCAGTGAGCAGGTGGAAACGGGAGGGCATCCCCAGACTGTGAAAGCTGTCTACAATGGGGAAGTAGATTTCGGCACGACCTTCTTCAGCCCGCCCGAATTGCCGGAAGGTGCATGGGAGATCGGTGATGCCTCAGACGTCCCGGCTGAGTTGATCGATCAATGCGGTCCGAATACAGAGAAAGAAGGTCAACTGTGGTGTGGAGATTTCCGCCCGCTGGACGCCCGCCAGACGCTGGTTGGTGAGCTTCCGGACGTCATCCAAAAGGTGAGGATTTTAGCGCTTACGCCTGAAATTCCCAACGACACCATGTCCTTCGGGCCGGATTTTCCGGAAGAGCTCAAAGCCGCTATTATGGACGCGGTGACTGCTTATGTAAGGAGTGAAGCGTGCATGGAAACGCTTTGCAGCGAGAAATTCTACGAATGGACCGATGCCGCCCCAATTTTCGACGAGAACTTTGACGGCATCCGCATTCTGTTGGAAGCTCAGGGCATCACCCTGGAAAACATTGGTCAATGATGTTCCTTGAGTAAGATGACTTAGCCCCGGGTTTTATCGAGCCCGGGGCTAATGTTAAGTATCCCGGTAGAACGTCAAGCGAATATTCTATAAAATTACCGCCAAATATTCAACGCGAAGAGACAGATACATGCTCGAAGTCAGAAACCTCACGAAAGTATACCCGGGCGGCGTCCTGGCATTGGATAACGTCAGTTTTAAAGTGGAGGAAAAAGAATTCCTGGCTGTTATCGGTCTGAGCGGTTCGGGCAAATCCACCTTACTCAGATGCATAAACCGCCTGGTAGAACCCACCAGTGGCCAGATTATCTGGAATGGAGTCGACATCACCAACGCAAATCAGAGCGAGCTGCGCCTGATCCGCCGTAAGATAGGCATGGTCTTCCAGCATTTCAACCTGGTCTCCCGCTCCCTGGTGATCACCAATGTTTTGGCGGGTAGATTGGGATATGTAAACCCCACCATGAGCCTGATCAACCGATTCCCGAAGAGCGACATTGAAGCGGCGCTCAAACAGTTAGCGCGGGTAAGCATCGCCAACCAGGCTTACAAAAGAGCGGATGAACTGAGCGGGGGGCAACAGCAACGGGTGGGAATAGCCCGGGCAATGGTGCAGAACCCTGAAATGATCCTGGCTGACGAGCCGGTCGCCAGTTTAGATCCTGTCCTGGCTCACTCCATTATGCAGTACCTGGAAAAAATCAACCAGGAAGATGGAGTTACCGTCCTTTGCAGCCTGCATTTTCTCGATCTGGTGCATCGCTATGCCGACCGTGTCATCGCGCTCAACGAAGGCAAGTTGATGTTCGCTGGCCCACCCGCGGCAATCGATGACGCCAAATTCAAAGAAATATATGGTCAGGAAGCGGAGAGAGTTGGCTAGAGGTAATATGAAGAAGCGGAGATCATTGTTTAGATCACTCCTGATCGGCGCGGCGGTTGCGATAACCGTTATCATATTTGCCTATGGCTTTCAGGTGACTAGAGTAAATTTTAAAGAGACCAGCTCCGAACAACGCCTGACCCAGCTCACCCGCATCGTTCGGGCGCTGGCGAAGCCAAACCTGCTGGAATATGAACGAGCCGAGGTGTTGGTCGAGGCGCCCATTTACCTGCCGTGCCCGGAGGGCGGCATCCAGCCTTACGAACCCGATACCAGTGAGCCTTATATTGTACTAACCCCGTCTTGCGCCGGACCAGGTGAAATGATCCAGGTAGAGGGGCACAAGTTTTTGCCCCAATCAAAAGGACCGATCAATTTTATCCCTCCAAGCGGCGCGGTGCTCACCATTGGTAGTTTTGAGGTAGATGCGAGCGGCAGTTTCGTCGCCAGTGTTGAGCTTCCCAAGCGACAACCGGTAGCGGAAGCGCAAACGATCCGCTTGATAGCGCGCACCAATGTAGGCCTGCCGCAAATCTCATCTGTAGCGCTGGCGACCTGGGAAAAGATCGTCGAAACGGTGTTCCTGGCTCTGCTGGCGACCACCTTCGGAACCCTGATCGCCATCCCGATCAGTTTTTTTGCCGCCAGAAACTTGATGAGCAATATCAAAAACCCGGTAGCCAGCGTGGCACTCAACATCCTTGCCTGGCCAATTGGCATTGGATTAGGTTTATTAGCCTACAACGGGGTCGGACAATTGCGCGACCTCCTCATTAGCAGTTCTGCTCTTACTGCTGGGGGTTTGGTGGTATCGCCGGTAATCATTTGGGCAATCACTCGGTGGGCTTTGCCGGCTGAGGAAATCCAAAAACCGAGTATTGCCATCCAGGCGGCAAGGATAATCGCCTTCATCGTGGCAGCGTTATCGGCGATCCTGACCACACTACTTTTGGCGCACGCTTTATTCGAGATCGGGCAGGCTTCCATGCCATCCCTGGGTAAATTCTCGTTCCTGGGATTCTTCACAGCCCAATTTGGGGAAATATTCCGGATGGCTACCCCCCTGGCGGCAGCCCTGGGCGGCGGGTTTGCACTCGGAGGCGTTGCCAGCCGGCTTGGCCTGATCATACACGATAAAGTGCCAGGCACCGCTCTCCGATTTATAAATCTTGCGCTGATGGCTCTGGCTGGGGCGGCGGTGTTTGCCATCATTGGCGCTGGATTGAACTGGTTGTACCAGTTCAACAACCCACAAGACACTTTGCTGTGGCTGGCAGGCGGCGGCCTGATTACTGGCGCTTTAATCGCCGTGCGTTATCAGGCTGACGATCTTTTGCCAATCGGGTCTGTGATTTACCTGGTGGTGCGCACTATCCTCAATGCCGTGCGCTCGATCGAGCCGTTGATCTACGTGATCGTTTTCGTGGTTTGGGTAGGTATTGGACCGTTTGCGGGAGCCCTGGCGCTGGCCTTACACACGATTGCAGCTCTTGCCAAGCTGTATTCCGAGCAGGTAGAAAGCATCTTGCCCGGCCCGTTGGAGGCGGTGACCGCAACCGGCGCGACCCGCTTGCAAACGATCATCTACGCGGTCGTGCCGCAAATTATCCCGCCCTACATCTCCTTCACCATGTATCGCTGGGATATCAACGTGCGCATGTCCACGATCATCGGCTTCGCCGGCGGGGGCGGGATTGGCTTCCTGCTGCAGCAGAACATCAGGCTGCTGGATTACCGCGCCGCCGCAGTCCAGATGCTGGCAATTGCCATCGTCGTCGCCTCGATGGATTACATCAGCGCGATCATCCGCGAGAGATACGTGTAAATATTTTACGAAATGCCTGACTTTTTCAGCGAGCAATTGCGCGAGCTGCGAGAACATCGCCTGGCTGGGCTGGACCTGGGCAGCGATTTCCTCTACCCGAGGTATGAGGGTCGCTCGATTTTGAACATCCCCGCGACCGTCTGCCGCCTGCTGGGCATCCCGGAAATGGGGGCACAACCCGTCGAGGCTGAACCCTTATACAAGCTGGGAGAGGGCGTACGCCGGGTGATCATGATCTTGATGGACGCCCTGGCTCTGCACCGCCTGCAGCGTTGGATGTCCGATGGAACCGCCTCGATATGGAATGCGCTGGCGCAAGAGGGGGTATTGCTGCCGCTCACCTCGATCATTCCCAGCACGACCTCCACAGCGCTGACCAGCTTGTGGACGGGACAGAGCGCGGCGGTACATGGAATCTTGGGATATGAAATGTGGTTGAAAGAGTACGGCGTGGTAGCCAATACGATCCTGCATGCGCCGATTTCTTTCCAGGATGACGTAGGCAGCCTGGCGAAAGCGGGTTTCACGCCAGAGGGGTTCATGCCCCTGCCCACTTTGGGCGTCCACCTGGCTGCCCACGGCGTTCAGGCATACGCCTTTCAGCATCGTAGTATCGCCCATTCTGGCTTGTCGCAGATGTTTTTGAGGGCCGTCAATGTGCGGGCGTTCAATACAGCCACTGACCTGTGGGTCAACCTGCGCCATTTGATCGAGACCCGCCGGGATGAACGGATGTATCTCTGGGTGTATTGGAGCGAAGTGGATCATTTCAGTCACCTGTATGGACCCGACGATGAGCGCACAGCGGCCGAATTTGGCGGGTTCAGCGATGCCTTCGAGCGCAACTTCCTGCAGCGATTGGGCTCCGCCTTCCGTAAAGACACCTTACTGGTCCTGCTGGCCGACCATGGACAGATCAGCACCCATCCCAATCCCTACTACGAATTGAGCAATCACCCCAGCCTGCTGCGCCGCCTGCACATCCTGCCCAGCGGTGAGAACCGCCTGGCCTACTTGTTCCTGCGCCCAGGGCAGACCGAAGCCGCGCGGGAGTATGTGGAGCGCACCTGGCCGAACCAGTTCGCCTGGCTGGAATCAGCCTATGCCGTCGAAACCGGTCTGTTTGGCCCCGGGGAAACGCACCCGCGCTTGATGGACCGGTTGGGGGAGGGCATACTGGCGGCGCGCGGGGACGCCTTCCTGTGGTGGTCGGACAAGAGAGACCACCTGATGGGCAGGCATGGCGGTCTGCACTCTGAAGAGATGCTGGTGCCGTTTCTGGCGGTGCGTTTATGACAGGCAAAGCGATGGCAGAGAAGGGCGTGGTCATCACGGGGTCATCGACGGGCATTGGGGAGGCAGCGGCGCTGCACCTGGACGCCTTAGGCTTTCGTGTGTTTGCCGGGGTGCGCAAAACCAGCGATGGCGAGAATCTGGCGCGCAGAGCTTCCCGGCACCATACCCCGATTATGTTGGATGTCACCGATTCAGAGGCGATTGCCGCTACGGTGTCACAGGTGACGCAGCAGATGGGGGAAAACGGGCTGGCTGGCCTGGTGAACAACGCCGGGATCTGAATCGCGGCGCCTCTGGAGTTCATCCCGATTGCTGAGTACCGCAGGCAGTTGGAGGTCAATCTGATCGGGCAACTGGCTGTCACTCAAGCATATTTGCCGCTGCTGCGCCTGGGGCGTGGGCGGATCGTAATGATCAGCTCGATCAGCGGTAGAGTAGCCACACCGTTCCTGGGGCCGTATGCCTGCTCGAAGTGGGCTCTTGAAGCGCTCTCCGACTCGCTGCGCCGGGAGCTTTTACCCTGGGGTTTACAGGTCTCGGTCATCCAACCGGGCAGGATTGCCACCCCCATTTGGAAGAAGTCACTGAAAGCAGCCGAGGAGCTCAGCTCCCGGCTCGACCCCGGCGCGGAAGCGCATTACGGGGAGGCGATGCGGTTCAACCTGGAGAGCGCCACACGTCGCAAGGGCGGCGCTTCCCCCCAGCGTGTGGCTGAAGTCATTGCGCTGGCGCTCACCTCGCCCAGGCCGAAAACGCGCTACCTGGTTGGATGGGACGTCCGGCTGGGTGCTTTGCTGGCGTGGCTCCTGCCCGATCGCTGGATGGATAGTCTGCTCGCCCGCCAACGTGGAATTAAAAGGGGATAACCGCAGGAGCAGACAGTTATGGCAAAAAAATATCATCTCGGCAGGTTGGCGGGCTTGAGCCTGAGCCTTGAGCCGGCGTTTTTTATCGGCACGCTCATCTTATGGGTTGGGCTGGGCGGTGCGGGCGTTGTACTGCTCGATCTGCCCTTCTTCCAGGCGATCCTGGCTGGGTTGGTGGGAACCCTGCTCTACTGGCTTACCTACCTCGTCCACCATCTTGGTCACGCCTATGCCGCCCGCCGCACCGGTTACCCGATGAGCGGCATCCGGGTGGGGACGTATCTCTTTCTTGGGACTTCGCTCTACCCCCGGGAGGAAGACCCCTTACCGGCGCATATTCATATTCGCAGAGCGCTGGGAGGCCCTGTTGGCAGTTTCCTCTTTGCCATCCTGGCGGGCATACTCGCCTTTCTGTTGCGCCCGTTGGGAGAGGTGTTCTGGTGGTTAGCCACATTTGTGTCACTGACAAGTTTCGTGGTGTTCACGCTGGGGTCGCTCCTACCTCTGGGGTTTACCGATGGCAGCACATTATTGAAATGGTGGGGGAAACGCTAGGCTGATGCGGAATATGGACTAACCGTATCTGTTTCATCCAGATTTATGGTACAATCTCATTCCCCATGAAGGCCGAAGCGACCGTGTTATGGTGTCTTCCACGGCCTGGGAAAATACGTCCCGCTCTCAATGCCCATCAGGTTCCTCACCAACTTATTATCCCAAAGGAGGATTTCCATGATCGAATTTGAAAAAAGTGTTTTCATCCAGCGGTCGCCACAGGAGGTCTTTGACGTGCTCACCGATCCTCCCAAATCCACTCAGTGGCAAAGCGGTGTCAAGTCTGCGGAGTGGATTACTGAAGGTCCCACCGGCGTTGGGTCAACCTTCAAATCCAGGAACAGATTTTTGGGACGCGATCT
>DATEDC010000168.1:0-2511 GCA_035286585.1 Anaerolineales bacterium
GGAGCTGTTCAGCGAGCTGGGCACCCGCTGGCAGATCGGGCGCACGCTCTTCGAGATGGGGGAGTCAGCCGTGGCCGGGTCCGATCCAACCGTGGCGCGCCAGCATTACCAGCGCGCCCTGGCGGAGTTCGAAGCCTTGCGAGCCATGCCAGACGTGGAACGCACCCGGGAGGCGCTCAGGGGCCTGGATTGAGAGAGTCGAGCTGCCTGCGGACTATTGAATCGAGAGTAATAATTGTACGTCAATCCCACTCTCCGCCAACCGGCGCCCCAGTCTCTCGTCTGCGGTGACAAGAGGCAGGTTGGCCTGCTGAGCCAGGGCTGCGTAGCAGGCGTCGTAGGCGCTGAGGTCCCAGGCCAGGGCCAGCTCCAGGGCCGGAGCGATAAGGTCGGCGGTGGAGACTGCGCGCAGCGCCAGGGCGCCCAGATCGCGCACGTCCTGGCGGGCGTTATCGGCGGGGTAGCCAAAGAAGCGCACGTATTTCCATAAGATGTTGGCGCACTCGATGAAAAACAGGTCGGGGACGTAAAAGCGGGCCGGCGGGGAGGCGCTCAACTGGCCGAGCAGGCGGTCAGCCTGGGCGGATCCTTCTTCCTCGATAAACAGCTTGATTCCCACGCTGGCGTCCAGCACGGCGGCAGAGATCATCGCTGGCGGTCCTGGCGCAACAGGCTGGCGCTGTCCGGCGCGTTGGCATCCACCGGGCGGAAGAAGCGCCGCCGCCGGATGCGCTGCAAGACCTGGCCTTGTTCTTGATTCTCATCTGCCAGGGCGCGCTGCAAGAGCTGGACCACTTCAGCCGTGATCGAGCGGCTTTCCTGCCGGGCGCGCTCGCGGATACGCTCGTAAAGCTCATCGGGGACATCGCGCACATGTAGGATGGGCATGCTCTCACCTCCGTGGGTTGTGGGATGTGCTATATTGTATCATAGTTGGTTGCACAATGCAACCATACTGAGGCATGGTTTTCCACCCCCTGTTCTTCCCACGTGCTTGGGGCGAACCGTGAAATGCACACAATGAATTGTGTGCCACATAGTCTTCCCCACACGCTTGGTGGTAGAGACGTAATATGTGACGTCTCCCTACCTTCCAATTCGGGGGAATGAAAGCCATCAGGGTTGGGGCGTTAACGTCGCCGGCGGTCCCGAACCGACGTCCAGCATCAGCACCCAGCCGATCACCGCGGCGCCATCGCGCTGGTACTCGACGAGCACGCATTCCCGGGAAAAGTCATCGAAGCGCCGCTCGGAGGGCAGGAAACGCAGGCTCGCCCCGCCAGGTATCCTGCCGATGGCGGTGAAGCCTTCGTAACAGCCGTTGCGAGCCCAGATATCCCGCTGGGCGACGCCGGAAGCCGGTGTGGGCGTCAGGGTCGGCGTCTCGGTCGGCGTCAGGGTGGGCGTGGGGCTGTTGGTGGAGGTAGGTGTGAGCGTAAACGTAGGCGTCGCAGTGGGCGTCGGCGTGGGCGTGGGCGTCAGGGAGAGCAGGTAAGCCCGATACCTGCCAAGGCCCCAGTTAGCCAGGGTAAACAGTATGATGATCGCGACCAACCCGGCGCCCAGGCGAATAGCCAGCAGTTTCCAGCGGTAAGGGCGCAAATTCCTCTCCAGGCGGCTGGCATCCGGGTCATTGGGGTAGCGCTGGCGGGCATCGGCGCTGAGCCTGGCGGCCCTGGCCGGCCAGCCGGGGTTGTCCTCGTAGGCGCGAGCGGCGTTTTGCAGGTCGTTATCGTACTTCTGCAGATCCCTTTGCAGCTTATCGATCTCGCCCTGCAGGCGCTCCAGGCTTTCGTCCACCCCTTCCAGGTTGCGGATCTGCTCCAGGTTTTCTTTGGCCTGTTTGCACAGGTAGAGAGCCTCCTCCAGGGTCGGCGCTCGCTCGGCCTGGTTCTTCAAAGCGCGGGTCTGCTCTCTCAGGGGTTCCACGACCCGGGGCACCACAGATCGAAATCTTTCCAGCAAGCGCTCGAAAGCGGGGTTATTGCCGTGCTCGGCGACCAGTGCATCCAGGCTCGCCTTGGCTTGCGAAGCCCCCTGCGGGTCGATGGTCGCCTGGTGAAGCGTGGTGTAGATTTCGCTCAAGGTCTCTTTGACCTGGCGCAATTGTTGGGACTTATCGGTGAATTTGGGCAGGCCTGTCGCCAGGGCGGCCGCCCCTACCTTATCGATGGCAGCCTCGACCTGCCCTCCCTGGAACAAAGCCAGGCCTTCCTCGTAAACCTTCTCGGCGTCGATGCTTTCCTGCAGCTTTTGAGCGAATTCCTGCCCCTCCTGCCAGCGGGAGATGCCCAAATCTCGTAATACGCCCTGGGCTTTTTCCAGGAGCGCCAGCGCATCGGCATAGCGACCGACCCGAGCCGCCGATTGAGCCTTGCCGTAAAAAGAGGCGGCGTCGGTCGGCAGGGCTACGGAGGGGATGTAACCGGTGCGCAGGTAATTCTCGGCCTCCGAACGATGCTGCCTGGCTCGCTCCCAGTTAGGCTCCAGTTGCAGCACCCGGTCGAAGAT
>DATEDC010000169.1:0-4856 GCA_035286585.1 Anaerolineales bacterium
GGGGGTGGTGCTGATGGGTCTGGGCAGAGACCTGCTCGTCTGGGCAATAGCCAGCTTCTTTGGCGCCTTTTTCGTGCCCATTGTGAACGGCTCAAACCAGGCCATCTGGCAGTCCAAAGTGCCCCCAGACCTGCAAGGGCGCGTCTTTTCCATCCGCCGCCTGATTGCCTGGTTTGTCAACCCGGCCTCCATGCTGATCGCCGGCCCGCTGGCTGACTTCGTGATGGAGCCCGCCATGCAGGCGAACGGCAGCCTGGCGGGGGTTTTCGGCCCGCTGGTGGGAACCGGCCCGGGCGCGGGCATGGCGCTGATATTTATCTTTACCGGCCTGTTGGCGATGCTGGTTGGTGCGGGGAGCTATTCCGTGCAAAGGGTGCGCGAAGTGGAGACCCTGCTGCCCGACCACGACGCGCTCCCCTAAGGCTGATATTCTCCGCTTTTGACCAACGTCTGACCCTCCTCTCCCCTATCCTCGTAAATCTTGTATTTCAAGGTTATGGGAAAAACTTTAGAGAACATCGCCTGGGCGGGGCAGTAGCGCGTGGCAGATAGCTCGATCGCCCGCACCACCGCGGCTTCATCCACCCCGCGACCGCTGACGTGGTACTCTATCTCCGCCGCGGTGAAAACTTTGGGGTGCTCCGCGGCGCGAGCGGCGCGCACCTGCACCTCGAAGGCGGTCACCTCCTGGCGCTTTTTCTGCAAAATAGAGATCACGTCCATCGCCGTGCAGCCCGCCAGCCCGGTGGCGATCAGCTCCATCGGGCGGAAACCGTCCTCGACCCCGCCCACCTCTGCCTCCGCCCCAAGCGGCACGCTGAAGCCCGTATCTGCCGTGCCGCGAAAAGACAATTGACCCTGCCAGGTCACTTTTGCATTCACTATTTACCCTCCAATTGGGGTGTAACTTGAGCTTTAGGCAGGTCCGCAACCGCCGCGACCACCCCGCCTCAGGCAAGTTATCCTAATGCTGGTGGACCCGGCGTAAATCGGTGGAAAGCCGGCCTTCCAGGTAAGCCTGCAACGTGAGGCGAATCTCGCCCCCGGTCAGCACCACTTCCAAACCGGCTTGCAATGCTTTCTGGTAGGCAGGCGCGCCCATTCCACCACATAACAGCGCCTGGCAATCTGCAATCGGGGCGAACATATCCGCGTGGCCCGTGGTGCCATGGCCGGCAGCATCGTGACCGGCAGCGCCGTGACCGGCAGCGCCGTGACCGGCGACGTGATGGTCCGGATGGCGCTGGTGGTGAGGTTTGGGGCGTTTCTCTTCTGCGAGGATGCGTTCCCCTTCCACCATGAAGACCAGGTATTCGGGCGCCATGCCAAAATGGCTGCTCAGTGTCAGCCCATCTTCGGTGACCGCGGCAATTTTTCGTCTCATCTTTTCCTCAATCCGGACCAGTATTATGGTCTCTCTAAGATCGGTCGGCGATATCACACTTCAGGCGTTTTTCAGTGCTCTTTGAATCTCGGCCAGCAGGGTCAACTCCGGCACCGCGCCGACCACCCTGCCCGCCCCGTGGTTGATCGTCGTTTGCGGCACGCCGCTGACCTGGTGCCTTTGCGCCAGCTCGGGAAATTCCATCGCCTCGACCATCTCCGCCTGGACCAGCGGGCTTTCTAGGGCCATCTGGTGAGCGAGCACCACGGCTCGCGGGCAGTATGGTCAGGTCGGGGTGACGAAGACTTGCAGCAGGACCGGTTGTTCGAGCCCCTTTAGAAAGTCACGCGTCTTTTGCTCCAGCCCCGAATCCCGGCTGGAAACCAGCACCAGGTCGTGAATCAGGGAGCTGAACTCGTGACCGGAGGGGATGCCCGCATAGCGGATGCCATAATCGCTTATCTGGTCGCCATCCTTTCCAGCCAGCGCCAGTCCAGGCGCTTTGTCCACGTGGTACTGCTCGGCCAGGCTGAGGTCCTCATCCAGATCATACACGCTCAGCCCCAGTTTATCGGACAGCTCCACGATTTCCTGAGCCAGTTGCAGCGTGTCGGCGCAGTAATCGCAGTCCTCCTTGCGACCAAAGAACAGCACCTCCACCGGTTCCTGAAGCTGGGCAAAGACTTCTTTCACCTGGCGCGCAATTTCTTCGTTCAACAATTTTTCAGTCATAACTGAGCCTATTCTTCGAAAAATTCGTCCAGTTTCAGGCGTTGAAACAGGCGCTCGCGCACCTCGGTCGGCACCGTATCTCGCTGGGATACGCTTTGATAGAGATAGATTGTCTTTTCCAGCGAGTCGATCACGATGCGGCAGTTTTCGCATTCCATCAGGTGGCGATCGATTTCAGCGCACAGCTTTGTCTCGAGCTCGCCATCCACGTACTCGGAAAGCCAGGCCAATAATTGACGGCAGCTTTGCTGATCCATCCCTAGCGCCTCCCTGCTTCCAGCCGTTCGCTGTAATAGCTGGAAAGCTCTGCGCGCAGGCGCAGGCGCGCCCGCGACAGGCGGGTCTTGACCGCGGTCTCAGTCAAATCCAGCACCTCCCCAACCTCACGCGTGGAAAGCCCTTGAATATCTCTCAACACGAAAACCACCCGCAAACTGGATGGCAAATTTTGTATGGCCGCATCCATGTGTGTCCGGGCCTCGGCCGACATCAACTCCTCTTCGGGTAAACTGCGCCAGTCGAGGATCTGGTGTGGCTCCTGCGCGGTCTCGTCTGCATAGTCAGGGCTTTCGATGGAAAAGGTCTGCGGACGTTTGCGCCGCAGGTGCATCAGGGCTTCGTTGGTGGCGATCCGGTATAGCCAGGTGGATAGTTCCGCGCGCCCGTCGAAGTTTTGGATGTGCTGGTAGGCTTTGGTGAAGGTTTCTTGCAAAATATCCTCGGCATCTTGAGGGTCGTTCAGCATTTTAAGCGCCAGGCGGTAGATCATTTCGTAATACGTCTCCACCAGGCGAGCGAACTCGGCTCGCTCGCCGGAACGCAGCAGCTCTAGCGAAAAAGCTTCCTTAGGCTTACGGTCACTCATTTAGATGCGTCAATCCGAAAAAGGTCGCGCTGCTCGATGATAGGGCAGGTCCATTTGCAGCCGCCTCGAGATTGTATCATACGGGCGCTCGCAGCCCGCGAAAACTACCGCAACCCATTTAACTATCAGCATTTGTTCGTGAAAATATTCATTTAATTGACTTTTGCTAAAAATATCACTAAAATGGTATCTATAACCGAAGTACGACATTTTGGGTACTTTGCGGGCGGAAAACAAATGAAAAAGATATTCCTATCCATCGTGAGTCTGGTAATTATCCTTTCACTGGTCACGCCATCCGTATCGGCGCAAGAGATTGACGTCCCGAGCTCGGCGGCGACCGAGCTGGCTGAACACGTCCCCGGGGAATTGTTAGTCCGCTTCTCTCCCAGGATGGATTCCGCCCAGGTAGCGGACCAGATGGCAGACATGGGAGTCACCCACAAACGCGAGATACCCGCCATCAGCGTACACCTGGTTAAGCTGCCCCCTGGTTTATCGGTCGAGCGAGCGGTCGCTCGCTTCAGCCGCCTTCCCGAGGTTGAATTTGCCGAGCCCAACTATATCCTGCACATTGCTGAGAATCCCCAGGCGGAGATCACTGACCAATGGGGCCTGACCAGGATACGTGCTCCAGAAGCCTGGGCCTTTTTGGATGAGACACAGCGGAACGAAGTGCTGCTGGCGACCGTCGATACCGGCATCGTTTCGAGCCAGAGCGATCTCAGCTCCAGAATCTGGTACAACCCTGGTGAAACGCCTGGCGACGGGCTGGATAACGACGGCAACGGCTATGTGGATGACACCTGGGGTTGGGATTTCGTCAACAATGACAACAATCCCGTTGACGACCACATGCACGGTACGGCTGTCTCCAGTGTGATGGTGGCCGCTCAGGATGGCGCGGGCATGGTGGGCGTCTGCCCCTGGTGCAAGGTCATGGCGGTCAAGGTGTTGAGCGCCCAGGGCAGCGGCACACTGGATGTCGTCGCCAATGGCATCACCTATGCGGCTGATAACGGGGCACGCGTGATCAACCTCAGCTTGGCAGGCGCGGCTGGTTCCCAAACCCTGGAAGATGCAGTGAATTTCGCCTGGGATCAGGGCGCGGTGGTCGTCGCGGCTGCCGGCAACGACGGCCAAAATATCATCGTATACCCTGCCGGCTATGCCAACGCCATCGCGGTTGGCTCCACGAACTCAGCGGATAAGCACTCCTGTTTCTCCAATTACAGTGACGGGTACATCTCCGTTGTAGCTCCGGGAGAAGGGATCTATGTCATCGACATCAATGACGCCGCCACCGGCTATAACTATTACAGCGGCACCTCCCTGTCCGCGCCGCATGTTTCCGGATTGGCTGGCTTGATCCTTGGGAAAGACCTAGCCCTGGATAACGCCCAGGTGCGATCGATCATCGAGGACAGCGCCGTCGATCTCGGCACGCCAGGCGTCGATGCTGTTTTTGGTCACGGGCGCATCGATGCCTTCCGGGCAGTAACCGGGGACTTTTCTCCGGTCACCCCTCCCGATGGCCTTTATTCAAATAGCGATACAGCTTCCGGATATGCCCATGCCCGAAAATTGGTGCGCGACGACAGCGGAAAGCTGCACGTGATCTGGCACACGCAGGAGGGTGCGCTTTACCGCATCCGCTACGCTACCTCTATCGATAACGGCGAAAACTGGTCCCTGCAGCCGGACGTCTTCAGCAGCTCGTATGAGACCTATCATCCTGCCCTGGCAGCCGATGGCGATTACCTCTACGTGGTGATCCCCAGCCGGGCTGGCGCTAATTCACCTTACCAGATTCTTTTTACGCGCAAACCCTTAGCAGGCGAGACCTGGTCCTCAGCCGTGTCTTTAATGGGCGGG
>DATEDC010000170.1:0-3317 GCA_035286585.1 Anaerolineales bacterium
CGGATAGGATTTTCTCCATCCAGAATGGCGTACACGACCTGGCTGGGGATCAGCTCTTCGTCGCCCTTTCCCAAGGCTGCCTTGGCGTCGTCGTAATCACGAATATCCTGCAACATTTCAGTCTGCTCCACAAGTTGCAGGTACTCTTCATAAGGGAGAACCGCCCATTCCGGCTTTCCGTTACGCTCAATAATTTGCATGCTCATCGGTACACCTCGCCCCGTGGGGCAATCTTTAAAACAATAATCAACAACTCGTCCTGCTGGATTTCGTAAATAATACGCCAATCGCCAACCCGCGGGCGATAGCCTGGGCGGCCTTGAAGTTTGCTGGCGTTAGGGTGTTGTGCATAAGGGTCGTTCGCAATCTGAGCCAATTTCTCCCGAATCAATTCAACGATATTGCGAGGCGCGCTTCGGAGTGCTTTTATGGCTTGTTTGCTGAAGACGACCCTGTACATTGGATGTATTTTAGCACAAAGCTAATAAAATATCAATATTTATTAGCAATTTGTTACATTATTAAATAAACGACCGGCGCAATGCCGGTCGCTGCAATAAGAATTCGATACTTTGGTTTGGATCCCCAAGATTGCCTTTTATCTCACTTGTTTGAAGGTCCAACGATTTTTTTAACTCGCCGGTTTGATTCGCGCGATACGCCCTCTTTCATGAAACGCGACTTCTGCCCCTTCCCCAGCTTCATGCAAAACCGCCTCGACTTGAGAGTACAATTCTTCTTCCTGTGACAACATGGCTTCATCCTTTGGAGTATTGTCGAATGCGTTGATCAGCTCCCTATGGGCACGTAGTTCACCCACCGATGAGGCATAGGTCAGGTAGTCAAACTCGTCAACCCTCTCAACAAGGAAAAGCCCTCGCTCTACCAATTGGGCGATTGCGCCTTCCGCCTGAAATACATCCTCCCAATAGGTCTCCGGTTTGGGTATGGTAAACAGGACCTTCCCGCGCTGAAAAATCTTGATAAGTGAAAATTCGGCAACGGGATGGATGTCGATAAGCAAGCCCTGGGGTTTGAGCAACCGCCAGATTTCCTCAAGGGCATGAACCATGCCCTCATGCTGGATTCATCAAAGCGCCCAGGATAAGATTACGGTATCGAAAATTGCTGGTCGGTTTTGGGGGGCGAAATCTTCGAATGCAATGCATTGGAATTCAACTCGATCGCGCAGCTTGACGGGGAGGTTTTGCTTCGCCCGAATAATGCTCGCCTCGAATGGATCGATCGCTGTGACTTTCGCAGCTTCTTCTGCGTAACGATAAGTCAAGCGGCCATCGCCGCAGCCTATCTCCAACACGTCTGCACCGCTGAAGTCCACCAGGTTGAGCAGTGCACGAGTTTCATTGTTCTCAGGATCTTCGCGAATTTGCATACCCCTGCCTCCTAAAGGCTCCATTGGCACTTAACCCTTCCCGACAATTCATTCGTTGGAATTATATACCTTGCCCTGCTCAAATAGTCGAAAAAATAACTGCTTAATCTACAAACGGCACCTCGACCACCTTTTCCTGTATCTCAGCCAGCAGCGCGACAATTTCCGCTTTCACCCTGTGTATCACTTCAGCCCTGGGTACGATGCTCTTCTCCGCCCGGTCGCGGCGCTTGAATTCCACCCCGCCCTGCTGGAAAGCCCGCTCGCTCACCGTCAGGCGCACTGGCAGCCCGATCAGGTCCGCATCGTTGAATTTGACCCCCGGGCTCTCCTCCCGATCGTCGAACAGCACCTCGATGCCCGCTGCCATCAGTTCGTCATACAAGGCCTCCGCCTCTTTTTGCACCCGGTCGCTTCCCTTGCCCGCCAGGGCGATCAAGTGGACCTGATAGGGCGCCACGGTGGCCGGCCAGATCAGCCCTTCATCATCATGGTGCTCCTCGGCAACGCAAGCCAGCAGCCGCCCCGAACCGATGCCGTAGGAGCCCATCACCACGGGCCTTTCCACCCCATCTTTATCGGTGTAAAAACAGCCCATGGGTTCACTGAAGCGGGTGCCCAGCTTGAAAATATTGCCCACCTCCACCCCGCGCACGGCGTGCAGCACCCCGCCGCATTCCGGGCAGTTATCCCCATCCTGCGCCGCGGCGATATCCGCCACGATGTGCGCCTGGTAATCGCGCCCGTAATTCACATTGAGCAGGTGGAAGCCCTCTTCGTTCGCCCCCGCCACCAGGTTGGGCGCTTGGAGGATCAGGTCGTCCACCACCACGACCAGCGGCAGTGGGGTATGTTCCGAGCGGCCCACTGCATCCAGGGGGATGCCGACTGGCGAGGCGTACCCTGGCACCGCCCCAACGGAGGCGATTTCCTCGTCGTGGGCGGGTCTCAGCTCGGAGGCTATCAGGGCGTTTGCCAGTTTGGTCTCGTTTAACTCCATATCGCCGCGCAGGATGGCAAATACCAGCTTGTTCGTCGCAGCCTGTCCTTCCAGGATTTTGGCGACCATGAATACCGCTTTGGCTGTCCTGGACTGGGGGATGTCCAGAAACTCGGCCAGCGCGGCGATGGTTTTCGTTTCCGGAGTAGCCACTTTCTCCAGCGGTAAGGGTTGTTCTGCATCTGGCGAAGGCTTGCGAAAACGGGCGATCTGCCGGTTGGCGGCGTAGCCGCAAGCGTCGCACAGCAGCAGCGTATCCTCGCCAATGGGGGTCAGGTACATATATTCGTGCGCCAGCTTGCCTCCCATCATCCCCACGTCCGATTTCACCGCGATGACTTCCAGTCCGCACAGGTGGAAGATATTGAAATACGCCTGGTAATGGAGGCGATACTGTTTATCCAGCCCCTCCCAATCGGAGTCCAGGCTGTAGCTGTCTTTCATGGTGAACTCGCGCACCCGGATCAACCCGGCGCGTGGGCGGGGGTCATCCCGCCACTTGGTCTGGATGTGATAGATCAGGCGCGGCAACTGGCGGTAGGAATGGATCTCCCTCCGCACCAGGTCGGCAACCACCTCTTCATGGGTCATCGCCAGCACCATATCCCGGCTGTTTTTGTCCTTGAAGCGCCCCATCTCCGAGCCGACCAGATACCAGCGATCGCTCTCCTGCCATAGCTCTGCCGGATGGACCACTGGCATGGTGATCTCCTGGCCCCCAATGGCGTTTATCTCCTCCCGCATGATGTTCTCGATCTTGCTGAGCGAGCGCCTGGCTAAAGGCAGGTAGCTGAATATGCCCGCGGCGAGCTGGCGGATGAAACCGGCTCTCACCAAAAGCTGGTGGCTGGGGATATCCGCCTCCGCGGGAGCCTCGCGCAGTGTCTGGCCGAATAGTTGGGATAAGCGCATTCTAAACCTCCT
>DATEDC010000171.1:0-25763 GCA_035286585.1 Anaerolineales bacterium
CCTTCTTCTATTCCTCCGACAGCCCCATCTACTTTACTTGAACTACTTGATGTTCTAAGTAATGGCTCTGCCGAAGGGCGTATCTCTGCTGCCTTAAAAGTCCTGACATTAAGCAAAAAAGAAAAAGAGCTCGCCATACCAAATTTGATAAAAAACCTGGATTATGATAATAGCGATGTGCGGAGAGCGACAGCTATTGTGCTTGGAGAAATCGGACCTATTGCAAATCAAAGTGTAGAGGAGTTAATTTCATTACTGATTAAGGATGATTCTACGAGAGTACGGATCGCTGCGGCAGAGGCTTTGGGAAAACTAGAGGATCGGTCTGTTGTACCTGCATTAGCGGATCAGCTTGATAGTTCAAATACAGAACTTGCGATAGTGGCTGCAAAGTCGCTGGCATTGCTCACTGGAGAAAATTTTACAGATGTAGACTCTCAGACTGGATATAGCTTAGATCAGGGGGGGAATCCATATATTGTTATTGATGCTAAAGGATGGTGGGAAAGCGAAGGAAAATTTCTTGAATGGAGAAAGTGATTTTGTAATTTATGCTTCCAGCTAAATGAGACATGCGATTACAAAAAATCTTCTACTGTCAATATTCTTGCTATAGATGAGGTGATACCGTTACTCTCTATTACACTCTCTACTACAATGAAAGAGGAACGAACTAACCTTCGGCAGCCAGCTTGCCTTTTGATTGGGCAATACTTATCGAGCAACCATCAGCGCTATAGAAAAGACACCAGTTTTCGTTCCACTTCGGTTGGCCGAACCTTAACAAAATAATATCCACACCGCTTTGAGAACATACAAAGCGTTGATCGAATGTTCGTTTATCCGCAGATCCTGCCTACTTCGTCTCAGCCAGTTTTGAGTCCGGAGAGTCTTTCATCCTTTCAACTGAGAGGGCGGCAGGGTTATCCGTTTCGATCCCCAGGGGACCGCTGTCATCCCAGCGCCAATCTTCAACCGGTCCATCTGCTGGCGGGCAAAGGTCTTGGCGTTGATTCCATTGGGGAGGTTTTTTGTGCCCATTTTGTAGGCCAGATTGATGAACGAAGCGGCCACGCTTCTTTCATCCGCATGGCGGTCTTTCTCCTGCCTGGTCAGAATGTGCCATACCGCCACCAGCAATCTGCGGGCGATGGCCACGATGGCTTTGGACCGTCCGAGATGAGCCTCCAACCTCGCAAACTCCTTCTTCCAGAAGGGATGGTGTTGCACGGCGATGTTGGCGGCATTGACCATTGCCCTGCGCAGGTCCCTGCGCCCGGCTTTGGTGATGCGTCCGTTCTGATGCACTTGGCCGGAATCGTGGACGCGGGTGCCCAGACCGGCATAGCCCACCAGGTGCCTGGCATCCTCGAAGCGATCGATGATACCGATCGCCGCCAGGATCGTGAGGGCAGTGAGGACGCCAACGCCCGGCAGTTGGGCCAGAAGCGGTACCCGGTCATCTTTGGCAGCCTCCCGCTTGAGCGCTTGTTCAATCGTTTCGATCTGTGTCCGGGCAAACTCCAGGGTCTCCAGATTGGTTTGCACGATCAGTTTTTCCAAATCGGTCAGCGGCAGTGCCAACCACCATTCCTTTTGCTCTGGAGCATATTGGCTGCCCTCGCCAGAAAAGGTCAGGTGGCGGCAATGCAGCAGTGAAGACAGCCGGTTTTTGGCCTGGGTGGAGAGGCGAAGCATTTTCTCGCGTTGAGCAATCGCTGCACGAAGGCCGCGAACCAATTCTGGCGGAATCCATACACCTTCGAGCATGCCAACTGCGTGGAGCTGGGCGAGGGCCATCGCCGCTTTTTTGTCGGTCTTAACTTTCGCCCCGGTGACGAGGGTGACGTTAGGTGGATGCACGGCGATGAACGAATGGACGCGTGGCGTGATGATATCGTGGAAAAGGTAAGTATTGACCGTCATCTCTGCCACCACGGCATCGGTGGGCAGCAGGAATTTCGCCACCCAGGTATCCAGCTGGTGGTTGGGGACGGTTTGGGGGCCAAAGACAACTTGCTTTTGGTCATCGACCCCGACAGCGACGAAATAAGCCTTATGGATATCGATCCCGATAAAACGCTTTGGAGATAGCATCCGATCCTCCTTTGAAAAAAGTTCCTTTGGGCGTGTTCTTTTTTGGGCTGGGTTTCCCACACACAAACGAGTTCCCCCAACGGATGGGGCATCTCAGGTTAGCGGATTCGAACGGGTCAACCAAACACGACCGCGGGCTTATTTTGGTCCCATAGGTGTACTCGGTTGGCCCAAAAGCCTCACACCCGGAGCAGCTTTCCCATTCTACTAACCGTAAGGAGAGCATACTCCAAAACAACGCCCAAAGGCTGCCAGGATGGATGGTCGATCCCCCGGGTTCTTACATGCTAACACGACTACGCCAATCGCCTCGTCTCAATCAGCAATCAGCAATCTACAATCCAAAATGGATACAATGGCCTGGGCGACCGCTATCAGCAGACCGTGGATGGCGAAGCCATCACTTACACCCTCGACCTGGCAGCACCTTTGTCTCAAGTGCTCTCGGATGGTGAGAACATCTACTTGTACGGTCTTGGGCGCATCGCCCAGGAATCAGCAGCGCGCACGGATTATTTCCTGCCGGACGCCTTAGGCAGCGTGCGCCAGTTGACCACTCAGGATGGCAACGTTGAACTGACACAATCCTTCGACCCGTTCGGAAACCTGCGCACCCGCAGAGCTGGTGGATTCAGTTCCTACGGTTTCGCTGGCGAGTGGACCGATCCCACCGGCTTGCAGTTCTTACGATCGCGTTACTATGCACCCGCACAAGGCCGGTTCCTGACGCGCGATCCGTTTCTGGGTATCCTGGCACAACCTGTCTCGCTTCAGCCCTATCTTTATGCCCTGAACAACCCGGTTCTATACTCCGATCCGAGCGGACAGTTTATTTTCATTCCGCTGCTCATTGCAGCCGCAGCGGGAGGCATATTGGGCGGGCTTGGGTATTACAGTTGGCAGGTATTCTCTTCGAATGACCCCTGTGCCCGCTGGGATTGGACACAGGCTGCTCTCTGGGGCGGCGCAGGCGCAGTGATCGGGGCAATCCTTGGGGTAGGGATTTATGGAGGCTGGTCGGTTGGCGCACAACTGGGTTGGTGGGGAGGAATCTCCACAGGCGGTTACACTGTATATAGGTACGTGGAGTCTGGTGCAGTAAAATATATTGGTCAAACCAATAATTTCATGCAAAGAGCTCAATATCACCTTAAGAAGAGCGGTTGGAGAATCGAGCCAATTCGACATCTAGAACAGCTCAGTAAATTCGACGCCAGAGCTGTAGAACAAGTCCTAATTGAGCATTATGGTCTTCGCAATTTGTACAACGTTATAAGTAGCATATCATCAACTAATCCAATATATGGAGAAGCTATCAGGAGAGGAAGAGAAATCCTGACATTGATCGGTTTTTTTAAGAGATAATTGTGGCCTATTATCAAGCGCAAACTATATGTGATATTCCTCTGCTTATTCGGCGTTGTTGTTGAATTAGAAGAACGCACCATACTATTTTTATAGAGAGGAAATCTTATGGGAATCTGGGGGACTGGAATATTTGAAAATGATATTGCTTTGGATTGGGTAGAACAACTGCTCCAATCTAATAATATCTTACTCCTTCGAGAAGCAATTCGTGGGGTTGTAGATACGTCGCGTTATTTAGAAGCGCCAGAATGTTGCATTGCTCTTGCTGCGGTAGAAATAGTTGCTGCTCTTAAAAATAAGGAGTACTCTCTGTTGCCTGAAGCTGTAGAATCCTGGGTCAGAAAAAATAGCTTTATTATTGATACCCAATTAGTCGAAGTTGCACTAAGGACTATCCAAGCTATTTCCAGAGAATCGGAGTTAAGAGATTTGTGGAGCGAGTCGTCATTTCACGACGAATGGTCCAATGTAATAAATAGTCTAGAACAACGTTTGAGATCCCCCAATATTTAGTTCTTATTGGTCTTGATAGTCGTCCGATGGCGATTTGTCAGTCGAGGAGGTGCAAGCTATAGAACATAAGCCAGTACGAACCTCCTGTGGTTAATTGTCAATTCAATATTCAATCGTAACTGCTCAGGCATGAAGCCTGTTGAACATTAACATTGTCAAAATCGCAAAAGCCGAGCACAATAGGGGCATGGAACCCCTCCGCTTGCCAAGTGAAGAAGAGATCCGCGCAGCTTATCGCCAAGGAGAAGATGCGGTCGTAAGGCTGTTCTTCGAAACGCTTGGCAAGTTGGCAGAGCGGGTCCAGAGGCTGGAAGACCTGATTGCCAAAAACAGCCGGACGCCCTGGGCAGGGTGAGACCGTTGACGCTTCCCGGCATTTCGGACTATACTTTCTAAACGACCTGAGCGGAACGCAGTGAAGTCGAAGGCCATATCCTTCGCCTGCTCCTTCCACTTCGTTCGGGATCCGCTGGGGGAGCCTGCTCCACTCTGATTGAGCAGTTAAGTTACTGTAAGCCGTCCGTACTTCGTAAGCCACACAAAACGATTATCGGCATGTATGCCGCAGGAGACTGCCACGCTTCGTTCGCAGTGACAATTCAATAAAACAAGGAGGTAGAAATGAGCGTGAAACTTATCTGGTATGGTCATGCCGCCCTGGGCCTGGAGACCGGCGGCTACAAAGTCCTGGTCGACCCGTTCCTCAACGACTGCCCCACTGCGACCGTCTCCGCAGAGCAGGTGGGCGCCGATTTCATCCTGCTCAGCCACGGGCACGGCGACCACGTAGGCGATACGGTCGGCATCGCCCGGCGCACCGGCGCGCTGGTCATTTCCAACGCTGAAATTGCCGGCTGGATCAGCAAAAAAGGGCTCAAGGCGCACGCCCAGCACCTGGGTGGCGGCTATCACCACCCCTTCGGTTACCTCAAGCTGACCTTCGCCATCCACGGCTCCGGCCTGCCGGACGGCTCCTACGGCGGCAACCCGGCTGGTTTCCTGCTCACCACCCGGGATGGGTACAAGATTTACATGGCCTGCGACACCGGCCTGTTTGGCGATATGCGCCTGATCGGCGAAGAGGGGGTCGATCTGGCGGTGCTGCCCATCGGCGACAACTACACCATGGGCCCGGATGACGCCCTGCGCGCCGTCAAGCTGATCCGACCCCGGCATGTCATCCCGATCCACTACAGCACCTTTGATTTGATCGCCCAGGACGCGGACGCCTGGGCGGCCCGGGTGCGCGCCGAGACCGACGCCCAGGCTCACGTGCTGATGCCTGGCGAGAGCTTCACACTGGAATAGGCTGCCTGGCTCAATCGACCTGTCGGCTGGTCTCGATCTTGAGGCCCTCCCCGCGGCGCACCTGGTAGTGGTCGAAATCACGGACTACCCTGGCGTTGGGGAAGATCGCCTGCGCCTCGGCCAGCACGTCTCTTTCGCGGTAGCGGCGCGAGATGTGGGTCAGCAGCAGGTTTTTCACGCCTGAGCTGGTAGCCAGCTCGGCGGCTTGGCGGGCAGTCAGGTGGGCAAACTGCTTTGCCATCTGGGCTTCCCCCTCCAGGTAGGTGGCTTCGATGACCAGCGTATCCGCCCCCTGGCAGACGCTTTCCAGCCCATCTACCCGGCCGGCGTCGCCAACGTGCACCAGGCGCGTTCCGGGACGTGCGGGTCCGAGGACTTGCTCGGGGCTCACCTGGCGCCCGTCGGGAAGGGTTACGCTGCGCCCGCTCACCAGCTCGCTTCGCCACGGACCCGGAGGTACATTCAGCGCTTCAGCCCGCTCTGCTATAAAGGGACGCCGCGCCCGCTCTGCGAACAGATAGCCGTAACAATCCGGCCCGCGGTGGTACACCGGGAAGGCCGAGACGGTGAAGTCCTCCCCTTCGAACAGCACCCCCGGCCCGATCTCGCGCAGGTGGATTTCCATCGGCGGGCGCGCCCCGCGCAGCACCACGCCGAACAGCAGATCGTGAATGCGCCCCAGCGCCCACGGCCCGCCGTAGATCTCCAGCTCGTCGATCGCTTCCCAACGCGAGAACGTGGAAAGCAGGCCAGCCAGCCCCAGGATGTGATCCAGGTGCCCATGGGTGATCAGAATTTTGTTCAGGCGCTTGAAGCCTATCCCGGACTGCAGGATCTGGCGCTGAGTGCCCTCGCCGCAGTCGATCAAAAAACGGTGCTCGTCGTGCATCACCACCTGGG
This sequence comes from Anaerolineales bacterium, assembly GCA_035286585.1. Lineage (GTDB taxonomy): Bacteria > Chloroflexota > Anaerolineae > Anaerolineales > UBA4823 > DSOS01. Next base: position 6,187 of record DATEDC010000171.1, read on the forward strand.
CCGATAAACCGCGGTGGATGGAAGGGGCTGAAGCAGACGTGCCTAGAAATACGATTTCAAACAAGCGGGGATTCCTCTCCTGAGAGTATTGTCTGGCTGGGAGGCTGGTTTCCGGCGCACACCCTGAAAGTATTGTACCTTGTAGGGGCGGGTCTGACCAGCCTGGAGGCGCTCGCTTGTAGTTTAAAACGGTGGAGGGTCGAGATCTCCAACCCTCCACCTGTTTCTTGAATTAGCGACAAGCGCTGGCCAGCTACTTCAAGGCGTAGACCGCTTTGCAGGTAACCTTATCGGTGACCGAGTTCTTCAGACACACGTTGAAGTAATACGCCTTGCCCAGGTCTCTAGGCAGCTCGAAGCTGGTCTCCACATTGCTCGCATTGCGCGTGCGCAGCATCCCCAGCTTATACCATTTGAGACCATCCACGCGGGCATCATCCACCTTAACGTAATAAGAACTCTTGGTGGGGAAATCGTAAGCCCGGATGACCAGGTAATTCCCGTTGCGCAGCACGGAGAAGCTGGCGGCTTTCGCTCTGGGCGCGCCGCTCACGTCGCCCACCTTGTCCCTGGGAATGCACAGCGATTGACCCACATAGATCGTATAGGGAGCGATGATGTTATTGGCCTCAGCGATTTTTCTCCAGCTCACATTGTGCACATCTGCGATCCTGTACAGGGAATCCCCGGATCTTACAGTGTAATAGGAAGCGCATACAGCTTTCGATGCAGAGGCGGCCAGGGAAGGCGTTGGCAGGACGACAGCCAGTAACGCCAGGGCCAGGAACAGGCTGAGCGCTCTGATGACCCGGGGTCGGTTGTTTGAGTATACGTTTTGAGTGCGCATGGTATTCTCTCCTTTCGAATATAGATGGTTGGGTGGTCAAGTCTTGAGAGCGCCTTGCGGAGACCGGCTCTGATCTGATCAAGGCGCTCCTTTTACCTGTGGTTATAATTCGAACCAGAACACAATGTTTCCGTCGCGGTCGGTGTGGGCTTCGTAGCGCCGCCCGGCTGCTTCGAAGATAAAGCGATACCCGGGGATGATCACCTCCAGGCAGACCTGGTCGGGCAGGTGCACGCCCAGGCAGCTATCCTCCCACTCGGTTGCTTCCACCCTGATCAAGGTCAGCGCATTGGGATCCATACCCAGGTCTTGCGCTACCCTTTTACGGGCCGCCTGCAGAGCAGCAGACCACTCCGGAATAGGCGTTGGGGCCGGTCCGATGTTGCGAATGGATGGCGCCAACCAGAAAGCGTTCGCCCGGTTGGCTCTGCCTTCATTGGTCACGCTCAAGATGAATTGTACCTCTTTACCCGCCAGACCGGTGAGATCAACGTTAATGCGGGTGATCTTGCCATCGAACTCCTCATACCACTCACCCAGGCTGTGAATCCTGCCGTTAGGGGTCTGGTATTCGAGCGCGAAAGTCAGAGCACAGCCACTGCTATCAGCCATACAGCCAACATCTGCCAGGAAGTGATCGTTTTGCCTGATTGTATACTTCGGATAGATGCCGCTGATCCAGCCACCGCGGGTCGCTTCAGGTCGCATCCAGATGGTAGGTTCATCCTCAGTCCGGTCGTTTTCCAGCCTTGGGTTATCCAGCAGCGCCACTGAGCCGTCTTCGCTGCTGGTGTTTCCCGGGCATCTCAGATTACCTGCGCTGCTCTCCCAGGCGGCTGCGCACAGGTTGATCCCGAAATCGTATGGGTAATTCGTCCTGGACGCCCTGACCCGGATTTCCACCCAGAAGGCGTCCCTGCTTTGCCTGCCGATCCCGAAACGGGATCCCGTGCGGTCACTGAGCATCCAGAAGCCCTGGTAACCCCCGGCTGAGTTGGGAGCGACCAGGTCCACACTCACATCCACGCGCTCCCCGGGGCGGACGACGTCATCCAGAAGCGCCTCTCTGGCGCCCTGCATCCGATCCCCGCTGACAAATACCAGGGAATAATCGTCCCATGTGCAGGAGCCCGTGTTGCGCAGCCGCCAGGTCTTGGTGAACCTGGCTCCAGGCGTGAAGATCGTGCCATCTACCACGCTCACATCGGTCACGTACTCCGCCTGGTTGCACGGAATGGGAACCGCGGTCGGTGAGGGCGGGATTGGAGTTGGGGGCGCCACGGTCACAGTGGGCGTCAGCAGGATAGGCGAAGTCGGGGTTGCGGTGGGCGCGGCAGGCTGCAACGTGGGGGTAGCGGTGGGCTGGCTTGCCGCCTGGGTTAATTGCTTCACCAGGTTGTCGAATGCCTGCTGTGTCAATTGGGCTTGCAGCGTTTGGATTGCCTGGGTATATAAGGCTTGATCGTCGCCGACCGCATCTGGAATCTGAGTGCCGAACAGGCCGCAGCCGAGGATCACGAACATGACGGCTGCCAATACAAATGGTAAATACTTTGATCTTTGCATATTTTCCTCCAAAATCTACCAATCACTCAGGCAATGCGCCGATCTAACCTGGATGTGTATAAGCTTTCGACGAATTGCCGATGAGATTTCGATCCTCTTCCCCAAAGATAATGTATTCACACGCTGAGGTCATCATCCCTGTGACTGGTTTTTACCTCCAACTTTTGGCGGATGCCAGCTCACCCGAAGACTGGAACTTTCCCTTGGGAATCTGGTGCTGGCGCAGGGTAGTGGAGCGGATATGGGTTACTTTCTGAGGTTCAGGGCTGTTCCTGCCAGGATGAGGGCGACTCCCGCCGCCGAGAGGGCAGCAATGAACACCAACACTGGGTCCCAGGCGGTGTTTTCGGCTGACTGCTCCGGATTCCCCACTTGCCTGTCTTGTGGGGAAGCCAAGGGTAAGGGCGGTGTCGGGGAGGATGGCTGGGTGGGGCGTGGAGTCCGAGTGAGTCTGGTTGTGGAGGTTGCCCTGGCAGGCGTGGGCGCGATGGGCGTTTCTACGGTTGGGGTGGCTGTAGCCTGCGCCGGTTGGATCACCAGGCTGTCGCCCGGATGGATGACCGAGTTCAGACTCAGGCCATTCTGGCTCAACAGGAGGGACAACTCCATCTGGTAAACAGTGGAAATGCCGATGAGCGTATGCCCCGGCTGGACGACATGGATGATCGAGCCGTCTGGGCCGGGTGTGGCGGTTTGGTAGAGGATGACCGCTTCCCGGGTGGGGAGCGGGGCTTGCGTCCCCCCTGGAGTCTGGGTCGAGGCGGAGGATTTCTTGCCCCAGCCATCGGTCCATAAAAAGCTGACCTCGATCCAGTCGTTATTGCCCGGTTCCAGGCCGATGTCGATGCTAACCTGGCGGGCAAGATCGATTCCGAACGGCGCAGTGACCCTGCGCCCATACTGGTCTCTGCCGCCGTTGTAGCCATCGAAGTAGGCAGCCTGGGCTTCGGGAATGCCCAGGGGCAGGTCAGTGAACATGCGGCGCGGCTGCGGGTCCCTGGTTGTGGCCCAGTAATTGTCGTCCACGTTCCAGGGGCCGGCCTCCATAACCGTGGCTGCGGTGCTCTTCTCGTAGCTGATGAACACCGAATAGCCCTGCCCTACCTGGTAGCCGTCGTCGTCGCACACGTGATAGCCGGCGTTGGCGAATTTCAGGCACTGGTCGGGCAGCGCTACGGTGTACGCCCCGCCCGAGTCGTAGCGGGTGGCAAATACCCGGTAGGTGCGCGCCGCCCCGGTTGGAGCCAGGTTGCCGTGCAGATAGCGCTCCACGATCCAGCGGCTCTCCACCCAGCCGACGATCCTGCGGTATGCGGCTTTACCCAGCGCCTGTTCCAATCTGGCAGCCGATTCTTGCAGGATTGCATCCACTTTCTGATTGTAGCCCAGCGCGTCGATCCCGGCGATCTTATCTTCCAGCCTCAGCGCCGGGTTTCCGATGATCACAAGGCTCCCTCGCTCCAGGCTGCGGAGCTGTTCCACCTCTTCGCGGGCGATCTTCCGGACGACCTGGAACTCCGCCTCGGATAGTCCCGCCCCGGAGCGCAGCATTTCGACCAGGCTCGGGGTGAACACAAAGTAGCCCAGGACAGGCTGCCTGCCCCATACCGGGCTGGCGTTGAAGGGCTGGCGCTCGACGTCGCCGAAGCGCGCCTCAACCAGGATTGAGAGCACGATCAACACCAGGCCAAGCAGCCAGGTCATCTCCGAACGGCGCAGTCCAGGCTGGTCGGCACCTAGAGCGACCCGGTTGTATTTTGGCTGCGTGTTGCGGATCGACAGGCTCAAGTTTTGTGCTCCCAATCTTGCAGCCGTTCGACCAGGTTTGCCTGCCCGTCCCTGTGCGAACGGTATAACCAGAACGTTCCGAGCTTTGAGCTGCCCTGCAGATAAGCCAGGATCGGTTCGCGCATCACCTGCCAGGGTAGAAAAGAGAGCGCTTCGATGGCGGAGTCCACCGGCATGAAACGGGCTTCCAGGATTAGATCGTCTGGATCGTGCGGCGCGACCTCACCCTGCCAGCGGCTGGCTTCAAAGATAAAACTCGTGGTGCGGTGACCGGTCTCGTATTCCTTCGCCTGGACCGCGTATATGAGGGGTCCGAGCTCCAGGAGCTGCAAGCCGGTCTCCTGGCTGATCTCACGCTGCAGAGCATCGCCCAGTCGTTCATCCTGTTCCACTACCCCTCCGGGCAAGGTCCAGCTTGGCGCAGGATCTTCAGCCCCTTGCTGTCTGACCAGCAGGATACCTGCTTCCTGCTGAAGCAGGGCGGCGACAACGATCCGATATGGCTGATCGGTGTTCATCTAATGCGCTGCCTCAGCGATCAAATCTTGCAAAGAGATACCCTCGAGTGTGGGGAGCTGACGATCGGCGTGATCGAGCGCCATCTGGCGGGTCAGGTCATTGGGCACCGCAATACAGTACAAGCCAGCGCGCTTGGCGGCAGTCACCCCGATGGGCGAATCTTCGATCACCAGGGCTTCGTCAGCCAGCACGCCCAACTCTTGCAGGACGCTCAAGTAGAGCTCCGGATGAGGTTTTACCTGGCTGACGTCATCTCGCGCTTTGAGACAGTCGAAGTAATCGACCAAGCCCAGGCGCTTCAGGTGACCCACAACCCAGGCACAGGGAGAACTGGAAGCCAGTCCGATTTTTAAGCCCAGTTGCCTGGCTTCCTTCAACAGGCTCTCAACCCCCGGGCGGATGGGCTGGTGGGCGATTAATTCCAGCTCCCGGTTCCGGCGCCGGGGGCTCAAACTGGCCCGGTCGACCGGGCGCCCGATCTGTTCTTCGAGGCTCTCAAAGTGGTCGTATTCGTTGGAGACGGTTCCGATGATCGTTGACCAGCTCTCGAATGTCAGCAAGCCGCCATAAGACTGGTAAAGCTCCTGCCAGGACTGGAAAATGGGGACCTCCGTATCCAGGATCAGGCCATCGAAATCGAGAATTATAGCTCTGATCATCCGCCTGCCTGTCCACAATCGAGTTGAGGGGGCATCAGCCTCGCCGAAAGATGGGCCGGAGGATCATCCACAGGCCGAGTAAAATCAACAGAATGGGCCAGTAGTCGCCCAGCAGGTTGCTGCCGCCCAAGAAGGAGGCGAAGATGATGAAGAGCGCCAGGCTGATCACGATCAGGTTGCCGCCCTCGCGCAGCGATTTGCGCCCGGTTTTCCCCAGCAGCCCTGCCAGGATCACGCCTACACCCACAAACCCGGGGATCAACGTCCAGGCGTATGCCCAGCTTTCCCAGTTGTTCGTGGCATTTTGCCAGGCAAGTAAACCACCGATCCCGCCCACAATCGCCGCCGGGACTGCCATGCCAGGGACTCCCGTCAGCAGGCCGATGAGCAAAAGCAGCACACCTGCGCCTATGATAATGAAGGGCCAGTCAAACCAGAAATCTGCCCATGTCTCCAACCCGGGCACCAGGCGCAATGCCAGGAACCAGAGGCCTAACAACACCAGGAGCAGTCCTACAGCCAGGTTATTTTTGCTACGCGTATTCATCTGCCTCTCCTCTTCGTAACGCCTATCGCAGGTTTGTTATCTGCGTTTACCCTTGCGGATCACGAAACGGGTGCCGTAATCCTGTTCGGTGATCGCAGCCACTTTATTATCTACCAGGTCGGTTAGCAGGCCGGCGGCTTGCATTTGCTCCCAGGTGAAGTCGATGCCGCGCTCCCTGGCGAATTTCTTCTTGGGCATTACCACCCAGATGGCGCCATCCGGGTAAATGCGATTTTGCAGCTTGCGGAGCTGGTCTGTCAGGCCCAGCAAGCTGTGCGGCCAGAAAAGGATCACATCGCAGCGCTCCAAATCCTGTTCAAAGATCAGCCGGGGCAAAACGTCCTGGCAGGCCTGGCGGACAACCGCCTCAGCCGGTGCGGGGGCAGCGAGCAGGCAAACCCGGCTGCTTGCTTTGATGCCCAACTTTTTCGCCAGATCACTCACGCCGAATACTCCTTGAACCAAGCGCAATGATTGCCATTATAGCAGCGCCCAGCGCGCAGGGCAACCGGTATTTGGGCGCTCGGAATTAGCCCGCGTTTTAGATGCGGGCGGATTTGCGTTTCGCCTTGACCGTCCTGGCTTAATTGGTTAGAATCCTGTCTGCTGCTGGAGAACGCAGCCGGCAGAAAATATTTGCCCTCGTAGCTCAGTGGATTAGAGCACTTGCTTGCGGAGCAAGGGGTCGCGTGTTCGAGTCGCGCCGGGGGCGCTGAAAACCTGATATATGGCGGTACAGCACAAAAGCACTCCCATATCTGGCGGTATGGGAGTGCTTTTGTGCCTTTCCCTGCCTCGTCGATGTAGGCGGACTGCTAAAATCTTTGCAAATATCCGATCTTTTGTCGAAAGTCAGCCAGAGATATTGACAAAGAGGAATTTTTTCTGTATTATATAATTGTTGATATCTGATATTTGATCAAATATCAAATTATTGCGACTCACCCATGATATCTATCCCCCGGACAGTAAAAAGCCTGCTGGTAGAGAAGCTGCGGGATGAGATTCTCCAGGGAGAACTTATCCCCGGGCAATATCTGCGCCTGGAAGAGATTGCCAACCGGTTCGAAGTCAGCACCATGCCTGTGCGGGAGGCGTTGAGCGATTTGGAAGCCGAGGGCCTGGTGACCATCTTCCCTCACCGAGGCGCGATTGTCACCGAACTGAGCCCTGAAGACCTGGAAGACATCTATGACATCCGGGCGGCCCTGGAAGCCTTAGCTGCCCGCCTGGCAGTCCCGCGCCTCACCAGACAGATATTGGATCAACTGCACAGGTACGTCGAGCAAATGGATACTCACCTCGGCGAGATGGTAACTCTGATCAAGTTGAACCACGATTTCCACATTACGCTCTACCACGCCTCTGGCAGGCGGCATCTGGTAGATCTCACCAATATGCTGCGCTATCGTACGCGCCACTACCTGCATGCTTATATCTCCGACCTGGGAGGCATGCCACTCGCTCAGACGGAACACTGGGAAATTGTTGAGGCCTGTGAGCGCAGCGACGCCGAGAGTGTGGCGGCGCTGATTCACCATCACGTGCTTCATGTCGGCCAATCGCTGATCGAGTTTGTGCGCAAACAAGAGGATTCAAATAAGGCAAGAGGTTAAGAAATCAACTTGTTTAATGAAAATCCCGTTGGATATGAAAGGAGCCTAAGTCATGCCCTCGTCCACCGATATTTTGGAATTATACGACCTGAGCCATCCCTGGGGGGACAAAGCGCCTCTATGGCCTTATTTTCCCGATATCAAGATCGAACGCTTCCATTATCATGCCAAGTCACGCGTGCTGTCCCAACAAATCACTACCTTCATGCACACCACCACCCATACCGATGCGCCCGCCCATGTGATCGAGGGGACGCCATACATGGATGAGGTGCCCCTCGACCGCTTCTTTGGCACCGCGGTGGTGGTCTCCATCCCAAAAGGGAAGTGGGAAAAGATCATGCCCGAAGACCTGGAAAAGGTTGAGCCCAGGATCGAGCCTGGCGACATCGTCATCGTCAATACTGGCTGGCATAAATATTACGGCGACAACGTGCAATACTTCTGCTACTCGCCGGGCTTTTATTTGGAAGCCGGCGAGTGGTTTGTCCAAAAGGGCGTTAAAGCCGTAGGGATCGACAACCAAGCGCTGGACCATCCACTGGCCACCGCCATCGGGCCACATGGGCCGGGCGGGCCGATCCTGCCGTGGGTGGTCGAAGAATATGAACGTGAGACAGGGAAGAAGGTGGCCCAAGAGTTTGCGCTGTGGGAACCGTGCCACCGGCAACTGCTAGGCAACGGTATAGCCGGCTTCGAGAATGTAGGTGGCGACATCGATAAAGTCACTGGAAAACGGGTTACCATCGCCGCCTTCCCCTGGCGTTGGGTAAAGGGGGATGGGTGCATCGTGCGCATGGTCGCCATCGTAGACCCCACTGGCGCCTACCGTCTCTAAATATCGAGGAGGAATTCCATGAAGGTGACGCGTTTAGCACAAGCGGTGAAGTATAGCCCACCCAAACACAGCGAGACCTGCCATGCGATGTATTTGCAACACCGGAACCTAGGTTGTGATGCACCCTATTGGGTTGGCTGTTCGTATTATTTGCCTGGGGCAAAGGCGGAATGGGACGCCTCGCCGCTGGACAAGGTCTACGTGGTGCTGGAAGGCGAGCTCACCATGGCGTTTGATGACCAGGAAGTGAGATTGGGCCCCATGGATTCAATCTACATCGGCCCGGGCGAGAGGCGCGAGGTGCGCAACGACACCAACCGCGTGGCAACCATGCTGGTTGTGATGCCCTACCCTGCTGCATAGGGAGGGAAGATGGACAAAATTCCTGATACCCAATCGCTTTTCGACGTATCCGGTAAGGTGGCGTTGATCACTGGCGCCACAGGCGGCTTCGGCCAGGCAAGCGCCAAGGGATTGGCTAAAGCTGGCGCCAAAGTGATGTTGACCGGGCGTTCAGCCGAGAAACTGGAAGAAGTCGCCAAGGTCATCCAGGAGGCCGGGTATACCGCCGCGTGCATCGCCGGCCACCCGGCAGAGGCAGAGGATGTAAAGCACATTGTTGAAGGAACCGTCAAGCGCTTTGGCAGGATCGATATCCTGATCACCGCCGCGGGCTTGAGCCGCATCCACCCTATAACCGACTTCCCCCTGGAAGAATTCGAAGAGATCATGGATGTCAATGTAAAGGGCTCTTGGTTGTTCAGCCGCGAAGTCGGGCGGGTAATGATACAGCAAGGCCGCGGAGGAAAAGTCATCCTGGTCTCATCGACGCGCGGCTTGCTGGGCATGAAGAATTACACCGGATATGCGACTTCTAAGGGCGCGGTTCATCTCTTAACCCGCTCTCTGGCGTGCGAGTGGGGTGAATACCGCATTAATGTTAATGCCATTGCGCCCACGGTTTTTCGCACAGCCCTGACCCAATGGATGTTTGACGACCAAGAGTTTTATAAGGTATTCCTGAGGCGCATCCCCATCGGCCGCCTGGGCGAGCCAGAGGACTTCGTTGGAGCGGTGATTTTCCTGTCCTCGCATGCCTCCGACTTTATGACCGGTGCCATTTTATACGTGGACGGTGGTTACACAGCCGGGTAAGAATGCCATGTCCAACCCTGAGCAAATCGCGGTAATCGGGGCTGGCTTGATGGGGCATGGCATTGCCCAGGTATTCGCCTGCAATGGGCACTCTGTGTGGCTGGTTGACTCGGACCAGGAGGCGCTTATATCGGCGAGGGAGCGCGTCCGCACCAACCTGGCTAACATGGCTGAGAAGGGGATTGATTTTGGAGCAAGCATCGAGGCGATCCTTGATCACATCCATCCAACGCCTGACATGGAGGCAGCCTGCCAGGGCAGTGACTTTGTCTTCGAAGCTGTGTACGAAGACCTGGGGCTCAAACAGCGCATCTTCGCCGACCTGGACAGAGTATGCCCGCCGCAGACCGCCTTGTGCAGCAACACCTCGGTCATCAGTATCACCGAGATCGCAGAGAAAGCCACACACCGCCAACGTATCGTCGGCACGCATTTCTGGAATCCGCCATACCTGATCCCTTTGGTGGAAGTCGTGCATGCCGCAGAAACCGCCAGTTGGTGTACGGCGAAAACCTACGCTTTGCTGGCTCGGGTTGGCAAGCATCCGGTGCATGTGTATAAAGATGTGCCCGGTTTCGTCGGCAATCGGCTGCAACACGCCTTGTGGCGCGAGGCGTTTGCCATCATCGACGAGGGGATTTGCGACCCAGCTACAGTCGACGAGGTGATCAAAAATGGGTTTGGGCTGCGCCTTCCCGTTCTCGGGCCGGTTGAGAACGCTGACATGGTCGGGCTTGATCTCACCCTGGCAATACACAACTATATCCTGAAACACATCAATGCCGATCCTACGCCCTCGAAAACCCTGCAGGCCAGAGTTCGGGCAAGCGAGTTAGGCTTTAAGAGCGGGAGGGGTTTCTTGGAGTGGTCCGAAGCCGAGATCGACGCATCACGCCAGCGACTGGTTAATTATCTCGTCAGAATCTTTTCAGAACAACGCGCACAGAAGAAAGGAGGCGACCCACAGGCCAAATCTCAAGCAGGCCCACCATCAACAGGTCTAACGTAATTCATAAGCAGGAGAAAAGTTGAGGCAGAAATGAATAAAAAAATCTTGGTTACGCTTTTGCTGCTCGTCGTCCTTGGTTTGGCAGCCTGTGGGCCTGCAGCAACCCCAACGCCGGAGGCGACCGAGTCGCTGATCAGCTCACCAGCGGTCGCCGCCGGTCCCGAGAACATTGTCATCGGCACCAGCGCACCGTTGACTGGCATGTTTGCCGGCTTTGGCGAGGGTAATGTCTGGGGTGCCCAAGCAGCCGTTGACGACATCAACGCCCAGGGAGGCATCTATGTCAGGGAGTTTGACCGCAAGATTCCAGTGAAATACGTTGTCGTCGACAACCAGAGCGACCCAGGGAAGTCAGGACCTTTGGCCGAGGATCTCATTCTGCGAGAGAAAGTCAATATGCTGTACTCGGTTGACTCCTCTCCCTCGATCCACATTCCCATCGCCGAGGTGGCAGAGAAGCACGGCATCCCCCATATCGTTGGCGGAGGCCCGCTGGAGCCCTGGCTGGCTGCGCGCAATGAAACCGAGACCAAGTGGTCATACACCTGGTTCCCGGGATTTGGGATTGCCACGCCGCCGCCCGAAGGAGATCCCCGCTATGGCAAGCCGGGTTATACGATTAAGGATAGCTGGTTCGCCGTGCTGGACGCTTACGGAGACCAGACTAACAAAGTCGCTGGGGTCTTTGCTACCGATGAGCCAGATGGCATCGGCTGGTATGGACTGTTCCCCGGTCTGCTGGAGGAATGGGGCGCTACCGTGATTGGAGTGGAAGAGAGACTGGGCTTCTATCCACTGGGCACAACAGACTTTACGTCCATGTGCACCGAGTGGAAGAACAACAACGTCGAAATCCTGTGGGGCAACGTACCGGGTCCCGAGTTCGCCACGCTGTGGCGGCAGTGCAACCAGCTAGGATTCAAGCCGAAGATCGTCATGGTTGGTCGGGCGCCGCTCTTCTACCTGGACGTGAGCGCCTGGGGCGAGGACCTGCCCCTGGGAGTCGGCACCGAGATCTGGTGGGATCCGGCGTATACCGGCCCAGGCATTGGCGACACAACACCCCAGTCTCTGGCCGAGAGATGGTTTGAGGACACCGGCAAACCGCTCAATCGAGGCATTGGGCACGGCTACCATCCTATGCAAGTGCTGTTTAATGCCATCGAGCGCGCCGGCACACTCGATCCAAAGGCGCTCAACCAGGCTATGGCTGAGACCGACATGATGACAGTCAACTACCAGGTAAAATTCGATCCAGAGACCCACTTTAGCTGGATTCCGCTCTTCGTCGGGCAATGGCAGAAGACGGATAAACCCTGGGTGTGGGAACTGCCGATCACTTTCTCGGAGCACGATTTCCTCCAACCGACTGCCGATTTCATCTTTCCCATTCCTTAAGAATGGGCAAGGATCGCCGAGTAACTCAGCTCAAGGGATAGGACTGGCCCTTTGCCGGTCCTATCCCCAATAACAGGTATTTCCTTGGCCGAGCCAATTCTGTCAGTAAGCAGCGTTAAGAAGCGCTTTGGAGGTCTGCTGGCGCTGAATGAAATCAGCTTTGACCTGCAGGCAGGCGCCATCATGGGTCTGATGGGGCCTAATGGAGCTGGCAAGACGACTCTTGTCAATGTCATCTGTGGATTCTATAAGCCCGATGCCGGCAGGGTGGTATTCGAAGGGAAAGATATTACCGGGTTTCCCCCCCACAAGATCTGCCATCTTGGCATCGCCAGGACTTACCAGATCCCTCTGCCCTTTGGAGAGCTGACCGCGCTGCAAAATGTGGCCGTGGCTGGCATGTATGGCAGGGGATTAAGCAGATCGGCTGCAGAAAGAGAAGCCCTCGAGGTGTTGGCGCTGACGGATCTCTCTGATAAACAAGATGTGCTGGCAAAGAACATGACGACGATAACGCTCAAGCGGCTTGAGGTGGCCAAGGCGTTGGCAGTGGCTCCGAATCTGTTGCTGGTGGATGAACCTGCTGCTGGACTAAACGAAACCGAACTTCCCCGCATGTTAGAGATCCTGGCTGCTATCCGTCGGACTGGAGTGACGATCATTTTGATCGAACACATTATGAAAGTGATGCGCGAGGCGGTCGATTCGATCTACGTTATAAACGAAGGGACGCCAATCGCCTCTGGCCCACCGGAGGATGTCATGCAGGACAGGAAAGTCATCGAGTGCTATCTAGGTGAGTATGCCTCAAATTCAATGTGACGAAGAATGGATGCAGTTTTATCGGAGCGTGGAGCTGCCTTGATAAACATGGTCTCTCGCCGGTCCGGCTCATAGGGAACGCGTGAAGATGCCTGAAGAAGCCTTGCTGCACGTAAATAACATCGATGTGTTTTATGGGAATCTGCAGGTTTTGTGGGACATCTCGTTGGAGGTGCGTAGCGGAGAGATGGTCGCCATCGCCGGGGCTAATGGGGCGGGAAAGTCCACCCTATTGAAAACTATCTCCGGCCTGATGCATCCGGCAAGAGGCAACATTCATTTTAACAGCAGAGAGATCACTCACCTGAATGCCCATGAAATCGTCAACCTGGGCATATCCCAGGTCCCGGAAGGGAGAAAGCCTTTTCCAGAGATGACGGTGTTGCAGAATCTCGTCATCGGCTCCTACAGCCAGAAAGCGCGCACCTTGAGAAATAAAAATCTGGCCAAAGTCTATGAATTCTTTCCGCTGCTGAAGAAAAGAAAAAACCAACTGGCCAAGACGCTGAGCGGAGGAGAACAGCAAATGCTGGTTATCGGGCGAGGATTGATGTCGAATCCTCGCATACTGATCATCGATGAAATGTCCCTCGGCCTCAGCCCAATTTTCGTGCGCGAACTTTTTGGAGTGCTGCACGATATCAAAGCGCAGGGGATCACCATCCTCCTGGTGGAACAGAATGTATGGCAAACGCTGCATGAAGCGGATCGAGCCTACATCATTGAAACAGGACGGCTTGTCCTGAGCGGGAATGCTCGCGACTTGTGTGAAGAGGAGGAAGTCAGGAATGCCTATTTCGGCGCCTGAAACGAAACAGGACGGGATAGATCTGCGATGCTCGAATCATTAAGCGCCTTAGCGACGCCCATCACGATGGGGATTTTATACGGCGGATTGTACGTGGTCATCGCCCTGGGCCTCTCCCTGGTGTTCGGAGTAATGAAGGTGATCAATGTAGCGCATGGAGATTTTGTCATCCTGGGCAGCTACTTCGCTTACGTGGTGCTGACAAGCAAGGGAGTGGACCCCGTTCTCTCGCTCGGATTGGGGATCCCGCTCTTCTTCATCATGGGCATCCTGATTCAAAAGTATCTGCTGTATCGAGCATTCAAGATTTCAACGGACGCAGCCTTGATCATCGCTTTCGGGATTTCCCTGATAATCCAAAATGCAGCCCAACTGGCCTGGACCCCGATGTCAAAGAGCCTGCAAACCGGTTATAGCTTCAAGAGTTTTCAGGTAGGAGATGTTTACATCCCACTGGTCTACCTGCTGGACTTTATCGTGGCGGTGATCGTAGTCGTGGTGGTGCACCAATTCTTGCAAAGGACTTACCTGGGTCAGGCGATTACCGCAGCTTCCCAAGACCAGCAAACCGCGGAGCTGATGGGCATTAACCCAGCCACCGTGTACCAGTACGCCTTCGGGATAGCCATCGCCCTCGCAGCAGTCGCCGGTGTATTTCTCGGTTTGACTTTCCCGTTCAACCCGATCTCGGGGGTGCCCTTCCTCATCATTGCCTTTGGGGTGATCATTTTGGGCGGTTTGGGCAGTATGGTCGGAACCTTCATTGGGGGCATGATCTTTGGGCTGTCTCAATCTTTGGGCGGCCATTTTTGGGGACCCACTGGCCAGTTGCTCGTCCCGTTTTTAATGGTGCTCGTGATCCTGACCATCCGACCGCAGGGTCTGTTCGGACGATAAGAGAGAAAATATGGGAATTGTGATCCGCAGGTATACCCCTTTGATCGCCCTGGGAATGGTTATTGCCATCCTCGCTGCGCTGCCAGCCTTGGGTGCGCCAAAGACCTGGTTGCTGTACCTGATTTATTTCTATATATTCCTGGCTGCAGCAAACATGTGGAATTTGCTGGCCGGCTTTAGCGGGCTGCTGGCGCTTTGCCCGGCGGCGTTCATTGGGTTGGCCGGTTACACCATGACCATCCTGACCTGGCTGCAGGTCCCTTATTATGTGGGGTTGTTGGCTGGAGGGGTGGTGGCCGCCCTGTTTTCCATCCTCATTTCGCCATCTGTCTTCAGGATGCGAGGCATCTATTTCGCTATCGGAACATTGGTGGTGCCGGAGGTGTTGCGCCTGGTGTTCCTGCGTTGGAGGCCGGTTGGAGGGCAGCTGCAAGGTGGAGGAGCAGGCTATATGGTTAAAGGTGTCTCCGGCATTCCCATGCAACAAACCTACTGGCTTGGTTTAGCGGTCGGCGTGGCTTCCGTGCTGCTGATCGCTTTCATTCTGCGCTCCAAGTTCGGGTTTGGTTTGGCTGCCATCCGCGATAACGACGTCAGTGCCGCTAGCTCGGGAATCGATGTCTTCCGCTTGAAGTTATACTCGTTCATTATCGCTGCTTTCATGACGGGCGTCGCCGGGGCCATTTTTTTCACTTATCAAGGCTACATCGAACCGAACAGCGCCTTCAACATCCGCTGGTTGATGATCGTTCTGCTGGCCACAGTCATTGGCGGCAAAGGCATCGAAGAGGGTCCATTGGTTGGGACAATCATCGTGGTGATTTTACATTTTCAGTTGGCGAGATACGCGGATATCAGCCTGCTGATCCAGGGGACGATTCTGGTGGTCATCATGCTGGCAGTGCCGCAAGGTATCACCGGGTTGGTTCGTGATCTAAGGCGGGCAGTTGCTGGGCGGGCTTTGTTACCCACTGGAAACACCTCGATCTTCAGTTTTATTCTTTCTAGAAGGAGAAAATCCCATGAGTAAAGTAGAGAAGTTGACCAACGGGACAACGGGGGGGCCGGTTTTTGTATATGTACAAAACGGGAAGATCATTCGCATTACGCCTATCGAGTTTGATGACCGCGACGCGCCATCCTGGACAATTCAGGCCCGAGGCCGGAAATTTTCTCCGCCCCGAAAAACCAGCCTCTCACCCTATTCATTAGCCTGGCGCTCAATGGTCTATTCGCCAACCAGGGTGTTATATCCCCTCAGGCGGGTCGATTTTGATCCACATGGAAAACGGAATTGCACCCACAGAGGTGAATCGGGCTACGAGCGCATCAGTTGGGACGAGGCGGCAGAGATAGTCACCCACGAAATCAAGCGCATCAAAAGAGAATACGGTCCGGCAGCCATGCTGGCCACGCCTGGCTCTCACCATTTATGGGGACACGTGGGCTACCGGCATAGCGCTTTTTTCAGATTTATGAACCTGGTGGGCTACACCTCAGCTGAACACAATCCAGATAGCTGGGAGGGCTGGCACTGGGGTGGAATGCACCAGTGGGGGTTCAGCCACAGGCTCGGGATTCCAGAACAATATGATCTATTAGATGATGCGCTCAAGCACACCGAGCTGATCGTCTTCTGGTCGAGCGACCCGGAAACAACCAGCGGGATTTACTCCGCTTTCGAGAGCACCCCTCGCCGCCAGTGGTTGAAAGAGCTGGGAGTCAAAATGGTTTTTATCGACCCTTTCTACAACCATTCGGCCGGCCTGTATGCCGACAAATGGTTTGCTCCCAGGCCCGGCACCGATAACGCCATGGCTTGCGCCATCGCTTACGTCTGGATCAGCGAGGATCTTTACGACAAGGAATACATCGCTACCAGGACGGTGGGCTTCGAAAAATGGAGGGATTATATCCTGGGCATGGAGGACGGCGTGCCAAAGACGCCGGAGTGGGCGGAGAAAGAGAGCAACATCCCGGCCAGAGAGATCAAAGCGTTAGCCAGGGAATGGGGGACGAAAAAGACCATGCTGGCTGCCGGCGGACTGGGTGGCTGGGGAGGCGCCTGCCGTGCAGCCACTGGAGGAGAATGGGCACGCCTGATGATCTGCCTGCAGGCCATGCAAGGTCTGGGTAAACCGGGCGTCAACATCTGGGGTACGACCCAGGGCGCACCGCACAATTCGGATTTCCTGTTTCCAGGTTACGCCGAGGGCGGCATCTCCGGCGACATTGACAACTCGGCCGCCGCTTACCGCTGGGTTTACCGCATGAAGTTCAAGCCCACCCGCTCCAGCATCAATTCTCCAATGGGGCAGCATATCCCCAGGTTGAGAATCCCGGAATGCATTCTGGATGGCAAGTATGAATGGCGGGGGAAAGGTTTTTGCGGGCAGTCCATAGAGGCGCAACTGCACCAGTACAAGTATCCGGCCGACGGTTACCCGGAAATCCAGATGTATTACCGCTATGGAGGCTCGTTCATCGGGACGATGAACGAGACCAATCGCTACGTCAAGGCTTACCAGACTGAGCGATTGCCCTTCGTGGTCAACCAGGCAATCTGGATGGAAGGGGAGACCAGGTTCGCGGACATCATTTTGCCGGCCTGTACCAACTTCGAACGTTGGGACATCAGCGAATTCGCTGGTTGCCTGGGGTACATCCCCGATTCTACCTGCCAAGTCAATCACAGGGTGATCAGCCTGCAGAAGAAATGCATTGAGCCATTGGGAGAGTCGAAGTCCGATTACGATATCTTCGCCCTCCTGGCGGAAAAGCTGGGTTTTTACGACGTGTACACCGAGGGGGGGCTGACCGAGCTGGATTGGGTCAGGCGCATGTTTGATGCCAGCGACCTGCCCAAGTACAACACCTGGGAGGAATTCTTCGAGAAGGGTTACTTTGTAGTGCCCATCCCGGAGGATTACCAGCCCACCCCAGCGTTGAGATGGTTCGCCGAGGACCGCAAACGGGATACGCCCGATTGGGGACCACACCCCGAGTCCCAGGAAGAATTTGGCAAGGGGCTGCAAACCACCTCGGGGCTGTTGGAGTTCGAATCCTCCAGCCTGAAGAAGTTTGACCCGTATGACGAGGAGCGGCCGGTGATCCCGAAATACATCCCCTCCTGGGAGGGGCACCATACCACCGAGCTATACAACAAATTCCCCTTGCACCTGATCTCACCGCACCCGCGCTTCAGTTTTCACACCATGGGAGACGCCAAGGATAGCTGGCTCAACGACGTTAGGGACCACCGGATTTTGAAAGAGGATGGTTACTATTACTGGATCATCCGCATGAACTCTAAGGACGCCGCAATGCGCGGCATCCTGGATACCGACCTGGTCCGTGTGTTTAATGAGCGAGGGGAAGTGGTGTGCGCGGCGAAGGTGACCGAGCGGCTGCCACCAGGGACGGTGCACTCGTACGAATCGTGCGCGGATTACGATCCACTGGGAAAACCGGGAGAATCAGCAGACCGGAGCGGCTGCATCAACATCCTGACTCCGGCTCGTTTCATCACCAAGAATTCGAGCGGCATGGCGCCGAATTCGTGCCTGGTGGAGATCGAGAAGCTGGAAGCTCCGCTCAATAGGGAGTTTTCGGATGAGCAGAAGCTCACCGTCAGCGGATAAAAATGCAGCAGACGCAGGACAAGTCGTCAACCTGTCCAACATTTTCAAGGGAGAGCTGGCATGAATAAGTGGAATCTGGTCATCGATGTGGCGAAATGCCACGATTGCAACAACTGTTTCCTAGCCTGCAAAGACGAACAATGTGAGAACGACCACCTGCCCTACGCCGCAGCCCAACCCAGGCACGGCCAGCGGTGGATCGACCTGCTGCCCAAGGAGCGCGGCCAGTATCCCAGAATCGACGTGGCCTACCTGGCGTATACGTGCATGCACTGCGACAACGCCGACTGCATGAAGGCGGTTGAAAATGGCGCGGTCTACAAGCGGGAGGATGGGATCGTGATCATCGACCCGGTGAAAGCCAGAGGGCAGAAGGCGATCGTCGACGCTTGTCCGTATGGGGTTATCTGGTGGAACGAGGCGCTCGACCTGCCCCAAAAATGCACTTTCTGCGCTCACCTGCTGGATGAGGGCTGGAAGGCGCCAAGGTGCGTGCAAGCCTGCCCAACCGGTGCGCTGATCTTCCTTAATGTGGAAGATACCGAGATGCAGCGGCTGGCAAATTCCGAAGGGCTGGAGTTGTGGCATGCGGAATTCGGGTTGGAGCCCCGCGTGTATTATCGGAATCTCTACCGCTACAACAAGTGTTTTATCGCCGGCAACGTAGCTTTGAAGGACGTAGACGAGTGCGCCAACGGAGCGAATGTCACCCTGAGGGATGGCTCCGGCAAGGTGGTCGATCTCGCTGTGACGGACAACTACGGCGATTTTAAATTCGACAAACTGGAAAAAGATGGCAGGCAGTATCGCCTGCAGGTCGAGTATCCCGGGTACACAAAGCAGGAAGTGGGCGTAGAAATGAAAGAAAGCCTCAACCTGGGCACTATTCTCCTGTGACAAGTGCCAGGCGGATCGAGCGATAACGTCGCGAGAGAGGGATAGCTTTCCATGGAAAAGTTAATTCTTACAGCAGCACTGACCGGGGCGATCACCGTACCCACCCAGACCTCCCATCTGCCCTACACCATCCATGGGCTGGCCGAAGATGCCATCGCCTGCGCCAGGGCAGGGGCGACTTCAATCCACGTCCATGCCCGCAACCCGGAGAATGGGCGGCCATCCTCTGACCCGGAAATTGTACGCCAGATCGTGACGCGCATCAAAGCCGGCTGCGATGCGATCATTTGCATCACCACCGGCGGGGGGATGGGCATGACGCCCCAGGAACGCCTGCGGGGGGTGGCGCTGTGCCAGCCAGAGCTGGGCACGTTTAACCTGGGGTCGATGAATTTCTCCATGCACCCGGTGGCGCGGCGTTACAAGCCGGAGGACTGGCGGGAGGATTGGGAACAGGATTACGTTGAGGGCACTAAAGACTTTATCTTCCGCAACACCTTTGGCGACATGGAAGTGTTTGCCAGCACGATGAAGGAGAAAAACGTCAAGCCAGAGTTCGAGGCGTACGAT
>DATEDC010000172.1:0-49454 GCA_035286585.1 Anaerolineales bacterium
CGTCGCCGACGGTTTGGAAAGCCCCAGCAGCCTGGCTTTCTACCAGGATGGCTCGCTGTACGTGGCGGAGACCACCCGCATCCTGCGTTTAAGCGAGGGCGACGCCCAGGGGCGCTTGATCGACCCGCAGGTGGTGGTGGGCGACTTGCCGGGCGGCGGTCACAGCACGCGCACCGTGCTGTTCAGCCCTGACGGGGTGAGCATGTTCGTCTCGGTGGGCTCGTCCTGCAACGTTTGCGCCGAAAGCGACCCCCGCCGCGCGGCGATCCTGCGCTACAACCCGGACGGCAGCGGGATGGAGATTTTCTCTTTTGGGCTGCGCAACGCGGTGGGGATCACCTTCCGCCCGGGCACTGACGAGCTGTGGGCGACCAACAACGGCCGCGATATACTGGGCGACGACCTGCCCCCGGAGACGATCAACCTGGTGCGCCAGGGCGACGATTTCGGCTGGCCGCGCTGCCATGCCGGGCGGATTGTCGACCCGGATTTCGGGGAGGCGGGGGCGTGCGCCGGGGTGGCGCTGCCCGAGGTGGAGATGCAGGCCCATTCCGCGCCGCTTGGCCTGGCATTTTATGCCGGCGTGCAGTTCCCGCCTGAATTTCACGGCGACCTGTTCGTGGCTTTTCACGGCTCGTGGAACCGCAGCGTGCCCACCGGTTACAAGGTGGTGCGCATCCCCATGCAGGATGGCAGGCCGGGGCCGGTCGAGGATTTCGCCGTTGGCTGGCTGAAGGCGGATGGGAACGCCTGGGGTCGCCCGGTGGACGTGATCACCGGCGCGGATGGCAGCCTGTTCGTCTCGGACGATGACGGAGGGCGTATCTGGCGAATTTTTTACGCCGGGCGATGAGAAATTGAGCGCACTTTTTTTGGAGCGGGTATAATGGATGGCATCCTGGATTAATTTCAGCATAGGGAGAGTATAGTGGTAGAGACGGCAGGCCAATTTTATCTCGGGAGGCTCTTCGATCCCCAGGTGGGCAAGCTGACCGACCAGCCGCTGCTCTACGACCCAAAGGACCTGACCACCCACGCCGTGGTGGTAGGCATGACCGGCTCCGGCAAGACCGGGCTGTGCCTCGATCTGCTGGAGGAGGCCGCGCTGAACGACGTGCCGGCGCTGATGATCGACCCGAAAGGCGATATCGCTAACGCGCTGCTGCACTTCCCCGAGCTGCTGCCCCAGGATTTTCAGCCCTGGATCAACGCCGACCAGGCGCGCCGGGAGGGCAAGAGCCTCGAGCAGGCCGCGGCGGATACGGCGGGGCTGTGGCAAAAAAGTCTGGCGGAATGGGGCATCGGTCCGGAACGGCTGCGCGCCTTGCAGACCAGCGCTCATTTTGCCGTCTACACCCCCGGCTCGGATGCGGGCATACCGGTCAGCATCCTGGCTTCATTGCAGGCGCCAGCTATCTCCTGGGAGAGGGACCGCGAGCTGCTGCGGGAGAAGATCTCGAGCACGGTCACGGCCCTTTTAGGCCTGGTGGGGCTGGTCGACGTGGACCCGGTGCGCTCCCGCGAGCACATTTTACTCGCCAACATCTTCGAGTACGCCTGGAGCCGGGGCCAGGACCTGGAACTGGGCGAGCTGATCTTGCAGACTCAGAACCCGCCATTCCCCAGGCTGGGCGTGTTCGATATCAACACTTTCTTCCCGGAGAAGGATCGCTTCGGTCTAGCGATGCTGCTGAACAACATCCTGGCCGCGCCAGCCTTCCAGCCCTGGATTGAGGGACAGCCGCTGGATATCCCCGGCCTGCTCTACGCCCCAGATGGGCGGCCGCGGCACAGCGTGTTCTACATCGCCCACCTGCCGGACGCCGAGCGCATGTTCTTCGTCACCCTGCTGTATTCGGCGGTGGAGGCCTGGATGCGCACCCAGAGCGGCGCCACTTCGCTGCGGGCGATCCTGTATTTCGACGAAATCTTCGGCTACTTGCCGCCTATCGGCAATCCGCCTTCCAAGCAACCTATACTGCGCATGCTCAAGCAAGCGCGCGCCTTTGGCGTGAGCCAACTGTTGGTGACCCAGAACCCGGTAGACCTGGATTACAAGGGCCTGTCCAACGCCGGCACCTGGTTTATCGGCAAGCTGCAAACCGACCAGGACAAGCAGCGCCTGCTGGACGGTCTGGAGAGCGCCACGGCAGGCGGAATGAACCGCGGCGAGTACGACCGTCTGATCTCGGCACTGGGCAAGCGGGTTTTCCTGCTGCACAACGTGCACGAAATGCGCCCCCAGCTTTTCCAGACCCGCTGGGCGATGAACTTCCTGGCAGGTCCGCTAACCCGGGCGCAGGTGCCGGAGCTCAACAGGCTGGTGGGAGCTACACTGGCTTTGCCGGGCAAGATTGCTCCTGCCGCCGCGCCTGGAACAACAGCGGTTCCTTCCGCCGCGAAGATGGCTGCTGAGACCGCCGCTCCTGTTAAGCCAACTGCCCTTGCTGGGGCGGAGCTGGGCTCGACCACGCTGCCGGCGCTGCCCACCGGCGTGGCCGAATATTTCCTGCCCAACAACCTGACCCTGACCCAGGCTTTCCGAGTGGCCGGGCGCACCTTCCCGCAGGGAGCGGTCAGCCTGGGGCTGCTCTACCGCCCGGCTTTGCTGGCCCAGGCGGAGATCCGCTTCCTGAACCGCAAGTTCAACCTTGATCACGAGGTGCGCCGGGCTGCCCTGGTGGCTGAGCCGGATCGGCGCGGCGTGGTGCGCTGGGAGGATTACCTGGTGGCGGAGATCGACCCGCTCTCTCTGGAGCGCTCGGCCGACCTGCAGGTGCGCTTTGCCACCCTGGAAGCGCCCCTGAACGACGCCCGGGTCATCGCCAGCCTGCAAAGCGACTTCCAGGACTGGGCTTATCGCAAGACCGAGGTGACAGTGCGCGCCAACGAAGCCCTCAAAGTGTACGCCGGGCCAGAGGTGACGCGCGCCGATTTCCTTAAAATGTGCGCCGAGGCCGCCAGCCAGGGCATGCAGACAGAGGTAGCAAAGGTGGAAGCCTCGTTCGACGAGAAGCTTAAACGCCTGGAGGGGCGCCTGAGGCGCGAAGAGCGCGAGCTGTCTGAGGATCAGGACGAACTCTCTCAACGTAAAATGGAAGAATTAGGCACCCACGCCGAAAATATCTTCGGCTTGTTTGCCAGGCGACGGAGCAGCCGCCGACTGTCTACCTCGCTGAGCAAACGCCGCATGACATCCCAAGCCAAAGCGGATGTCGAGGAATCCGTGGAGGCGATCGTGGAGATGAAAAAAGAGATCGCTCTCCTCGTGGGCGAAAAAGCGGCTGCCCTAGATGAAATCAACGATAAGTGGCGCCAGGTAACCGAAGGCGTCACCGAGATCGCCGTCGCGCCGCTGAAGAAGGATGTGTTGGTGGACCTTTTCGGCGTTGCCTGGGTGCCGAACCACGTGGTGCAGCTCGGAAAAGAAATAGTCGAGCTGCCGGGCTACGGGCAAGTTTAGGGTCGTTTCTCGGTGAGGAGCTGTCCGCTTGAATTCGGAGATGCCTTGCTTCTCACCGATCTGGATAATCTTTATCAGTATCCTGGGAGGTAGCTATGTACATTGTCAGACATTGCCTGCAGACGAAGGGGAATCAAGTCTATTCGATCCACCCCGAGGCGAGCGTGTACGAAGCCCTGCGTCTGATGGCGGAAAAAGATATCGGCGCGCTGCTGGTGATGGAGGCGGAGAAGGTGGTGGGCATCTTTTCCGAGCGGGACTATGCCCGCAAGGTCGTCCTGCACGGCAAAAGCTCCAAAGAGACGCCGGTGCGGGAGGTCATGACAGCCAGGGTGGTTTTTGTGCGCCCCGACCAGTCGCTTGATGAATGCATGGCGCTGATGACCAACAAGCGCATCCGCCACCTGCCGGTGGTGGAGGGCGACCGGGTGGTGGGCGTTATCTCCATCGGCGACGTGGTGAAGGAGATCATCGCCGAGCAGGAATTCGTCATCGAGCAGCTAGCAAACTATATCTCCGGTGAGCGCTGATCTCTCGCCACCCCCAGAGGGCGTCTCTTCCCCCGACCGGTTGAACGCCATCGGCGTGCTGACCCGCCGCGAGATCGAAGCGCGGATCATCGAGCCACTGCTGAAAGCGTTCGAGGCAGAGATCGGGCGCCAGCGAGTTGAGGAGATCTTTCGCCAGACGATCATCGCTATCGCCCGGGAGCAAGGGGCGCAGCTCGCCCGGAGTATGGGCGGTGATTCGCTGGCCCACTTCGCCGCCTCGCTGGAAGACTGGCAAAAAGATGACGCCATGCAGATCGAGGTGCTGGCCCAAATCGTGACAGCCTTCGATTTCAACGTCACCCGCTGCCGCTACGCGGAGATGTATCGGGCGCTGGGCATCCCCGAGCTGGGCGCCCTGCTCTCCTGCAACCGGGATTTCGCCCTGATCGAGGGCTTCAACCCCGCGGTGGATCTGACCCGCACGCAGACGATCATGGAGGGCGCCGCCTACTGCGATTTCCGCTATGCCCTGCGAGAGCTCGCCGAGCGCCGGCGAGCCCAGCCTGGGCAAGCTGATCCACCTGGTGAGCGCTCGTGAAAACCCTGCTGGTTCTGCGCCACGCCAAGTCGAGCTGGGGAGACCCTGCCCTGGCGGACCACGACCGCCCGCTGAATAAACGCGGCAAAAAGGACGCCCCGCGCATCGGCGCGCTGCTGCGCCGCGAGGACCTGACGCCGGAGCTGATCATCAGCTCCACCGCCCGGCGCGCCCGGACGACGGCTGAGATCGTCGTCGAGCACAGCGGCTGCGAGGGGCAGCTCAGACTGGAGAGGGACCTGTACGCTGCCGGACCGGAGGCTTATCTGCAGGTGTTGGCGGAGCTCCCGGATGAGTATCAGCGCGTGATGCTGGTGGGGCACAACCCGGGCCTGGAGGAGCTGCTCGAGATGCTTACCGGGGATTACGAGCGCCTGCCAACCGCTGCCCTGGCCCAGGTGCGCTTGCCCATCAAGCGCTGGCGTGATCTCGCTGAAGAGGCTTCCGGTGAACTGGTGAACCTGTGGCGCCCGAAGGAGTTGGGAGGCTGAGCTATGGGTGCCTCACCCTGGCTGGTGCTCCTGGCGGTCGGGCTGTATGGCCTGGCGCATTCCATCCTGGCTTCGCTGTGGGTCAAAGCCCGCCTGCGGGGGACGTTTGGGCCATCCAGCGAGCGCTGGTACCGGCTGGCTTACAACATCTTTGCCGCCCTCAGCTTGCTGCCTATCTTGGCCATGCCAACCCTGCTGCCCGACCGGGAGCTTTACCGCGTACCCGCTCCCTGGCTGTATCTCACCCTAACAGGGCAGGCTCTGGCTGCGCTGTTCCTGTTGGTAGGCCTGCTGCACACCGGGGTGTGGTCATTCCTGGGGCTGCGCCAGTTGCTCCAGCCGCCAGCCGTGGAGCCGCCCAGGCTGGTGGTGCGCGGCCTGTACCGCTGGGTGCGCCACCCGCTGTACACTGCCGGTCTGCTCTTGATCTGGCTGCTGCCGGTGATGACGGTCAACCTGCTGGCGCTGAACCTCGGATTGACGCTCTACATTGTGATTGGAGCCATGTTTGAAGAGCGCAAGCTGATCCGCGAGTTTGGGCAGGCTTATGTGGAATACCGTCGCGGCGTGCCCATGCTGGTGCCATTTCTGCCCGGGAAGCGGGGGAATTGAAAAATGAATTGACCACTAAAGACGAAGGCGGTATAATCAGGTCAGATAAAACAAACTGCGAGAATTTGTGATATATTTAACAAGCAGTTCTCGCTGTTTAAAATAACAACCTTCGGGGCAGGGTGCAATTCCCGACCGGCGGTAAAGCCCGCGAGCAAGGGCGAGATCCATCGCCCGCGCACGACCCGGTGAAACTCCGCGGCCGACGGTATAGTCCGGATGAGAGAAGGTGTGGTTTGCCAGGTGTGCAGCCTGGCAATACCTGGAACTGGCCCGCAATGGGTCTGGTTTCCGCGCCCATACGCCCCGAAAGCCGGCGGCATGATTGCCGATGGTCTTCGGGGTAATTTATGCGCAGGAGACGGATCTCTTGGGCTGGAATTGCGTTTGCCCCGATAACTTTTACGGGGCACGTTTTTCGTCCCCAATGGAGAAAGATGCGGACATGGACCTGATACACATAGTGAAAACCTCGCCGCAGTCCGGGAGATTTGTCCTCCGCTCGGGGGTGCTCCTGGTCGCGTTTATCCTGGCGGCGACGGTGGCGTTTTGGGAGCTGCTCACCCGGGTCACGGACTTACCGGCCTTCATGCTGCCCCCGCCCGGGCTGGTATGGAGCCGCTTCTGGCAAGTGCTGAGCGATGGCAGCCTGGGGCGGCATGTCTGGGTTACGCTGCGCGAGGTGCTGTTTGGGCTGGCGCTGGGAATGGGAGTGGCCACAGCCCTGGGCTACCTGCTGGCGAAATCCCTCGCCTTCGAGCGGCTGCTCTCGCCCTATATTGTCGCCAGCCAGGCGATTCCGATCGTCGCCATTGCCCCGCTGCTCATTCGCTGGTTCGGGCCGGGGCTGTTCTCCAAGGTGTTGATCTGCGCGTTGATCGTGCTCTTCCCGGTGCTGGTGAACACCATTGTGGGGCTGCGCTCGGTGCCGGAGGAGCTGCACGACCTGATGCGCTCGCTGCGCGCCAGTCGCTGGCAAACGGTGAAATATTTAGAGGTCCCGGCGGCGCTGCCGGTTTTCCTGGGCGGGCTGCGCATCGGTGCCACGCTCTCGGTGATCGGTGCGGTGGTGGGCGAATTCGTGGGCGCTGACCGCGGCCTGGGTTTTATGATCAACGTAGGACGCGGCCAATACGATACTGCCCTGGTTTTCGTGGCGGTTTTCACCCTGGTGGTCATGGCGCTGAGCCTGTACGGCGGGGTGGTGCTGGTGGAAAACCGCCTGCTCTCCTGGCGGCAGCGACCGGACCAGCCCGTTCTGGTAGAAATATGAGAAGACTCGAGGAGAAACTTTCTATGAAATTGAGAGCGCCTGTTGTGTTGGGCTTTATCGCCCTGTTGCTGCTGGCTGCCTGCGGGGGGAAGCCAGCAGAAAACCCGCCGGCGGCCGTAACGGAAAACCCGCCGGAGCTGGTGCATATTCGCCTGCCGATGGGCTATATCCCGAGCGTGCAATATGCGCCCTTCTACGTGGCAGTTGATAAAGGCTACTTCCGGGAAGCTGGGATCGAGCTCGAGTTCGATTACAGCTTCGAGACCGATGGGGTGACCCTGGTGGGCGCTAACAACCTACAGTTCGCCCTGGTATCCGGCGAGCAGGTGCTGCTGGCGCGCGCCCAGGGCCTGCCGGTGGTGTATGTGCTGGCCTGGTGGCAGGATTACCCAGTGGCGGTGGCTGCCAAGACGGACCAAAATATCCGTATACCCGCCGATCTCAAAGGTAAGCGCATCGGCCTGCCAGGCCTCTTTGGCGCCAGCTATATTGGGCTGCGGGCGCTGCTCGGCGCCAACGGGCTGACCGAAAGTGAAGTCACCCTGGATTCGATCGGCTTTAACCAGGTGGAAGCGCTCGCAACCGACCAGGAGCAGGCGGTGGTGGTGTACGCCAACAACGAGCCCATCCAGTTGCGCGCCCAGGGCTATGGGATCGATGTGATCCGCGTGGCTGACTACGTCAGGCTGGCCTCCAACGGGTTGATTTCAAACGAAGCGACCATCGCCGAAAATCCCGAGCTGGTGCGCCGGATGGTTCAGGCCGTGTTGCGCGGCCTGGATGACGTGCTGGCTGACCCAGAGGGGGCTTACAGCATTTGCCTGGATTATGTCGAAGGCCTGGCGCAGGCAGACCAGGCAGTTCAAAAAGAAATCCTGGCTACATCTATTGAATTCTGGCAGGCGGAAAAACCGGGTTATTCCGACCCGACGGCCTGGGAAAACATGCAGGACGTTTTGCTGGAAATAGGCCTGCTGAGCGCAGAGCTTGATTTGAGCCGGGCTTACACGAACGAGTTTGTGGCGCCATAAATTAAGGTGCCGCGCACGTTCGAACGTGCCTGGCACCTTGGCTGGAAAGATCGATGGAGAAGGACAACGCATCCGCTCAACCTCAAATCGAGCCCGTCCTGGTCGTACGCAACCTGAGTGCCGTGTTCCGCAACGGGAACGGCGGACTGCAGGCGCTGGACCGGCTTTCATTTGCCGTTCGACCGCAGGAATTCGTCTGCGTGCTGGGGCCTTCCGGCAGCGGTAAAAGCACCTTGCTGCGCATCCTCTCGGGGTTGATCCCTCCCACGGAAGGCGAGGTGATGTACCGGGGCGAGCGGTTGAGCGGCACCCATCGCAGTGTGGGCTTCGTGTTCCAAAAAGCCAACCTGATGCCCTGGCGCTCCGTCTTGCACAATATCCTCCTGCCGCTGGAGCTGGTTGGTCTGCCGCACGCCGCGGCCCGGGAGCGCGCCCAGGAGCTGGTCGAGCTGATGGGCTTGCAGGGGTTCGAGACCAGCCTGCCGCGCGATTTATCCGGGGGCATGGCGCAGCGGGTGGCGATTGCCCGCGCCCTGGCGCACGATCCAGACCTGTTGCTGCTGGATGAGCCGTTTGGCGGTCTGGACGCGCTGACGCGCGAGCGCATGGGCATGGAGCTGCTGCGCATCTGGCAGCGGCGGCGCAAGACGGTGGTGATGGTGACGCACTCGATCTCGGAGGCGCTCTTCCTGGCTGACCGTGTGCTGGTGCTCAGCCCGCGCCCGGGCAGTTTGCGGTTGGATCTACCCGTCCCACTGGCGCGCCCTCGAGCGGAGGATATGCTATACACGCCGGAATTCGGCGGGTTGGCTCAGCAGGTGCGCAGCGCGATCGGCTGAGCTGACCTTACGAGCGCGGACTGGACGTGATAAGATTACCCCTCAGGCAGGCTGGACCAGGTTTTTTCGGGCTGGTTGTCCGCCCGGAGGTTTCGAAGCGGGCCTGAATAGATCATCATCTGGAATGAGGTTGCAACGCGTATGCTCAAGTGGTTCAAGATATTTTTGATCGCCGGGCTGATTTTGACCCTGGCTACCGTGGCTGCCCCGGCAAGCTCCCAGGCGGAAGTGCGATTGAGCGCCATGGAGGTGGACTTGTGGCCCGAGTACGATAACCCCGGGGTGCTGGTGATTTACCGCATCACCCTGGCGCCCAGCGTCTCGCTGCCGGTGGATTTGACCTTTCGCCTGCCGGCAACGGTGGGCGACCCCAGCGCCGTGGCGATCAAGCAGGTCACCGCCAGCGGGGAGGCTGGCCTGTTCACGATTCCCTTCGAGCGCCAGGTGAGCGGTGAATGGGGGCTGGTGACCATGACTGCCACCATGCCAGAGATCCAGCTCGAATATTACGACTCTAGGCTGGTCAAACAGGGATCCACGCGCCAGTTCGAATATCGCTGGCCCGGCGATTACACCACCGACTCGCTCGTCATCCAGGTGCAGCAGCCGCTCGGGGCAGAGGAAATGCGCATCTCACCAGCCGCGGATGCCGGCGTAGCCGGGCAGGATGGGCTGGTGTACTACAACAAGCAGGTCGGGGCGCTCTCCGCCGGGCAGACCTTCAGCCTTTCGTTCGAGTACCAGAAGGAAGGTGACGCCCTGAGCGCGACCAGCCTGCGGGTGCAGCCCAGCGCCCCGGTGGACGAGCAGGCTTTCGGGCAGAACAGCCTGAGGGCTGCTCTCCCCTGGATGTTGGGCATTCTGGGCGTGGGACTGATCGTGGGGGGGGCGGTGTGGTATTGGAAATCTGGCCGCAGCAGCTCGGCCATCAGCGCCCCGCGCCGGCGCAGGCCAGCGGGAAGGGAGAGCGCCCCGGTGGCTGCGGAGGGGCACGTGTACTGCCACCAGTGCGGCAAACGAGCCGCACCTGGCGACCGTTTTTGCCGAACCTGCGGCACGCAACTGCGCGTCAATTAAGTGCTATTTCTCCAGTCTATGCACCCTCAAGGGGCGCGGAGAAATTCCGTTGATTCCCTCCTTCCTGGGAAGGGGGGCTTGGGAGGATGGGCCAGTGGGGAGTTTCAGCTGAAAAAGAAAATGTAAAAATTCCGCTTGATTTTTCTACATTCATACAAAACTACTGGGCGAGCTCGTTTGATGGAGCTCGCCCAGTAGCATTGGCATAATTCGCGGTTACCTAAGTAACCAAAATTATTAGCCCCTTTTACTGCTCTAAACCGGCAAGTGCCGCTTCGAGCAAGGCTTTTGCGTAGGCCGAGTTGTGAACACCCTTGCTCTGATCATACTCAACCAGCTTGTAGTTCCACATCGCTGATGCTACCCCTTCTGGGTACACGCCGGGGATCGATCGGCCCTCCTCGTTCATTATGCCGCTTGCGATCAGCTTGTCATGAACCTCGGCAAGCATTTCCTCGATCTCGGTCTGCACGCCATTGACGTTGAAATCCTCGGCATCCGCATGGCAAGCCTGGCAGCGCCCCACCTCGGGAAGATAGGTGTGGTTGCGTTCATCTCCCATGTGGCAGGCCACGCAGGTATCTTCGACCAGGGTGTAGTGGGGGCTTGGGCTCCCGGTCACACCCAGTCCGCCGACGCCGAGCAGCATCTGGGCTTCAACACCGTAGTGTGTGCCGAACCGGGTGTTAGTGCCGAGGTCGATGTTCCCTCCGGCCGCGACGGGGAGTTCGTTGCGGATCTGGTGGCAGTTGGCGCATAGATTGCCTTTACCGCCGTCGAAGGTCCCGCCGGCCATCTCCAGCGGAGCCGGCTGGGCATTTCCGGTCAGGGCGAAGTCGGCGCGGGTGTAGGTTGTGTGGATCTGATGGCAGGTGCGGCAGTCATACGGAGAGACGTTCACGACGCCTTCCACTGACGGGTCGTGCGGCGGCAAGCCAGCGTCGATGCGCGCCTTGGCGCCCTCGGTGCCGTGACACCCGGCGCAGTTGGTGCTTGCACCTCTCTCGAAGGCCTCGCCGGTTCCGTGAACGGAGACCTCGCGGAACTGCGCTTCCTTGGAGACGATCAAGGTCGTGTCGTTGTGGCACTGCGTGCAGGTCAGTTCGGCTATCTCCCCAGCCGCGCCCTCAGGCCCGGCGGGGCCCGCGGAACCAGGAGACCCGGCAGGTCCGGCAGGTCCGGCGGGACCCTGGGGCCCAGGTGGTCCTGCCGGCCCGGCAGGTCCGGCGCAGGCAGCCAGAGCCAGCGCCAGGATCAGTAGCAAGATCCCTATAAGTATATATCTGATCTTCATTGGCATTCTCCTCTCAAGAGTTATGAGATGTGCGTTGTTCAGAAAGGTTTACAACTTGTTGAGCATTGGTTTTTAGGGGATTGCTATTCGGTCACCTCCTTTGGCGATTGAGTCCACAATACCTCACTTGTGATTAAAACAGACATTGCCCAATGAAATTGGGGTATATGTCATAGGTATTATACCCCAATGATGAGAATAAGATGAGTGCTGACTGATAGAAACCGAGCTCTTTCACATCCACATTGGCTCGCCCGAGCCAGACTTATCAAAGCAAACAAGGCTGCCCCATGCGGAGCAGCCTTGTTTATTGTTGCGCTTGCCAGCCAGCTGTCTAGGGCCGGGTCAGGCCGCTGACATCTCCACCTACAGCCTGGATGCTGTCGTACAGGATCTGCAGCATGTACTTGGCGTTGTGGGTGAAGTTGCCCGGGTCTTTCTGCCAGTACTGGTAGTTGTAAGCCGCCCGCAGCAAGTTGGGTGTGAAGGCGTTGTAGCCGACCGGATCGCCTGCCTGGTCGACGAAAAAGTACGGGTAGGCGTGCGAGTCGTACTTGATCGGCGTGCCCTTGTCGGCGGCGTAGGCTTGCATGGCTGCGTACAGGCGCTCGCCAAAGGTAGCGATCTCCGCCTTGACGCCCTCGCTGGTGTCGCCGTTGCCGTTCCAATCGGTGGCGTCGAAGCGGATCGCATCCGGGTCTTGAGTGCCGTGACAGCCGGCGCAGGTCTCCACCTTGACCTCCAGGGCGTGTACATCGTGGCAGTTCTTGCAGGTGAAGTTCAGGTTGGCCACATGATTGTGCTTGCCAACATACTCCTTGCCTTCGAACTGGTAAGCGCCCTGGGCTTCAGAGCCAAACAGCGTTGCGCCCGCGGCGAAGTAGTGGATGTTGGCGAAGCGGATCGACTGGTCTGGCGTGTCGTCCTCCTTGCCGGACAGGGCGCGGTTGACGCTGGTGGTCGAGGAGCGGCCCTGGTGGCACAGGATGCACAGGTTGGCGGTCTCGCCCTCGCCGAAGGTCAACGAAGCGCCGCTCGGGAAAGCGACGGTATCGACCGTGTAGAGAGCCGGCCAGTTGGCGGCATCGTGGCATGTGGTGCACATGAAGCCGTTCGCCGGTTGGGCGGCGATGTTAGCGTTGTTCTTGATGAAGGTCGGCAAGCCATCTGCGCTGTGGCAGCGGGCGCACGAGCCGGGCACCTCGCCCTCCTCATCCCAATGGCGGAAGGCCTCGGTGTCGCCGGCAAAGTGGCCTGGATCCTCGCGATGAGCTGTGGACAGGTCAACCGGCGAAGCCAGCACGCTGTTCAAATCCTCGATCGAGTCGTACATCAGTTGGATCATGTACTTGCCGCCGTGGGCGTAGGCGCCGGGGTCCTTCAGCGAGGTCTGGTAGTTGTAAGCGGCCTTGAGCAGGCGCCCGGTCCAGGTTGTGAAGCGGTTATCGCCGATAGCCTCTTCATCGGTTAGCTCGCCATCGCCGTTCGGATCGACGAAGAAGTACGGGTAGGCGTGGGCGTTATAACCGATGGCAGTGCCGACCACCTCGTTGGCGTAAGCCTGGATTGCCTGGAGCAGCATGAGGCGTAGGCCATCCATCTCTTCCGCCACGCCTTCGCTCACCTCGCCGTCGCCGTCGTAGTCAGCCAGCGAGCCGTTCATACGCACCGTGCGGAAGTCCTCGGCCGCGGTCACACCCTCGTGGCACTCCTGGCAGGTTTCGATCTTGAGCTCCAGGGTGTGCGGGTTGTGGCAGCCGATGCACGTCTCGATGCCCTCTACATGGCGGAACTTGTAGTCGTACATCTTGCCATCGTACTGGTAGCCGCCCTGAGCCTGGGCGCCGTACAGCGTGGCGCCGGCTGCGTAGTAGTGGATGTTGATAAAGCCCAAAGCCCGGTCGTCAACGGGGGCCGGGACTTCGTCCAGGTTGTCGGCGGTGATGCCGTAGGCTGCCAGCGTCTCCTCCACGGTCACCTTGGAGGCGCGGCCCTGATGGCACTGCATGCAGCGCGCTTCTTTGCCCAGCCCGGTGATCTCGATGCCCGAGGGGAACACTACGCTGGACATCGTTGCAGTGGCTTCATTGTGGCAGGCAGCACAGGTTACTACAGTGTTAACGGGTGCGGCCTTATCCACCACGCCAAATTCGCTGCCATCCACGCCCAGAAAGTCCAGGTAGCCCGTCTCACTGTGGCACTTGGCGCAGGAGGTGGGCACTTCCAGGGGGTCATCTTCATCCCAATGGCGGAAGGCTTCGGCTTCAGCGTCGGCGTGACCGGAACCCACCCATTGGGCCTCAAAAGGCACATCCTTGACCACAGGCTCAGGGCAGGGAGGCGGTTCAGGCGGCGCCGGACACTCCGGGCAGGGCGGCGGCTCCGGGCACGGCGTGCTTTCGACCGTGGGCGCCGGTGCTTGCTGGCAAGCTGCCAAGAACAGCACGGCGACCAGGAGCAGCAGTCCTGCGATAAAATGTTTGGATTTCATAAGCATTCTCCTCTCAAGGATATTGAATCTCCAAGTTCAGAAAGGTTTTTACAATGTTGTTACTTTAGGGTATTGCTGGTAAGGCACCTCCTTAGTGCGATTGAAACCATTACGAACATCAGTGTTTAAACTGCGGATTGCCCAATGAATTTGGGGTAAACATCCTAAACATATTACTCCATTTATGAGAGCAGGATTAGTGGCAAATGTCACATATAGAGATGACAAAAATATTATTATCGTGATATTGTTGGGAATTTCCCCGTGAACGCAATGATTTAATATTTTTTGAGTTCTATTGCGCCTCACGGGACAAACCGTCGAAAGCCATATATATCTTATCAAGGCTTTCGGCGGCTTGCTTCAGCTATTAGAAATTTCAGGAACTGATAGCTGTTAAATTAACTCCAGCCAATTGCGTTTAGTTGCCAAATGTCCCCATGTATGTCAATACTTGCCACATTTGATCATTAGAAAGTGTTTCCTTCCAGCCAGGCATGGATTTACTACCTTCTGCGAGGACGCACAGAGCTCTTCCACTGTTTACGAGCAGATTTGTGATCGCTTCGGGAGTGGTGAAATCCGGAGTATTTGGAAATGCACCTGATCCGTCTGGTCCATGGCACATCCCACAAGCCTGTTCGTAGATAGCGCTGCCCGCCTGGATGGCCGCCTCATCACCCCAATTAAAAGTGTTGGTTTGCGAAAGGTAATCCTGGCTGCAAACCAGTTCTACATCTTCAACAGTTGGCTGGGGAATGCTTTCGACTTCTTCCTTTAGACCGGGATCATATGAGAATGTGCGCAGGTAATCGATCACTGCCCAACGTTCTTCCTGCGATAATCGCCCTTGCCAGGCTGGCATAGAGCCTAAGCCTTGAGTAATGGTCAGATAGAAGTCGCGAGGAGCACGATTGTCCATGTAGCGCAGGTCGGTGAAATCAGAGGCCCCTAACACTGTGCCCACCCCGTTATCCCCATGGCATGCTGCACAATTTAATTCATAGATTTGCTTGCCAGTGGCAAGAATTTCTGCATTGGTAGAAAAGCGCCATAAGTAGAATAAAACATCCCAACGCTCATCCGAGGTGAGCGCATTTCGGAACGGTGGCATTTCGCCACGCCCCTCAGTGATCACTGCGTAAAATGAGGTAGGGTTCTCGCCACGCATATAATCCAGGTCATTGAAGTTGCGAGCGCCAGGTACCACACCTTCCCCATCTGTACCATGACAATTGGCGCAATGCTCTTCATAGATTGGCTGGCCGAGTTCGGCGGATGGCGGCCGCGCAGGATAACTAAGGATGGTGAATGAAGGCGTTTCAACTGAAACTGGAAGGCTGACCATTTCGGTGGCTGGGATGAGAGTCGGGATTGGCGTGGGACCTTCGGGTAAGCTTTTAGGTCCAGAGCATGCTGCCAACAGCAGGGCTACAATTGCGAAAAGGATGATTAGACTGGTTTGATTTTTCATTAAATACCTCTCATTATCTTGGCGGCAGTGTACGGACGTAGTTGATGACATCCCAACGTTCGCGCGGGGTGAGGCTTTCAGCCAGTGAGGGCATCTGACCAAATCCCTGCACGATAGTTAGATATACAGAGCCGTCAAACTCGGCAGTGATCTGATCGGTGGTCAAGTTTTGCGGGGTTCGTTCGAAGTAGTTAGCTAAAGGTCCGTTACCTTGCCCCAGCTCACCATGACAGATCTGGCAGTGGATGCTGTACAAAATTGCACCGCGCTGCAATGATACTTCGTCCGCGGGTATTAGTTTTACAGGGAACTCTTCGGGGATCACCGATAGCCCTTGAACCGGTATTGCTCCTGCAGGTGGTAGCTTACGAGGCCCTTCCTGGTACCCCACTGAAGGCTGATCGGCCATATCTGTAAGGAACGGGATCTTAATGATCTCATAGGTAAATAAAAGACCGACGATGAAAGGTATCAGAACCAGAGCGATGATGACCAAACCACGTTTTTGGCGCTCAGTCATAACGCCATCCTTTCCGGTTCGCCGATATGGTGTGCTTTATGAGACTCAAGCACCTGGCGCACCTGGCTATCCAATGTAATGGGATATTCGAGCAGCACAGCCAGATGACCGGCAGTGACGAGTCTGTGATAGGGCGCTGGTCCAAAGCGGGGGAAGTTCATCTCCCACAGCACGCCCAGAAATGTTGAGACAATGGTGGCCATCATCGTAAACACAAAGATAATGATGGCCGCTGGCGGAAAGCCAACCGGAGGGTGGCCGCCGATGTCCAGACGATAGAGGTGCGGTGTGATGACTGCCAGGAACAGACCGAAGAGAAAACCCGCTACAGCTCCGGCTAACACGATATAGGGCAGGGTCAGCCATTCCAACTGCCGCCCGAGTGCGCCCTTGGGATATGGCACACCAGTGATGACCACCATCTTCTCATCTTCGATGCCCAAAGTGTGCAGTTCATCGATTGCCTCGG
Source organism: Anaerolineales bacterium (assembly GCA_035286585.1). GTDB lineage: Bacteria > Chloroflexota > Anaerolineae > Anaerolineales > UBA4823 > DSOS01. The sequence continues at coordinate 16,124 of DATEDC010000172.1, forward strand.
CTGTATCGGTGCTCTCGTGAAAAAGGGCGATTAGAGTATTTGTGTTATCCATCTGTCATCATATTATCTTTCTTAGTGCATGGCTTGACTGGTTACTCCATTTCCGCTGCCGTTGGTACAAGCAAGCGACCAATGCGCCTCAGCGTATAACGCAAGCGACCTTCCTTGATCTCCCATACCGGAACAAACGGGATGATGCGAGAAAAGAGTGTATACAACAACGCAAATCCGGCAAAGGTCATGGCAACGATGCTGATCTCAACCCAGGTCGGACGGTAGCTACCCCAATTAAAAGGCAGGTCGTTGCGCTGAAGGCTGCCAATAACGATAAGGGCGCGCTCCGTAAACATCCCGACATTAACTAACAACGTGGTCCCTAGCAGCAGCACTGGGGTGGTGCGGATTCGCTTGAATACGAGGAGTATTATTGGGATGACATTCGCACTCATCTGCAGGTAAAAGAATGGTGCTAAGCGACCGGACACTTCTTCGTGGATCAGTTCACGCACAATTGGCTCATTGCCATACCACTCGACGATAAATCCAGCAAACCAGAAATATACCCATGCCATGCCGGCTACCAACACCAGTTTGCCGAGCGAGTCGAAATGCTCCGAACGTAAGAACTCTTGCAGGCGCATACTACGCCGCACGATTATCAGGATGCTGGCCAATGCCGAGAGGCCAGAATAGACCGCCCCGATGACGAAATACGGCGCGAAGATGGTGCTATGCCAGCGTGGTTGGACAGTAACCGCAAAATCCCAAGAGACGATCGAGTGGACTGACAGGAATATTGGGATAATGGCAACTGAGAAAATCCCCAAAGCACGGTGAAGTTTATGCCATTCAGCCTCAGTGCCACGCCAACCTAGGGCTAACACCCGATATAGTTTGAAGCGCCAACCATCAGTATAGTCGCGCGCCATGGCCATATCCGGGATGAGCGCCAAATACAAGTAGAGTGATGATCCGATCAGGTAGGTGAATATGGCCACCAAATCCCACATCAGTGGTGACTGGAAGTTTGGCCACATGAAGCGGTTGTTCGGGTAGGGGATCATCCAATAAAACTTCCACACTCTTCCCAGGTGAATCAGAGGGTATAAACCAGCCATCAATAATGCGAACGCGGTCATCGCCTCAGCACCGCGCGTTATTGGCCTTCGCCAGTCAGCTTTGAGCAGCCGAAGCACAGCCGAAATCATTGTGCCAGCATGGCTGATACCCACCCAAAATACAAAAGTTGTAATAAACAAGGCCCAATATACTGGCCGGTTTTTGCCTGAGGTGCCCATCCCCCAGTAGATCAGGTATCCCCAGGCATACAATCCCCAGAGCACAATTGCGCCTAGGATTGCGACCAGAATCCAGAAGCCGCGACCGGTTTTGAACATGGGCTGGAGGACAGCTTCGTTGATTTCCCAATCTTTTCGCTCTGCCAGGAGCAGCCGTTCTTCAAACTCTGGCATCTGATCGGGGTGGTTAGCGTGCTTAGGTTGATTTGGGGACGCTTCAGACATTCACTTCACCTCCTTTTAGGTAAATCACACCTGGATCAGTGCCCAGCTCAGGCAGGAGACGGAAGGAACGGTGGCTGTGCGCCAACTGGCTAACCCGGCTATCTGGATCGTTCAGATCGCCGAAAAGCAATGCGCTTGTTGGGCAGGTTTGAACGCAAGCTGGCTGAATTTCTCCGTCGGCAGGTGAACGCCCCTCAGCCCGAGCGTCGATTTCTGTCCGCCTGATGCGCTGAATACAGAAAGTGCATTTTTCTATGATGCCGCGTGTTCGTATGGAAACATCTGGGTTGAGCTGCTCAGCCAGTGGTTCTGGGAATTCAGGCCTAAACCAGTTGTAAACACGGACTTTGTAAGGGCAAGCATTCCCACAGAAACGAGTGCCAATACAGCGATTGTAGATCTGGGCGTTCAAGCCCTCTTCATTGTGGTATGTCGCAAATACCGGACATACTGGCTCGCATGGAGCTTCGGTGCACTGCTGGCACATTACCGGCATAAATCGCGCTTTCACATTCGGGTACTCCCCTTCCCAGTAGCGATGTATGATGATCCAGTGCGTCCAACGTCCGTAAGCGGCCTCTTTTTCGCCGACTATTTGCATATTGTTCTCTGCGTGGCAGGCAACCACACATGCCTGGCAGCCTGTACAGCGATCCAGATCCACCACCAGCGCCCAACGTATACTACCTTCAACCGATTGATTCGCGTCCTTGGCCATCTAAACTCTCCAAACGTGCTAATTTTTTCTTTCGTCCAGTAGGCAACAGGCGCACTCGTGTAGCGCCCCAGGCCAGTGAGTCGGCGTCCGGATCTGTCACAGGCGCTAACAGCCCAAGTGGATTGCTTCCAGTAACCGCCTGGGCAAAACGGCCATAATCTTGATGCCCTTGCCCTATTGGGATGGCAACTACATCAGGCCTAATTCCCGGGTAAATAACTACTGAAACCTCCAATGCGCTATAGGGGGACTCCACCAATACTATGTCGTCATCACCTACGCCTAATGATTCGGCAGTTTGTGGGTTTAATTCCACCCACATTCCCCATTGAACAGTTGTCATTGGGTCAGGCGTTTCTTGGAGCCATGGTTGATTTGCGCCACGCCCGTCAGTAAGGGCTATCGATGAATATAAATGAAGGTGGAATGGATACTCTTCGGGATCACCAAAATATTGAGGGGCTGACATCGGCAGGGGTTTTTGCACTATATCAGTGATTTCTGGCTCGCGGCGAATTTCTTTTTCAGACCACCAGCCCCCATATTGGCGCCAGAGCGTCCAAAAGCCGGCCGAAGTACGAGCATCGAACGCACCCAGGCTCGAACCGTATAACCCGGTGATCATTTCCTGTAGATAGGTTTCTTCGCCTGCCCAGGGGATAGCCTCGGCGGCGCTGCCCCCAAGGCGAGCAGCCAAGTCAATCAAAACCTGTGCCGTGGAGCGCGTATCGTATAGCGGGCGGACTACAGGTTGCTGGCCGCTAATAACCGGTCGATCTGTGCCCGGCGAAGGCACCTGGTAGCCCCAGGATTCCAGATAGGTGTGGTCCGGCAGGATCAGATCCGCCCAGACAGCCGTCTCGTCTACAAATGGGCTAAAGGATATAACATACGGCACGCGGGTGATCGCCTCGGCGAAACCCGTAGCGGCAGGTAGCTCATAGACAGGGTTTGTGCCATGAATAATTAAGAGATCCACCTCGCCTGCGTTCATCCGATTGATCAGATTCAGCACATCACTGAATGGATTTACCCTGGGCTTGTTTCGTAATGCCACAGTAGGCGCCGGCGTGGATAGGAAAACACCGCCTTGCCGGCCAATTTGAGCAACCACCAGATTGAGCGCCTGCACAGCCAGCATGCTGGCAAAACCGTTTTGCTGTCCGGCAAGATATCCTCCAGGGATCGCCATGGCTCGATCAGCGTCGGCAAAAGCCTTAGCCAGCCGCCGCAAGGTATCAACCGGGACTTCGCTGGCTGCAGACATCTCGCCCACATCCACATTTTGATAGAGCACGGCGTGATCGCGATGGCTGCCAACGTGCCCGAGTCTCTCTTCGACAATAATACGACCGATGGCAAGAGCTACGAAGCCCTCCGCCCCAGGCCGAACCGGGACCCACTCATCCGCCGAGGCGCCGGTTGCAGATAGTCGAGGCTCAAATTGCACAATAAAGCCCCGTCCGCTTAACGCGCCCTGGCGCATAGATCCAAATGCCACACTCTGAGCAACTGGCGACATCCAGGTTTCGAATAGGTTAGCGCCGAAGGAAAAAACTGCATCGGACTGGGCCAAATCATAAACCGGCAAATCCCCCGTTCCAAAGAAGGCCTGAGATAATTGTTGAGCTGGCCCGCGACCTTCTAACGTGGAATGCAGATCATAAATTACCGCCGGAGCAGCGCCCAGCGCGGCAAGCAAACGGTCGGTCAATTGGTACACATGATCCGGCATTAATCCACCCAGGAATGCTAATCGTCCGGGGTGGCTCAAAGAGGCAACTTTCTCTTTGAGGAGATCAAGCGCTTCAGTCCAGTATAAGGGCTCGTATTTGCGAGAGCCGCGACCTCCGCTTTGGCGGACGGCGTTTCTGAGCCGATCCGGGTTATAAAGTACTTGCAAGCCTGCCTGCCCCCTGGCACACAGTTTCCCTTGATTGAGAGGATGTAGCGGATTGCCCTCAATTTTTTTGGCCCGACCATTGATAGTTCGCACCACGATACCACAGCCGGCTGGACATTGGCGGCAGGTGCTTGCATACCAGGTCGCCTGTCCAGGAAGTGTTTCTTCCGGGGGGTCGACAAATGGCTCGATAACAACTCGGCGGGCAGCCGGGGCCAGACCGGTGGCCACAGTAGCTCCGGCAGTAATCTTTATAAAATCTCTTCGGGTGAGTTTTTTAGACATAGTTTTATGTTCGCTGATTGATCAATGAGTAACGTAATCAAATGTCTTAGCTTGTTGTTTATTTATGGCATGCCAGGCAATCTGCAAGACGGGTAGCTTTGGGTTGAGGTTCTTTCAAATGGCAGTCCAGGCACCATCCCATGTCCATCTTTACGACTGATTGGGTAACTGTCATCCGGCCAACGTCACCATGACAGGTTTCGCAATTGAGACCTGCACCCAGATGAGGTTGATGGCTAAAGTAGACAAAATCGGGCTGTGGGTTCACGCGGACCCAAGGAACAGGCTCTTGTCGCTCCCAATAGCCAGACAGTTCTTGTACCTTTGGGCTATCGGTGGCGATGACGGCGTGACAGCCCATGCATTTTTTCACCGAGGGTATCCCGGCTATGTCTGTACGAAGCGGATTTGAATGGCAATACAGGCACTGTATGCCCGCCTCGACATGGATTTTATGGCTATAAGCGATAGGCTGCTCCGGAGCGGACAGAACCTGGTAGCGGGTCATGAGGATCCCAACTACGACACCAACCACTGACAGGATAAAGAAGCTAAATAACCAGAGACGATTCATTTCATTCTCACAGTTAATAAATATCTGGCTGGATCGAAAAGGAGTTGCGTGTCACTTGAAGCCCCAGCGATATCTCGGAGCCGAGTCTGCTCAACGCTCATTCCCGAGTCGATGGGAGCCAGTATGTTTGATCCAAAGGCATGATTTTTCAATAAAGCCTCCTCCAGCTCATGTGTAGCATGCATGATCAACCTCCCGGAGTTGATTGCCAACTGCGCATAAAAGCCAAAATATCGTTAATATTATCTGCAGTAAGCAGTGCATGAAAAGATGGCATGCCTGGGGCGCCATCGCGTACGCTGTGGGCAATGGTTTCGTCATCAGCCGTGCTAACGAAACTCTGGAGGATGAAGCCATCGCCAATCGAGGCTTCACCACGTAAGCCATGGCAGCCTGTACAGAATTGGGCGAACAGACCCTCACCCTGGCTGGGGTCGCCCAGGGAGGCATCGGCAGGCTCAGCCGAAGTTGAGCTTGCCTGGTCCGGTGCAGTAGCTTCCCAGGCGCGGATGAATACCACCAGCTCATCGATCTGCCGCTCGGTGAGCAAGCCCAAATCTCCCCAGGACAGCATCTCGGAATCACCGCGACCGCGCGCTATCGCCTCGCGTAGTTGGGCATCCGTTACACTTTGCAGGTAAGATTTTGTGTTCAGCGCAGGTCCGTAAATGCCCTCGCCATTTTCTCCATGGCAGCGCACGCAGACACGGGTGTACATTTCAGCCCCGCTCAATTCCGTGCTGGTTGGCGCCGTATGGCAGGTCTGGCAGGTGTTGCTCTCCAGGCCGCGGTGCGAGTCTGGGATGCGAGGCGAAGCGCTAACCCCCTGTTTGTGGCACATCAGGCAGTCGCTCCGGCCGATCAAATCGTGCGGGATTTGCGGGACAACCTGATTGGAGATCTGCATCTGACCACCCAAAAACAACTCCAAATTTTGTGAAGCGGCAAGAGTTGGGTTCAGGAGGGGTTGTGGTCGCTGTGGAACCGTACCCGCTTCAAGCGGCGGTAAAGATGTTTCACCGAGGCAGGCGCTGAGCAGCAGAACCACTGCAGCGGCCACAATGATCAGGTCTATCCTTAGAAGTCTCATGTCAAACTCACCTTTAGGCGTCTCCATAAAATCAAACCAAAAATCCCGGCCAGAGTCGCGATGCTCAAACCCCACAGCCACCCATTCTGGCTGCCCGAAGAAGCCTGGGGTAAGGAGAGCAAACCCCCTTCTTCAGGCGGGTTCGCCAGCGGGGCAGCCTGGGTAGATATATGGAGTGGGGTGGGGAGAGGCACTCGCGTGGCCAGCCTGGCAGGAATTTCCTGGCCCAGCACAGCCGCGGCCCACCCCGGATTCTTATCAGCATGGCAAATGTTGCATGCGTTTGGCATTTGTTCTTGCCCGCCATAAGCAATGCTCAGGGATGGATTAGGCGGGCGGAAGGTGTGGCTCAAGATCTGGAAGTCTGAGGCGACAAATTTCGAAATCTGCGGCATATGACAATCGGTGCAATTGACTCGTTCGACCGCCGAAGCCATAAAAGGAATGTGTTCTGCCAGGTCCACCTGGTTTTGATGGCAAACTAGGCAGCGGTCGTTGTCAACCATGCGAGTTTGGTGGTCGGTCTCCCCTGGGCTGTGAGATGTGTGGCAGAAAATGCAGCTAACGCTGTCTTTGTGTGCGCCTTGCTGCCAGTCCTGGAACTGCATATGGTGTCGTTTCACTGTACCATCCGGCCAGAAATCGTCTGGGTTGGTGGATAGAATAAACGTTTCGTTCAATTTAGCCGGACCGCCGGGATGGTAGCCAACCGGGTAAGGATAGTCTCCCGAGGGATCGTTACCTCTGCTGTGGCACTGAGCGCACACTTCGACTTGTTCCTGGAAATCCAGGCGAGCAGGGTTTACGATTTTCGTGCGATTGCCCGTTGAAGCGACATGATCAGCACCCGGACCGTGGCAGGCTTCACAACCCACCCCGGGCTCGACCCAGGTTTGAGAGGCCGGGTCAAAACCTGTGGTATGGCATCCGGCACAGTAGCGCTCATACGGGCGATTGCGCCATATTTGACCTTCATACGGAATCCACTCACCCGTTACATAGGGAGTCCAATCCTTGGTCAGGACATTCCACTCCGATAAAAGCACAAACAGCTTGCCATCCACTTCCGTCAGGTATCTTTGCTTATACTGCCCCCCCAGGACCCACTGGACATCATCCCTCGTAAAGGTCAGATCTGGATCCTGGCTGTTGAAATCGCCCAGGATATTCGTATCATCCGCTTGGCGGAGCATATTGGGGTGCCAGGTATCGATAAAAGAAGCGTATGTGTTCGCATGGCAGCGTGCGCAGGTAGCTGAGCCAACATACCTGGCTTGCAAGCTGGTTTTTTCTGGTTCTGGACCCTCATCTGCGCTAACCCTGGGTGTAATAATAAAACCCAATAAGGCGGCGAGGGCTGCTACAATGAAGTAAAAGGATTTTTTAGACACTGACAGGCTCCTCCTGCACTGGACTCACAGCGTGCCCTGGCCTATCTTCAACGATCGCTTTGCAAGGCGGGCAATACACGAGCGATTGGGTTGCGAATTTCTCATCCCCCAGGCGCTTCGTAAGCTGCTCCAGCCATGGGATTGCGATATGCGGTTGGTGGCATTTTGGGCAGATCACCCGCTGGGCAGTGGCAATTGCATTTTGTTGTGGTCGACGAGGTTGACCGCGCGGATGCCCGCGGTCTATGGTGATCGCTCGCTCCGGGCAGATGCGCAAACACGCCCGGCATCCATTGCAGTCTGCTGGGTTAAAGATTAAGGTGATATCCTCAGGGGTACACGCAATAGACAGCGCTCCGGAGCGGCAGCTATCCTTGCACAGCGTGCAGAGCGTGCAACGACTGGTTTCTACCCGCAGGCTGATGTCAGGATAACGCTTCTGGAATGTGGATTGCTTCAGATCCCCCTCCACCAAGGCTCTCAACGACCGGGCAGCCTGACGATAATAGGGGTGCGCAGCGCTGTTTTCGACTTTTAGCCAGAAAATTGGCAGCCAGCGTGCCAGGTGGTCGCGTAAAAAGCGGCGCTGCCTCTGCCGCCATACCTGAGATTGACCAGTAGCTTGCTCCTCTTGCGCAGCCAGATGGGCCATAAAGGCCAATTCCACTGAGATGTGGTCAGGCATTTCAGACTTGCTGGTTTTCAATCTTAAGCCAGCTTCGGCGTAACAGCGGCTCACCTGTTCACAGGTCATGCCCCCCAATTGCCCTTCAAAATATACCGATTCGTAGGGATAGGCGACCGGTTTATTGGGACCTACAAACAGCCGGGTGTAGGCCTGCGCCAGCTCGGAGGAGTTGTCCTCAGGCGCTTGAAAAGCCAGGGCCAATTCCAGGTATTTTTGAGATCGAGCGGGTGCTGCTTTTTTCATCTTAGTCCGCGGCGGCCTCTGCGGCGTGTACTCCTGGAGCCTGGCGAGCTGCGATCTCTCCACCTTCGCGCACTTCCCAAATCGAAATGATCGGGAAAACCTTGGAGAACACGACATACAGCATGGCAAAAAGGGCAAAGCTGCCCAGCAAAACGGACCACTCCGTCCAGGTAGGAAGGTAAGAGGAAACCGGGGAAGGCAGGCGGGGGCGAGTGAGTGTGGGCACCACGATGTTGTAGCGCTCGAGCCACATGCCTATGTTGATCAGGATCGAGGTGAGGATGGTCCCTCTCACGGTGCGTGTGCGGCGATTGCTCAACATCACAAACGGGACGACAAAGTTGAACAGCCACATAGCCCAAAACAATGGCGAAAATTCTTCCGTTAATTTGGCAAAGAGCACCCGCATGCCCGCCGGTTCGTTACCGTAAAACTCAGTCAGGTATTCAGAGAAAGTGAAATAGGCCCATAGAAAGGCGAAGACCAGCAGCAGCAAGCCAAGGTTGCTGAAGTGTTGGTCGGTGATGTAGCTGTACAACTTGAACGACCGCCTGAGAATTGCCATGACGATGATCAGGGTGGCGATGCCGGAGAAGATGGCGCCGATCACGAAGTAAGGCCCAAAGATTGTGCTGTGCCACATCGGTTGAACGGTCATGGCAAACACCCATGAAACGACGGTGTGAACCGAAACGGCGATTGGGATGATAAGAACAGCCATGATACCAATCAGGCGCTCCAGCCGGTGCTTTTGCACCTCCGTCCCCGTCCAACCCAGCGAGAGTTTGGTGTACAACCACTGGCGCCAGCGGGGTAGGCTCGGGCGGTCGCGCAAGATCGCCAGGTCAGGGATGAGCGGCAGGTAAAGGTAGGTGAGACTGGCGGTCAGGTAAATCGACAAAGAGACTACGTCCCATACCAATGGCGATTGAAATCGCCCGTAGCGCAGGATATTCAGCAAACGGTCGGGACGCCCCATGTCAATCATGATATTGCCTGTTCCCAGTACCAGGGCGAATACTGTAATCGCCTCCGCCGCGCGGGTGATCGGCCGGCGCCATTCCGCGCCGAATACCCGCAAGATCGCCGAGACAAGCGTGCCGGCATGGCTTATACCAATGAAGAAAACGAAATTCGTGATGTACAGCCCCCAATAAACGGGGCGGTTCAAGCCGGTTACGTCCAAACCGATTGCCAATTGCCGGGAGTAGGCAAATGCAGCCCAGGCAAGGATTAAGCCCAGTATGCTTACTACCAGGTAAAATCCGCGCCCGGTTTTCTCCATGGGTTTAAAGAGCACCGCTTCACGATCTTCCATGCTAAGCTCCTTCACGCAGGTAGTACACCTTTGGCTCGGTGCCCAGGTCTTCAAGCAAGCGAAAAGCGCGTGGTCCGCGCGCTAACTGGGATACGACACTATCTGGATCCTCCAGGTCACCGAAGAAACGCGCGTTGCCCGGGCAGGCTTGATTACAGGCTGGTACCGGCAGGCGATGGGAACAGAATGTGCATTTCTCTACAATACCCTTGGGTCTTATCGGCACATCCGGGTTGCGATAGTTGTTCAGGCTTTCAACCCATTGGGGATCGCGCCAGTTGAAGTATCTGACTGCGTATGGGCAGGCTACCATGCAGTAGCGGCAACCGATGCAGCGTTCGTAGCGCTGTAATACAAGCCCTTCTTCATCTTGATAGGTGGCTCCTACCGGGCATACGCGCACACAAGGTGGATTTTCGCAGTGCATGCACGGGCGCGGGATGAAGGTGCCGCGCACGTTGGGATATTCTCCGCTTACTTCAGAAAGCACTTCGTGCCAGAAGATGGCGCGACCGAGTTCGGTGTCCTCCGGCCCGGCAAAAGCGACATTATTTTCAGCCCTGCAGGCTGCTGTGCATGCCTGGCAGGCCACGCACCGGTCGAGATCAATTACCATTCCCCAGCGAGGCATATCAGCTCCTATGCTTTATAAATTTTCACTCGGGTTGCATACCATCCGGCAGTGCCAGCAACACGGTCATATTCATCCGCAATGATCCAATTGGGATTTTCCCCGCGCTCTTTAGCCCAGCGTCCATAAGATCGGTGACCTTGCCCGAAGGGGACGTTCACGGTATCCGGCCGAGTTCCGGGGTAGAGCAAGGCTTTTAGTTTGATCTTTTCCCCAAGTGGAGACTCCACCCATACCCATTCATCCTCGACGATTCCCAAACTTTTGGCAACCTCCGGGTTGATTTCCACCCAGGCATCCCAACTGCGTCTGGCATGCAAACCAAATTTCTCTTGCAGCCAGGGAGCATTGGCACCTCTACCTTCAGCGTGCGTCATCAGTTTATAGGTATTCAGGTAGAAGGGATATTCGTGATCTCCAATAAAGCGAGGCGGCTCGTAGTGCGGCAGGTAGAGCGCATCGCCGCGCGCCCTGATTTCAAGCTCATCCAGCCAATCGTCCCAACTAAACTCGCCCCGCCGCGCCTCCAGGCGATTCTTTAAGCTCTGGGAATAGAACTCGAACTTTCCAGAAGGGGTGTTGAACACCCGCCCCCACCGACCAAACGCATAGGGTGCGTCATACCAGACGCTTTGGGCGGTCAACTCATCCCAAAAATGTGAAAAGCTGGTCGCCCGGATTGTGCCGCGCTCGGAGGCCCACAGCCCGCTGAGGCGAAATTGCACCGCGTGAGCGAAATTCTCCCAGGGAAAAGCGGCAGCCACGCCTCCACCCATCGCTTTTGCAACCTGGATGAGCACATCGCCGCTGTCGCGCGTATCCAGCAATGGAGCGACCACCGGCTGGCGCAAGCCAACCACGGCATATCCCAGGCTTGGTTCAATCTCGTCGTCTTGCAATCTTTCAAGAAATGTGTGGTCCGGCAGGATCAGGTCCGCATAGACGCTGCTGTCGTCGAGAAAAGGTGAAAAGGAAACGATAAAAGGAATTTCTTGGAAAGCTTCATAAAAACGGCGCACGTCTGGTGCAGAGAAGAGCGGGTTAGTATAGTAAAGAAACAATGCGCTCAGGGGGTAAGGGCTCGCTGCCAGGATGTGGGCTGGCAAACTTTGATAAACACTGGTGGCTAGTGGGTGGCTGCGTGTGCCAGCTCCATCGATGCGCGGCATGCTGCGCCCCGCCTCTGCGAGAGAATCAGCGGGTAGATCAGGCCAGGCGGTGTAGGGAGGGTGATTTTGGATCATCACACCACCCGGGATTTCAATGCTGCCCACCAGGGCGTTCAGAGATTGGATAGCCATCCAGTTGTAGATGCCATTTGTCTGCATGGAGGCCCCTCGCCCGCCTGTTGCAATGGCTGGCTGGGTGGAGGCAAATTCTCGCGCCAGGCGCACAATGGTGTCCGCATTCACCCCCGTAATGGCCTCCACCTGGATGGGGTGATAGTTGCGCAGCACAAAAGACCGAAATCCTTCGTGGATAACCCCCTCGGCGTCTTTCCACTCTTCAAAGCCAAAGGTATGTTCCTGCAGGAAAGCGGCATCGTAGCGTCCCTCCGCAATGATCACATTTGCCAGGCCCAGGGCGAGCGCGCCGTCTGAGCCGGGCCGGATCGGGACCCACTCATCAGCTTTGGCTGCGGTAACGGAAAAACGAGTGTCAATCTGCACGAACTTAGCTCGGCGGTTAGGCCGATCACGCCGCATGGAACTGAACGCCCGGATCTGGCGTACGGTAGGTCGAGAAGCTTCCAGAAAAGCCCGCCCAAAGCTTAAGACGTAGTTGCAGTTGTCCCAATCGTATCCCAGTTGTTCCCGGTGCCCAAACATGAGTTCGTTGCCGATGCGCTCACCATCCACGCTCAGGCTGTCGTGACGGATGTGATTGGGCGATCCATAAGCAGCCAGGAAGCGGTCGATCAACCCGCCCATTTGCCCGCGCACGCGACCGGTCATGAATGCGACCGTATGCGGGCCTGGATTGGCGCGGATCTCGCTCAAGCGCTCAACGATCAGAGCAATCCCTTCTTCCCAGGAAATTGGCTGCCAGTTATCGCTGCCGCGCTCGCCTACCTGGCGCAAGGGACCTTTGATCCGGTCTGGATCGTAGAGCACCTGCAAAGCCGCGTTCGCTTTAGGGCATACTTTGCCTGTATTGACCGGGTGTAAAGGATTGCCCTCTATTTTCACCGCTCGACCATTGATCGTACGGACAAGCACACCACAGCCTCCCGGGCACATCAAACAAATTGTGGGTATCCATTGCTGGGTGTATGCTGGTACCTCTGGCCGTTCCTCCGTTTCGAAAAATGAGCTGGCAATACCCGCGCCCGTAGCAGCCGTAGCGCTGCCAACGGCGGACAATTTTAGAAATTCGCGGCGAGATATTGTCATTATGTGCTTTCCCTTCTTAAGTGAACATCACTGAGAATGAAGCGCAGTAAATCCCCAATCTGTACTACCGTTTGCTGCTCGCGATGGTAGATACTTAGTTCATTATCAGCCAGGCTGAGACCCATGACGCGCACCTTCCACGTGCTATTCTCGAGGATCTCTAGAACTTCCGCAGGGACCACGTTACCCGTCTTTTCGATCAGGATCGTGTCCGGTCGCTGGGCTGAAATTTGCTGCCATGCAGCGGTGTAATTTGAGGTATCTCCAACCACTTCAATCTGCGGGTCATCCAGCAGGAGAACCATCGAGGTATGAAAAAGAGGGTTGGTCCAGATGATAAAGACTCGTTGATTGTGCATGGCACTTGCTCACCTCATAAGATTAATATTAGTTAAATAAAACACTTATGGATATCGCAGGCATTGCCAAAACGTATCGTAAAAATCGCCAAATATTTGGCGATTTTTACGAAAACTCGATTCTGTGGGAAAACAGTGTTCCGGGTTTTTCTAAACTTGCTCCACCCGCTCAATTGCCGCGCATAAAGCCCCTCTTGCGCGCATATTGGATCAGCTCATGCCGGCTGGTGAAGCCAAGTTTATGTAACAGGTTGCTGTAATGGGTATATACCGTGCTGGGGCTGATGACCAGCTTCTCCGCAATCTCCTTGTTGCTGAAGCCTTCAGCGAGCAGATGAAGAACCTGCCTTTCACGCTGGCTCAAAGATGTGCCTGTATCGCTGTCGACCTCCAGGAACTTGAGATAATCACTCACCAATTTTTTAGCCATGGTGGGGTAGAGAAAGACTTCGCCCTTGCCGACAACGCGCACGGCGTTGATGAGATCGCTGGTTTCGGCGCCTTTCAGGATATACCCGGAGGCGCCTGCTTTAAGCATCTCGAAAAAATACTCATCCGAGCGGTGCATGGTTAGGACTAAAACCTTGATCTCAGGCCAATTAGCCTTGATCTGCCGGGTGGCTTCGAGCCCATCCATGCCTGGCATGGCGATATCCATCAAGACCACATCCGGGTGCAGGGCTTCTGCCATTGCCAGGGCTTGCTTGCCATCCAGCGCTTCGCCGACGACATATATATCGCTTTCCGCTTCGAGCAGCAGTTTTATGCCTGAGCGGACAATGGTATGGTCATCAGCGATGAGCACCTTGAGGCGTTCACTCATTCCGTCGCCTCGAGCGGGATACGTATGCGTATGCGCGTGCCTTTGCCAGGTTGGGAAATGATCTCGAGTTCTCCACCGCACTGCTCAGCCCGCTCTCGCATGCCCAGCAAACCAAGTCCGCGTGGGTTATTTTCGTCCTGTAACATGGCTTGCGGGATGAAGCCAATCCCATTATCCAGGACCTCTCCGACAAAAAAACCATCCTCCTGGGCCAGCAGGATGCTGACCTGGCTCGCCCTGGCATGCCGAACCACGTTGCTCAAAGCTTCTTGAAAAATACGATATAGTGCCGTTTCAATGGCAGGGGGAAGACGTCCATTTAAACCGCCTGCATTCATATGGAAGACTGTGGTATCCGCAGGCAGCGACCGCTCAGCATGAGCTTGCAGGGCAGCGACAAGACCCAGATCATCCAGGGTGGACGGCCTTAGAGCCATGATGAGATCATACATCTGTCCGGTCGTTTCATGGATAAGGGTGCGAGTTTGGGCGAGCTGTTGTAGGGCTCGCTCAGGATCAGATTTCAACATCTGCTCGATGGCCTCGGAATGCAGGCCTAAACCAGCTAAGGATTGACCGAGCTCGTCGTGCAGCTCGCGCGCCACGCGCTTGCGTTCATCCTCCTGGGCGGTAATGAGACGTTTTAAGAGCTCGCCCCGCAGCTTGCTTTGGCGCTGGATGTCTTCTGAGAGCTCGCGGTTTTCGGTTTCACGAGTTGCTAGCCCTAGAGCCATTTCATTGAACTTTTGAGCCAGTTGCCCAAGCTCATCCTGCTGGTTTTCTGATAGTTGAGGCGGTGATTGCCCGTGCCCCAGGTCTGTGATCGCGGATGCCAGTCCTTTTAGTCGTCTCAAAACAAATTGGTTCACTGCCAGGTTTGCCACCAGCACGGTCACCAGGATGGTCGCGACCAGCCAGAGTAAGTTTTCTCGTAAATGGGCTTCTAAAGGCCTTTCCAGGGGCGCCATAGAAATATCTGTGAGAAGAAGGCCCAGCAATCGCTGTTTGGGGTCGTGACATGCCTGGCATTCTGACCGATTCTCGATCGGATTCATGCTGCGGAATGCGCGCTGCCCATCGGGCAGCGTGACCACCACGCTGCTGGGACGATCGGCGACATTCAATTTGTGACAGGGTTGGCAATCTGGCTGACTATTGTTCAGGATATCATCTACATTTTTGTCGTTAGGGGAAAACACCACCCTGCCGTTTCTGTCCAGCAAATAAACCACGCGGAGCATTTCGTTTTCACCGATCGAATCCAGGGTAAGTTGAAGCTCCTCCCAATCGCTGGAGAGCATAGCGTGCCGGAGGCTGTTTTCGATCAACTGACCGGTTTGGGCAGTAAGCAGCGTTAAATTATTGAGTACCGAGGCTCTGTGTCGCCAGTACTCAATCATGGTAAATCCGCCTATCACCAGAACGAGCGGTACAACAACGCTAAGCGTGATCTTAGCGCGCAAGCTGAGATTTAATCTTCCGGACTTGAGGCTGCCTAGAAGCACCGATCGCATCCAAAGTTCTCTCTATACGCAGGAGGGAAAGCCGGTTTGTTCAACCTGTTCAATCATCCAGTGCGCCTGCCCGGATCCATTCGATGATGATCTGGATTTCGGCATCAGGCAGTTTGCCTCCTGGCGGCATGATGTCGCCTTCTGTGTGTGTCCCGAGCAGTTTCTGAGCCAATAAGCTGCCTTCGGGGTTGCCTGGGAGCACAACCGGTCGGTGGTCTCCGGAATTTAGCACCGAATCATACGTTTCACCAGACCAGCCACCCAGGTCGCCGTGGCATATATTGCATTTGGCTTCCAACAAGGGGAACACATCCCGCGCGAAGGAGATTGGCCCCGTGGGAGCTCCTTCAGGTTGAAGGGTGCGGATGAAATTAACCAACTGTTGAATTTGATCGGCGGTGAGGATTTCACCCCAACCGATCATGGCTGTGGCTGCGTGGCCTGCGTTGATCGACTGGAATAGCTCGGCTTCTGCACTGTCTGTCTTATACCTGGCGTCATTCAAGGATGGCCCAACACCGCCCTCGCCTTCTGGTCCGTGGCATTGGGCGCAAAGCTCTCTGTAGATCTCAGTTCCACTGAATGCAAGGGGTATCGCAGCGATCTCTGGGGGTAGCTCCACCGGTGGATTCTCTTCCCAGGAACGCAGGTAAGCCACGACTGCGTCGACCTCTTCATCGCTGAGCGGGCCTCCGAAGGCGCTGCCGAAAGGCGACATGCCAAAATTGGGCTGGCCCTGGGCTATGATGGCGCGCAAGGTGGAGTCATCGCGAGTTTTTAGATATTCGCTTGTGCTGATGGGGGCGATAATGTCCCCCTGGCGGGCCGGGTTTGGCCCGCCTTCACCAAAATCGCCATGGCAAAGGGCGCAGTTCTTGGTGTATACCTCCTGGCCAATTTCCAGCGAGGTTCCTTTGGCCGACGCCAGTGTATAGCTCACCAACGCCTGCAACTGCTCCGGAGTCAAGATATCGCCCCACACCGGCATGGTCTCATGGCTTCCCCCGCTGGCGATAATCCGCCGCGCAGCGTAGAATTCCTCGGCGCGGGGGATACGCTCTCCATGACAGGAGGAGCAGTGTTGGGTGAACAACGCCTGAACATCGGGCACAGAAGCCGGGTCCACCACGTACCGGGCAAGCATATCCAACTGGAATGGGCTGAAGGTTTGCTGCCAGGAGGGCATCTCCAGGTGCAAGCCTCCCTGGCTGATGATCTCTATTAATTGGCTCTCGTCACCCGAAATAGACACTGCCCGGCCATGACAGGATGCGCAGTTAATGACGAATAGCCGTTGACCGTCCGGGGCGAACAGGAAGTTTACCAGGGCGATGCGTTCTTCCTGGCTGAGGGTCTGGTTCCAATCCGGTGTATCCTGGTCGGAGTGGCCGGGAAAATCCTGGCCTTGCTCCAGGGAATTTTTCAGCTCGAGCGGATCGCTGGCGACAAGCTCGCTGGTCTCATGGCAAGCGCCACAGTTTTGGGTAAAGAGCTGGCTGCCAGCCGGGGATAAGATAAACCCAACCAGGGCGTCGATCTGGTCGCTGGACAGGTCCGCGCTCCAGGCGGGCATGCCTTCGTGCTTGCCTTGGGCGATGACCTCATGCAGGTTAGCGCCAGAGGGCACTGCGATAGTAGGGCCATGACATCCCGCACAGTTTTTAATATACAGGGCCGCGGTTGGGTCACCCTCGATCGCCTCCGCCGGGGGAGGCGCTTCTTTGTAGGACAGGTAAGACAGGACGCCTATGGCTAAAACCATCAGCGAGGTGCCCCCGATGATCACGGGCCTGGCAGTGAAGTGGCGCCGCGGCGAACGATCCAGGAACGGCAGCAGGAAGAGTAGGATGACCGCCAGTGTGGGCAGGACGACCACGCCAACCACCTCCAGCTCGCCCGAAAAGTATTTGAACAGTTGGAAGAGGAACAGGAAGTACCATTCTGGCCGCGGGGTATAGGAGGTATCCGCCGGATCGGCGCGCGCCTCCAGCGGCGCGCCCAGGAAGTACGCCAAAGCGACCAGGGCGAGGAAAATCAGCAAAGAGACGGCCGCGTCTTTGAAGACGGCGTCCGGGAAAAACGGCTCGCCCTGCTCCTTAGCCTGCTTGTACGCTGCGTAGTATTTTTGCTTCTCGGCTTCATCCATGGTTATTCCTCACGCTTGGGAACCGCGCTGATGCCGATGCGAATGACCAGGTACAGGTGAACGCCGATCAGGATCAGCAGGGTGATCGGCAGCACCCAAACATGAACTCCGAAGAAGCGCGCCAGCGTGATGGCGGACAACTCCTCCCCGCCCCTGACGATGCGCAGGACGACATCGCCAATCAGGGGCGGAGTGCCGGCGATGCTGGTGCCAACCGTGGTAGCCCAATAGGCTTTCTGATCCCAGGGCAGTAGATATCCCGAAAATCCAAACGCAATCACAATCAGCAGCAGGAAAACGCCGGTGAACCAGGTGACCTCGCGCGGGAATTTATACGCTCCATGGAAAATCACCCGCAGCATGTGCAGGCCGACCACAACCACCATCGCGCTGGCTCCCCAATGGTGCAGCCCGCGGATCAGCCAGCCCATGGTCACCTGGGTGGTGATGTACTGGACCGAGTCATAAGCGTGGTCGGGTGTGGGCACGTAGTAGATGGTGAGCAAGATCCCGGTTACTATTTGATTGATCGCCAGGAACAGCGAGGCGCTTCCCAGCGTGTAGAGCCAATTGGTCTTGGGGACTTGGCGCAGAAAGATTGCCGACCATACTTGCCGCCAGGCGACCCGTTCATCCAGCCAGTTCCCTAATCTTGTGCTCATCTCAGCCTCCTAAGACATACAACTGCTCGTCTTCGACTTTCACCTGGTAGCGATCCAGGGGGCGCGGCGGCGGACCGGCGGCTACACTGCCATCCTTGCTGAAAGCCGCGTTGTGACAGGGGCAGAAGAACTGCTCCTGGTCAGCGATCCAGCGCACACGGCAGCCGAGATGAGTGCAGATGTTCGACATGGCGACGAAATCACGCCCGTTTTCCGTAAGAACGTAAAACGAGAGATCTGTTTCATTCACAATCCAGCCTGTCTGGCGCTCGATTTTTACTTTAAACAGGGTAGGGGCGTTGAGCTCAACCTTGGCGACCGAACCGAGGCGAATCCACTCCTCGGCCTCGGCGCGTTTGAGGGCTGGCCCGATGATGTAGGCGATGGCGGGGATGCCCATCCCTGCGCTGATCAGTCCCCCAATTGCCCAGGTGGCCAGACTCAAAAACGATCTCCGGCTGGTCTTGGTTTCTTCTTCCATGTTTCTCCTTTGGCTTCTCAATTCCGAGAATATTTTACTTCTCTGGTGCGCCTGCCCTGATCCAATCCATCACCAGTTTTAATTCCTCAGCGTTAAACTGGCCAAAGTGAGGTACGCTGCCAGCTTGCTTTTGAACCAGCAGGCTGCCTTCGGGATCGCCTGGAATGACAGCCGGTCCGCGGTTGCCGCCTGCCAGCGTACCGGCATAGGTGGTCAGATTCAGGTTTTCGATGGCAATCGCCCCGTGACAGCTCGCGCAGCGGGCCGCAAACAGGGGAGCAATCGCACCGTCGAACGTGAGCGGACCTTCGCTGGGCAGCGGTATTGCAGTAGGCGTTGGCGGGAGCTGCGCGGCGATCAGCTCGCGCACCCGGGGGGCGTCGAATCCGGCAAACGTCCAGGCGCTGCCATGGCAGGCGCTGTTGGAGCAGAAGGAGGAGTTATCCGTGCCGCCGGGATTGCTCGTGGTATGGCAGTTCTCGCAGGTGGGATTGAACACCTCGCGGTGCTGGGTGATCCAGTTGGTGTTCAGGTGAGACTTGGGTTCTGGGCCGCGGCTGATCTCCAGGTTGGCTACAAAATCGCTGGGATCGGTGACCACCGGAATGGAATGGCACAGGTTGCATTCCAGGCGGATCGCCTCGCCTTGTTGGGTGAAGTGCTGCCCGCCGTGGCAGCGAAAGCAGCCGGGCGAGTTGTCGTGACCTACGTTAGTGGGGTGGCTTTCCCAATTGGCTTTTTGTTCAGGGAAAACGCTGTCGCGGTAGGCTTGCTGCAGGGCTTCGATAGCTGCATCGATCTTGTCTGTGTTTTGGGCGTAAAAATCCGGGTAATACGCCTGGTAGTAGCCCCGCAGTCCGGCGATGCCGTTTATGCCCAGTTCCACGGTTGGGTAAGGGGATGAATATACCTCGATGGCTTTACGGTGGATTTCGGGTATTTCGGGGGAGAGCAGGCCGCGGCCCATCAATTGGTCGACTGTATCCTGGGGAGTGAGGATCAAGTGGGTGATGCGGTTGTGGCAGGTGATGCAGTCCATCTCTATCAACTCAGCGGGATCGATCGAGGCCGGGTCCAGGTCGGCTTCTACATCGAAATATTCCTTGATCGTGCCATCCTCTTCCTCCACGCGCACGTAAGGGATCTCCTGCTCGCGATCGTCTGTCGCCAGGAAGTAGACTTTGTTTTCGATATGCCAGTGGATGCCTCTGCCCAGGCCTTCCCTCTTGGTGCCGCCGCCGGTTTTGAGCACCAGAAAGGTGCTGATCGGGGTGTTTTCGCTGTTATCATCATAGCGCTTGATCTCGCGCAGGCTGTCATCGGAGAATTTCTGCGGCGAATGGCACAGCTCGCAGGTCTCGCGCGCCGGGCGCAGA
This sequence comes from Anaerolineales bacterium, assembly GCA_035286585.1. Classification (GTDB taxonomy): domain Bacteria; phylum Chloroflexota; class Anaerolineae; order Anaerolineales; family UBA4823; genus DSOS01. The sequence goes on from DATEDC010000172.1 coordinate 36,242, forward strand.
TCATCGGCGTGGATTGGGAATTCGTAGTCTTTGAATGCCAGGGAAATGATGTGCTTGGCGTCACCCGCTTTGCGGGTGATGCGCGTGGCAATGAACCCTTTGCCGATATGGCAATCCACGCAATCGACCCGGGCGTGGGGCGAGGTCAGATAGGCGGTGTATTCTGGCGGCATGGTGTGACAGGTTTCACCGCAGAATGAGGGGGAATTGGTGTACTCCCAGGCATAGGCTGCGCTGGTTAAGAGCACCAGCGTCAGAAGGCCTAAGATGGCGTATGGCAGGACGCGCACCCAGCGCGGCGCGCCCGGCGGTGGGAAGAAAAAGCGGACAATTCTCTGGCGAAAACGTTTCATGGGACGCCCTCATCTTCTCGGCCGGTGATACAGGTACGTTTTTTGCCCCACCCCCGACGGGGCGCAATTGGGTATAATGATCTATATATTTTATCTTAATCAGACCATTTTTTCGTTTGGGCAGCGGATTTGTGACAAATATCATTATTAAAGGTGAATTTAGTCAGGAATAGTTAGCGAATTTTCTTCTTCCGCCGGGAGGGGATTGTCTGGGTGGGGTGATGAACTTCGGTTTTGTTTTCGTCTATTTTATTTACGGCCTGGCGTTTTTCAGCATGGGTCTGGCGATGACGTTCGAGGCGCGGCGCTCGCCCCTGTTGGCTGAGGCGCGCGCCCTGTGGCCCCTGGCGCTGTTTGGCCTGGTTCATGGCACTCACGAGTGGCTGGAGATGCTGCTTGACATTCGGGCCTGGTTTAACCTGGCAGATCCGGCTTACACCTCCGCAATTCGGCTGTTCATGCTTGTGATTTCGTTTGTATTCCTGGTGGTGTTTGCTTTGCAGATCTTGCGTCCGGGTGACAAATACCGCCCTCGCCGAAATCTGGAGATCGGGTCTGCCTTCCTCGGAGTGTATGTACTTTTGGTTGTTATCACCAGCCTGCGTCACCCTGAGACGGTCGAACACCGGGTTGCCCATGCGGATGTGCTGGCGCGCTACACGCTGGCAGTCCCTGGCGCAGCCCTGGCGGCTTTGGCGCTCAACCGGCGGGCCCAGCAAGCGCGGGGGGAAGAACGGCGGGGTTTGGGGAACAGCCTGAGGCTGGCGGCGGCAGGTTTTGCGTTTTACAGCCTGGCGCAGGTCGTCGTCAGGCCGTTAGATATTTTCCCGGCCAGCTTTGTAAACACTGTCATCTTTTATGACCTGTTTGGCTTCCCGGTACAGGCGGTGCGGGCAGCCATGGCCTTGCTGGTGACGGTGGGATTGGTCCGCGCCAGCCAGATCGTCGAGGATGAACGCCAGCGCCAGCTTGAGAATGCTCAAATGGCGCGCCTGGAAGCCTTGCAGCAGATCCAGCGCGACCTACAGGAGCGCGAGGCCCTGCGCCGGGAATTGCTGCGCCACACCGTCAACGCCCAGGAAGAGGAGCGAAGCCGGATTGCCCGCGAGCTGCACGATGAGACAGCCCAATTCTTGACCGCTTTTACCATGAATCTGGCTGCCTTGCAAAACTATGCCGCCGGCAACTCGGAAGTCAGCAGCCTGGTCGAGAGCTTGCAGGGCCTCAGCCGCCAGATGGCGCAAGGCATTTACCGCATGGTGCACGATCTGCGCCCGGCCCAACTGGACGACCTGGGCCTGGTAGCCGCGTTGCAGTATCTGGCTGAACAGGAGTTCAGGCGTACTGGTCTGGCAGTCAGCTTACAGGTGGAGGGCCGGCGTCAGCGTCTAGACCCCCTGGTGGAGACCGTGGTTTTCCGTGTGGCGCAAGAAGCGATCACGAATGTGGCCCGCCATGCTCGCTGCGATCACGCCGAAGTTTGCCTGACCTTTTCTTCGAGACAGGTCAGCCTCCAGGTGCAGGATGAGGGGATCGGCTTCTTACCCGTCCAAGGTTCTGGGCTGCCGCAGGGGTGGGGCCTGGAGGGTATGCGGGAGCGAACCGAGGCCATCGGTGGTCGCTTTATCCTGAACTCGGTACCGGGAAAAGGTACTGCGATCGAGATCACTATTCCCCTGAGCAATACCGCGTCGATAAACAAACAGGAGCTCGCAGATGAGCGAAATACGCATCATGTTGGTTGACGATCACGAAGTGGTCCGCACTGGCGTCAAGACCTTTCTGGACACCCAGGCAGGTCTGCGCGTGGTAGCGGAGGCGAGCAGCGGCGAAGAGGCGCTAGGGCGCATCGCTCAGGCGCGCCCGGACATTGTGGTGATGGATATCTCCATGCCTGGCATGGATGGGCTGGAAGCCACCCGCCGGTTGACTGCCCAGTTTCCAGAATACCGGGTGCTGGCTTTGACCGTCCATGAGGACAAACAATACCTGTTCGAGATGATGGCGGCCGGAGCCTCAGGCTACTTGACCAAGCATTCAGCCGCGGATGAGCTGGTCGCCGCAATTCGTGCTGTAGCTGGCGGCAATATCTACCTGCAGCCAGCACTGGCGCGCTGGCTTTTAGACGACTATCGCCGCGTGCTATCTAAATTGCCGGCTGAGGCCGGGCGACCCGGCGCAGAGCCGGAGCGCGGCAAGGACCTGGATGTGCTCAGCAAGCGGGAGATACAGGTGCTCGAGCTGGTGGCTGAAAGCCTGACCAATACGCAAATCGGGGAAAAATTAGGCATCAGCCCGAAAACCGCGGCGCGCCACCGTGAGCGCATTATGAACAAGCTCAACCTGCATTCGAGCACCGCGCTGGTCAAATTTGCCATCCGGACCGGGCTGATCGAGCTAAAGTAGCTGCCCGACTTGGACAACCCTGACCTGCCGAGTTTTAATACACCTATTGGGGATATCTCAGATTCCATTAATCTAAATGTGCCAAAATGTACGATAGACTTAAGTGGCCGGTCCGCCGGGCGCCATATCGCCGGGCCAATCCTGATAAACTTTCATCACCGGCCCGCATGGAGGTTAGTGGATTTATGGAGCAAAGTGCGACAACGACAACCGAGGTCCAAGCGCCTGGCCGCGCCAAGTTCATCTTTGGCGGCTTATTAATTGTCGCGGCGATCATCTACCTGATCATCTCTTCAACCCAGGCCAGCGCCCAGTATTTCCTGACCATCGAAGAGCTGATGGCTAAAGGGGACAGTGTGGCAGACCGCCAATTGCGTGTCTCGGGCGCGGTGATCGGCGATTCGATCCAGTACGACCCGCAGACCATGACGCTGACTTTTACCATTGCCCATTTGCCGGGCGATAATAAAGAGATCGAAGCCCAGGCGATTGTTACCGGGCGCATGGGCGCGGACGGCGTTTTCCAGGCTGAAGAGCTGTTGCTCAAGTGCCCTACCAAGTACGAAGAAGCTGTCCCTGAGCAAGCCGGCAATTAAACCCTTGTCTCGGTCAATGAAAAATGCTGGCTTTATTGGTGAGCCGGACGGAGTGCCCGCTCTGATCGTTGAGCCCCTTCCGGCAGATTTACGCCTGTGGAGTGGTTATGATTGGTAATCTTGGTTACGGCGCGCTCGTCATTACTTTCCTGATTTCTTTGTACGGAGTTGGGGCTGCGATCTACGGCGTACGCCGGAACGCCCCCGCCTGGGTGGACAGCGCCCGCAATGCCATGCTGCTCACCTTTCCCCTGCTGAGCCTGACCGCGGCGAGCATCATCTATCTGCTGGTGAGCGGCAGCTACGAGTTCGAATACGTGGCTTCGGTGACCAGCAACAGCATGCCCCTGTACCTGCGGGTGACCGCGCTATGGGGAGGGCAGGCCGGGTCCCTGGTTTTCTGGACCTGGCTGATGTCAGCTTTCGCTTCGGCGGTCACCTTACGCAAGTGGGATCGGGATCGCGAGTTCCTGCCCTGGGTGATCGTGGTTTCTCTGCTGACCCTGGCGTTCTTCCTGATCCTGATCATCTTCCTGGAGAACCCCTTCGCCCGCATCTGGAGGGTGCCGCTGGGCAACCCGGTGGTCGCCATGTTCCCGCCAGCCGGCGCCGAGCTGCTGGTCCAGACGGATGGGCAGGGCCTGAACCCCTTGCTGCGCCATCCGGGGATGATCATTCATCCGCCGATGCTCTACCTGGGCTTTGTTTCCTTCGTCATCCCCTACGCCTTTGCAATAGCGGCTCTGGTGACCGGGCGCTCCGACGACCGCTGGATCCGCATCACCCGCCGCTGGACGCTGGTCGCCTGGCTGTTTCTCTCCCTCGGCCTGATCCTGGGCGGGCGCTGGGCTTATGACGTATTGGGCTGGGGCGGCTACTGGGGCTGGGACCCGGTGGAGATCGCCGCTTTCATGCCCTGGCTGACTGGCACCGCTTTCCTGCATTCGGTCATGATCCAGGAGAAACGCGGCATGCTCAAGCACTGGAACATGGTATTGGTCATCCTGACCTACGATCTGGTGATCTTCGGCACTTTTCTCACCCGCTCGGGCGTGCTCTCCTCGGTGCACGCCTTTGCCCAGAGCGCTATTGGACCGCTGTTCTTTAGTTTTATCGGGCTGACTTTCATCGTCTCGCTTTCCTTGCTGCTCCGCCGCTGGAACGAGCTCAAGTCCGAGGCATACCTGACCTCCTGGTTCTCGCGCGAGGCCTTGTTTTTGCTGAACAACCTGCTTTTCATGGGCATCCTGGTGGTGTGCTTCTGGGGTGTGATCTTCCCCCTGATCTCCGAGCTGATCACCGGTCAAAAACTCACTGTAAGCTCGACGTTCTACGAGCCGGCAACCGGGCCGCTGTTCGCTGGGTTGCTGCTCTTGATGGGCATCGCTCCGCTAGCAGCCTGGCGACATTCCACGATGAAAACGCTGGGCCGGGCGGTCTGGAAGCCTTTCAGCGTCTCGCTGGCCGTGCTGGCGCTGATCTTGGTCGCCGGCATACGCCAACCGGCTGCGCTGCTGGGTTTCTGGCTCTCGGCGTTTGTGGCTGCGGTGACGCTGTACGAATTCTGGCGCGGCGCCCTGGCGCGCCACCGCAAATCCGATGAGAGCCTGCCGCTGGCCCTCTGGCGGCTGGCCGGGCGCAACCGCCGCCGCTACGGCGGCTACGTGATCCACCTGGGGGTGGTGTTGATGGCGATCGGCGTCATCGGCATCGAGATCTTCCAGAGCGAGACGCAAGCCACCATCGGCCAGGGCGAGCAGATCAGCCTGGGCAATTACACCCTGCGCTACGATTCGCTGGCGACCTTCGACACCCCCGATGGGCGCAACGTCGCCCGGGCGGTGGTGAGCGTCTATAAGGGCGGCAGCTACATTGGTGAGCTGTACCCCCGCCGGGATTACTATTACGAATCCCAGCAGCCGATGACCATCCCCGGCGTGCGCAGCACCTGGGAGGATGATTTCTATGTTTTGCTGGTGGACTGGCAGCCGGTCTCCACAGTAGGCGCCACCTTCAGGGTCTATCACAACCCGCTGGTGAACTGGATGTGGACGGGCGGCATCATCTTCATCCTGGGAACGCTGGTGGCGGCTTGGCCCGACCGGGACCCGGAGCCCGCAGCAGTGAGGATCCGGCGACCGAGACTGGCCTCGCTCGAGGCGCGCGGCTGAGAGAGGCGTTTGCGATGATGAAGCGTACATTCATAGCGTTGCTGCTTGCTTTGCTGTATATCTCCCTGGCAGCCGGCCTTGCCCAGGCCCAGGGGAGCCAGCCCAACCCCCCCAGCGACGACGCCGTGAACGCTATCGCCAAGGGGTTGTACTGCCCGGTGTGCGAGAACATCCCCCTGGACGTGTGCGGCACGCAAGCCTGCGTCCAGTGGCGTGAGCTGATCCGCGAGAAGCTCGCTCAGGGCTGGGGCGAGGCCCGGATCAAGCAGTATTTTGTGAACCAGTACGGCGATCGCGTGCTGGCGACGCCGCCGGCGCGCGGCTTCAATTGGCTGGTGTACCTTGTCCCGCCGCTGGCGATCCTGGCCGGGGCATATATCTTGTTCCGCGCCTTTTCCATCTGGCGGGCAAAGGCGCCCCAAGCGGCGGCATCGATCGAAAGACCTGGGCTGGCGCAAGGAGATGAATATATCCGCCGCCTTGAGGAGGAGCTGAATAAGCGCTGAGGCGCATCTGGTATTCGGCCAGATGCCTGTGCTCAGCTTCCCGGTGGATTGCTATGGAAACGATAGAAATGACCGAAAGCGCCGTTCCTGAGGCTGAAAGCCTCCCCGCCCGCATCCCCTGGGGTCGCGTACTGGTTTGGACGGGGCTGTTGGCCCTGCTGGTGATCCTGGCGCTGGGCTTGCTGCGCACCGAGTTGGGGCCGGTGGCAATTGGGCAGCGGGTGCCGGATTTTACCCTGACCACCTTCGCCGGCGAGCAGATCAGGCTCGCGGATCTGCGCGGCAAAGTGGTGGTGCTCAACTTTTGGGCTTCCTGGTGCAAACCGTGCGAGCAGGAAGCGGCTGACCTGGAGGCCGCCTGGCGCTACTACCAGCCCCGCGGCGATGTGATCTTCCTGGGTGTGGATTACGTGGACACTGAGCCCGAGGCGCTGGCCTATCTACAAAAGTTCGATATCACCTACCCCAACGGACCGGACCTGGGGACGCGCATCTCCCAGGCGTTTCGCATCAAGGGCGTTCCCGAGACCTACATCATCGACCAGGAGCAGGTGCTGCGCAATATCCAGATCAGCCCATTCTCCTCGCTGAGCGATATCAAATCCAGGGTCGACCCCTTGCTCAACCAGTGAGTTTTGGCCGGGATGCAACCACACTTGTTTTTGACTCAGGCTTATGGACATTGGTTCGATTTTTCTAATTCTTAGTTTGCTCGTCCTGGTGGGCGTGTTCGTCAGCCGCCCGTTTTTCGAGCGTCGCTCTGTGCAGATGAGCGCTGTGGAGCATGAGGTTTCCGCTCTGTTGGCTGAGCGCGACCGGATACTGAACGCCCTTCAGGAGCTGGATTTCGACTTCACCCTGGGGAAAATCCCCGCGGAAGATTACCCGGCCCAGCGCGCCGCGCTGCTCCAGAGCGGTGCGGCTGTGCTGCGCCAGCTGGATGCCTTCCATGTAGGGGGCGCTGAGGTCGATTTGGTACTGGAAGCAGCCATCGCCGCCCGGCGGGCGGATGCCGCTGTCCTGGCTTCTGCACCCAACAACTCGGGCAGGCGTTCCCTTCCGGCTACCCCGGATGACAGCCTGGAAGCCCTGATCGCCAGCCGCCGGCGAGAACGCAACGGTAAATCGGCGGGTTTTTGCCCCAACTGCGGCCGACCGGTGCAAAAATCGGATCGCTTCTGTCCCAATTGCGGGGGGAGCCTGGCCTGAAATGCGCCTGGGGGGCGTATTTGCCAGGCTGGCCGTTCGAACCTCAGAAAATATCTCTCTACCACGGCATTATTTTATGAGCCGCTATCAGTATTTTTTCGTCTTGATTGCTCTGCTGCTCTCCGCCTGCTCTATTTCCCTGGCGGAGGATATCACTCCCCCGCCAGGATCGGAGGTCCGCCCAGCTCAACAGGCGCAGCCGGCAGCCGTCAGCGGACCGCTCTACCCGTTGGTGCCCCCCAATCCGCAGGCTGGGCAGGCGATCTACACCGAAAAGTGCGCCCCCTGCCACGGCGCCCGCGGACTGGGTGATGGTCCCCAGGCGGCGCAGCTCCCCAACCCGCCTGCCCCGCTAGGCGCTCCGGATTTCGCCCGCCAGGCGACCCCTGCGCGCTGGTACACCCAGGTCACTCAGGGGAATTTGGAGCGATTCATGCCGCCCTTCGACAGCCTGTCGGACCGTGAGCGCTGGGACGTGGTGGCTTACGCGTTTTCCCTGAGCGTCTCCCAGGAGTTGATCGAGCAGGGCGAGGCGCTCTACCAGGCTAATTGCGCTGGCTGCCACGGCGAACTGGGCAAAGGTGACGGCCCGGAAGCCGCAACGCTGGGGACTGCGCTGACCGATCTCAGCTCCCAGGCATTCATGGCGGAGAAATCCGGGCAGGATCTCTTCCAGGCGATCACTCAAGGCGTTGAGCCCGATATGCCCGCCTTTGCCGAAAAATTGACGGAGGGCGAGCGTTGGTCGCTGGCAACCTATCTGCGCAGCCTGACATTTGCAGCGCCGGGCGAGGCGCCCCTCACCGCCCAAGGCGGCCCCGCATCCGGGAGCACCCCCGTGCCGCTGGGGGAGATCACGCCCACTGTAGCGATCACCATCACGCAGGAGCTAACCAGCTCCCTGGAAGCCGGGGTGGTTAACGGGAATGTGGTCAACGCCTCCGGGGGAGAAGTGCCGGATGACCTGGTCCTCACCCTGTATGCCTTTGACAGCATGCAGGTCGTCTTCACCCAGACGGTGACCATCGGGCCTGACGAAAAATTCACTTTCGAACCGGTGGAAATGCTGCCCCAGCGCGCCTTCCTGGTGACCACCGAGTACAATGGCAATACCTATGGCTCGGATATCGGCGTGGTGCGCAGCGAAGAAACCAGCCTGAGCCTGCCGATCTTGATTTACGAGACCACCACCGACGCCTCCATTTTACGCGTGGACCGTTTGCACCTGTTCTTTGAGTTCATCGACTCCCAGCGCATGCGGGTGATCGAGCTGTACATCATGTCCAACCCGTCCGATAAAGCCCTGGTCGCCGAGGCTGAAGGCCAGCCGGTGGTGCGCTTCATTTTGCCGGAGGGCGCCACCAATCTGGAATTTCAAGATGGCGCGCTGGGCGACCGCTTCATCCAGACCGAGGATGGCTTTGGCGATACGGTCACCGTGCGACCGGGTATGGGTTTGTATGAGGTACTGTTCGCTTACGAAATGCCCTACAACCGCAAGCTCGATCTGGTGAAGCCGGTGAATCTGCCTGTGGATGCGGTGGTGATCCTCATCCCCGAAAACGGGATTAAAGTCAAAGGTGAGGCGCTGGTAGATGAGGGTACCCGCGACATGCAGGGCGCGCTCTACCACCTGTACAATGGCGGCAGCCTCCAGCCGGGCGACACCCTCAGCCTGACCATCAGCGGACGACCGGCCGGCGCCCGGCCCTCAATTCTGGCTGGTTCCAGCACCAGCCTGGTGCTTGGCGTGGGCGCGTTCGGCCTGGCTTTGATCCTGGCGGGCGTCTGGCTTTACCGGCGCGCCGGCAGGGCGGTGATGGACGATGAAGACGAGGAAGTCGATCTGCCGGAAAGCGGCCTGGAATTCGACAGTTCCGAGACGGTGATGGACGCCATCATCGCCCTCGACGATCTATACCAGAGCGGCGAGCTGCCCGAGGAGGCCTACCAGCAGCGCCGCGCGGCGCTGAAAGCACGCTTGCAGTCGTTGCTGGATTGATTAAGAGGATGTCCGAGATTAGTTCCCAGAACAGCCATGTGATCGACGTGCGCAAGCTCGTCAAGCGCTTCGGTTTAAAGACCGTGCTGCGCGGCCTGGACTTCCAGGTGCAGCCGGGCGAGTTCGTGGCGTTGCTGGGGCCTAACGGGGCGGGCAAGACCACCTTTCTGCGCATCCTGGCTTCGCTCTCCCGGCCTTCCCTGGGCGAGGTGCGCATTGCCGGCTATCGTCTGCCAGCCCAGGCCGCCGCGGTGCGCCGCCGCCTGGGCGTGGTCTCGCACCTGCCGCTGCTCTACGGCGACCTGACAGCAGAGGAGAATCTGCGCTTTTACGCTCGCATGTACGGGGTGCCGGAACGGACCGAGCGGGTGGCGGAGGTGTTGGAGCTGGTGGGGCTGGCGTACCGCGGCCGCGATCTGGTGCGCACCTATTCGCGTGGCATGCAGCAGCGCCTGGCGATTGGGCGCGCCGTCCTTCACGACCCGGAGGTGGTGCTCTTTGATGAGCCGCATACCGGCCTGGACCAGGACGCCTGCAATATGCTCGACGGCGTGCTGCGCGAGGTGGCGGCCCGCGGGCGCACGGTGGTGATGACCTCCCACGACCTGGCTCGCGCTGCCGACCTGGCCTCGCGCTTCGACGTGCTTTCGCGCGGCGTGATCGCTGCCTCGCTGCCTCGCGCTGAGATTGATACCCGCGACCTGCTGGCTTTCTACCGCCAGGCGGCGGAGGGGGTGATGGTGGCATGAGTCAGGGGATGCGCGTGGTGGCTGGGGAGACCCGGGCAGCCCAGGCTGGCGCAGGAAGTTTCCTGCGCGCCCTGCTCGCCGTGGTCTGGAAGGACCTGGCCGCTGAGCTGCGCAGCCGTGAGCTGATCTCAGCCATGCTGGTGTTCGCCCTGCTGGTGATCTTGATCTTTAATTTCGCCCTGGAGCTGGACCCGCGCACCCGCAGAACGGTCTCCTCGGGCGTCTTGTGGGTGACCTTCGCCTTTGCCGGCACATTGGGGCTCAACCGCTCAATGGCGATCGAGAAGGACCGCGGCTGCCTGGATGGCCTGCTGCTTGCCCCGGTGGACCGCAGCGCCATCTATTTCGGCAAGGCGATAGGCAACCTGGTCTTCATGCTGATGGTGGAAGCCATTGTCCTGCCGGTCTATACCGTGTTATATTCGGTCAATTTGTTCCAACCGGGGCTGATCCTTGTAATCCTGTTGGGCTCGATCGGCTACACCGCCATCGGCACCCTGCTGGCCAGCATGGCCGTCCACACCCGCACCCGCGATATCCTGCTGCCTATTTTGCTCTTTCCGGTGGCTATCCCGGTGCTGATCGCCTCGGTCAAGGCCAGCGCGGGTTTTCTGGAGGCGATCCCGCTGGAAGAGATCATGCCCTGGTTGAACCTGATCATCGCTTATGATGTAATTTTCATTGCTGTAGCCTACATGGTGTTCGATTTCATTGTGGAGGAGTAATTGAATGGAGCCTAAACCGCGTTTTCTCACCATTCTGGATTCAATCAGCGCGGTCCTGTTCGTGGTCGCGCTGGGCATGGTCTTTTTCTATGCTCCTACCGAAAGGGTCATGGGGGCGGTGCAGCGCGTGTTCTATTTCCACGTCGCCACCGCCTGGGTGGGCATGCTGGGCTTTATGGCGGCCGGCGTGGCTGGCGTCGCCTACCTGCGCTCCAGCGACCGCAAGTGGGATACCGTCAGCCTGGCCGCGGTGGAAATCAGCCTGGTGTTCTTCTTTATAACCATCATCATGGGCTCGATCTGGGCACGCCCGGCCTGGGGTACCTGGTGGACCTGGGAGCCGCGCCTGACCACCGCCACGATTGTCGAGCTGGTCTACGCCGCCTACCTGATGCTGCGCCAGGGGATTGAAGACCCCGACCGGCGGGCGCGCTTCGGGGCGGTTTACACCATCCTGGGGTTTATCAGCGTGCCGGTCACCTTCCTCTCCATCCGCCTGTACCGCACCATCCATCCGACGGTGTTCGGGGTGAGCAGCCCGGAGGCGGAGGGCGAATTCAGCATGACCCCGAGCATGCTGCAAACCCTGATCTTCAGCGTGCTCACTTTCTCGGTGATCTTCTCTTCGCTGCTCTGGCACCGCATCCGCCTGGGCCGCCTGGCCGAAAAGGTCGAGCAGCTCCGCCTGAAGATCGCCCATTAGGAGGCATGCCATGACGCCGGATACGACCAACTATCTTATTCTCGGCTACTTCGTCTTTTTCACCGTGATGGTGATCTACCTGTTCAGCCTGTACTGGCGCAGCCGCAGTTTAAAGCAGGATGTCGAGCTGCTTGAAGAGCTAGAGAGGCAAGGGAAGAATAATTAACCCGGTGGAAGGCGCCCAGGAGCCGCCACTGCCCACCCCCGGCATCCCGGTGCAGACCGCCTGCGGCGGGCAGATCCTCTTCGAGCAGGGTACCCCCACCGCGATCCACCGCGGCCGGCGGGTGTATTTCTGCCTGCCCGCCTGCCTGGAGGACTTCGCCCGTGATCCGGAGACTTCCTGCCTGGCGGAGGGACAACCGGATCGCTTAGGCGCTGAAATCACTGAAGCCGCTGAATAGGGGTTAGTCTCTGAGCGGAGGGCGCTGTCAGCATCCTTAGTCGCAGGGATATCCCGTTGCAGGATTCTTGACGTCTCTGCAACTTTGCTGCTTTGCGTTATTCTTATTACCAACCCCGTATAAAACGACCGGATGGGTCTTTGGGGAGCAGTGGCAGGCTTTCTACTGCTTCAAGTGATAAGGGACATCGATGATCACCCGCTGGTAGCCCTTGTGGCGGCGGCGATAGAGCAGAGCGGTTTTAAGCAACCAGGCCACCTGGTTGTGCAGCAGCGTTTGCCAGGTCTTTGCTGGGACGATCTCGGGCAGCAGTACGGCTGCCAGTTGCCCGTCATTATGCTCGGTATCGGTGCGGTCGAGAAATTCGAGCAGTGGACCAATGATGGATCGGTATGGAGATGAGACGATCTCGAGCGGGATATCCGGAAACCATTCCTGCCACCTGAGGCGTGTTTTCTTGCCAGATCCTGGCTCGATTTCAATATAAACCGCGGTCACATGATCGGAGAGAGAGCGGGCGTAATTGACCGCCTCGATAGTCGCCCGGTGGACGCCGGAGATGGGCACCACCAGGCGCAGCTTGGGGGCTGGGCGCAGGGCAGGCGGCAGGCCGCGCAGGCTGAGCTGCTCGCCTACGCTGCGGTAATGTTGGGAGATTTGCAGGAAGATCCAGACGAAAGAAGGGATGAAAATCAGCGTGAGCCAGGCGCCCTGGGTGAACTTGCTGACGCCGACAATCAGCAGGGTCAGGCCGGTCACCAGCGCGCCGAGTCCGTTGATCAGGGACTTGATCAACCAGCCCTGGCCGCGTTGCTGCCGCCAGTGCACCACCATGCCGGCCTGGGAGAGCGTGAACGCCAGGAAAGCCCCCACTGCGAAGAGCGGCACCAGGGCGTGACTTTCCCCGCCGAACAGCACCACCAGGATGGCGGTGAAAGCAGACAGCAGGAGCATGCCGTTGGAATATACCAGCCGATCGCCCAGGTTGGTGAGCTGGCGAGGCAGGAATTTATCTTGCGCCAGGATGGAAGCTAAACGCGGAAACCCGGCAAAACTGGTGTTTGCTGCCACGGTGAGAATTAACAGGGTACTGGCCTGCACCAGGTAATAAAACGGGCCGTTTCCAATCAGGCGGCGTGCCAGCGCAGACAGGATGGTCTCTTGGGATCCCGACACAACAGCGAAGTGTTGCGTGAGTCCCAGGCTCCCCAGGAAGAGAAAACCCATTAACCCAGCCATAACGATGAAAGTCTTGCCGGCGTTCCGGGATTCAGGCGGCTGGAAGGCTGGCACACCGTTGCTGATGGCTTCGATTCCGGTTAGCGCCGTGCTGCCCGAGGCAAAGGCGCGCAACACCAGGAACAGGGTCAAAGGCGCGAGCGGCGCCGG